>NZ_JAENRY010000378.1 GCF_016612545.1 Streptomyces sp. MBT65 | reverse complement strand
TCGGCCCGAACGGGTGCCGTCGCCGGTCGCCGGGAACAACCCGGGCCCGTTCCGCGCTGCTCCTGATACCTCGCCGGGTACTCAGGGAAGGTCGTGGAGGAGATGAATCGGTCAGGGCAGGAGCCGCTCCCGCCGTCAGGTGAAGCGCCGTTGGTGACCACGTGCGGTCGGCAGGTCGCGGTGAAGCGACTGCTGCTGGCGCTCCCGGAACGACCGATCAGCCGGGTCACCCTGGACGTGGGCCCTGTCGTACGCGGCGAGCCCGGGCTCTGGGCCTCACTCACCGTGGCCGAGGCCCGCGACCTGGCCCGCCGCCTCCTCGCCCAGGCCGCCCTGGCCGACACCGGCGCTCCTGCGAAGCTGAACGCGGCAGACAACTAGCTGATTCTGCGGGGGAGTTGGGCGCGGGCGTAGGGGGTCCGGCCGGGCCGATCGTCCTGTAGCTCGGTCCGGGTGCAGGCGCGTTGGCGGCGAACCTGCCCCCCTGAGCCGAGGTCACCGTGGCCTGGGCCCTCGGCTCCTTGGGCAGGGCTGCTCTGGCCGACACGTCCGCTCCTGCGAAGCTGAACGCGGCAGACAACTGGCGGATTCTGCGGGGGAGTCGGGCGTAGGGGTCTGGCTGGCCCGGCTGTCCCCTAGCTCGGCCGGGATGTCGGCGCGTAGGCGGAGAACTCGCCCCCGAGTCGAGGTCACCGTGGCTGGGGCCTGGGGCCTGGGGCCTGGGGCCTGGGCCCTCGGCTCCTCGCGCAGGCCGCTCTGGCCGACACGCCCGCTCCTGCGAAGCTGAACGCGGCGGACAACTAGCCGATTTTGCGGGGGAGTCGGGCGCGTCCGCAGGCGCCCGGCGGGACCGACCCTCCTGTAGCTCGCCCCGGACCGCAGCGAGTTGGCGGACCGCCGGCATTCAGGCCACCAAGTAGCAGCCGGTGAGGGTGGGTCGGACCGACGTTTCCGTGTCGGCCCGACCCGCCCCTCCCGTATCACGCGCCTTGCGTCAGCACCTTCTCCAACGTGCCCACTGCCGACCGGAGTTCGTCCGCCGTGATGGTCAGTGGTGGGGCCAGGCGGATCGTGGAGCCGTGGGTGTCCTTGGCCAAGACGCCCTCGCGCATGAGGCGTTCGCTGATCTCGCGGCCGGTGCCGATCGCCGGGTCGACGTCGACGCCCGCCCAGAGGCCGCGGGCGCGGAAGCCGACCACGCCCTTGCCGACCAGGTCGGTCAGGCCGTCCCGCAGCACCACGCCCAACTCCGTGGCCCTGCGCTGGAATTCACCCGTCTCCAGCAGCTCGACGACCGCCGTGCCGACCGCCGCGGCGAGCGGATTCCCGCCGAACGTCGAACCGTGCTCGCCCGGGTGCAGTACCCCCAGCACCTCGCGCCGCGCGACCACCGCCGACACCGGCACGATCCCGCCGCCCAGCGCCTTGCCGAGCAGCAGCACGTCCGGGACGACGCCCTCGTGCTCGACGGCGAGCGTGCGGCCGGTGCGGCCGAGCCCCGACTGGATCTCGTCCGCGATGAACAAGCAGCCCTTGCGGGTGGTGAGTTCGCGCACACCGGCCAGATAGCCCGCGTCCGGGATGATGACGCCGGCCTCGCCCTGGATGGGCTCGATCAGCACCGCCGCCGTCGTCTCGTCGACCGCCGCCTCCAGCGCCCCGAGGTCGTTGTACGGCACGATCCGGAAGCCCGGCGTGAAGGGACCGAAGCCCGCCCGCGCCGACTCGTCGGTGGAGAAGCTGACGATCGTCGTCGTACGACCGTGGAAGTTCTCCGCCGCGACGACGATGGTCGCCTTGTCGGCGGGGACGCCCTTCACGTCGTAGGCCCATTTGCGGGCCACCTTGATCCCGCTCTCGACCGCCTCCGCGCCGGTGTTCATCGGCAGCACCATGTCGAGGCCGGTCAACTCCGCGAGCCGTTCCGCGAATTCGGCCAGCTTGTCGTTGTGGAAGGCGCGCGAGGTGAGCGTCAGCTGGTCGAGCTGGCGGTGGGCCGCCTCGATCAACACCGGGTGGCGGTGGCCGAAGTTGAGGGCCGAGTAGCCCGCGAGCATGTCGAGGTAGCGGCGGCCCTCGACGTCCTCCACCCAGGCGCCCTCGGCACGGGCGACCACCACGGGCAGCGGGTGGTAGTTGTGCGCGAGGACCGGCTCCTCGGCGCGGATGAGGTCGGCGGACGTACGGGCACTGGCGGGTGCGGTCATGAGCGGATCTCCTGGGTGCAGCACTTGATGCCGCCGCCGGCTTTGTGGAACTCCGACAGGTCGACGGGGACGGGGACGTAGCCGCGTTCGGCGAGGCGCGCGGCCAGGGCCTCGGCCTGCGGCGCGATGAAGACGTGCAGGCCGTCGGAGACGGAGTTGAGGCCGAACGTCATCGCGTCCTCGCGGGTCGCGAGCACCGCGTCCGGGAACAGCCGCGCCAGCACCTCCCGGCTGCCCGGCGAGAACGCCTCCGGGTAGTAGCAGATGTTGTCCTCGTCCAGGACGAACAGCGCCGTGTCCAGGTGGTAGAAGTACGGGTCCACCAGCGTCAGGCTGATCACCGGCACGCCGAAGAACTCCTGCACCTCGCGATGGGCCTCGCGGGTCGTGCGGAACCCGGTGCCGGCCAGGACGTAACGGCCGGTCGGGATCAGGTCGCCCTCGCCCTCGCTCACCGACTCGGGGCGGTGGACGTCGTAGCCCGCCGCCTTGAACCACATGTCGTAGTGGTCGGACTCGGCGCGCCGCTCGGGCGCGTGGAAGAGGGAGCCGAAGACACGGCCCTCGACGACGACCGCCGAGTTCGCGGCGAAGACCATGTCCGGGAGCCCGGGGGCCGGGGGCACGGTGTCGACGGTGTGGCCGTGGGAGCGGTAGGTGTCGATCAGCGTCCGCCACTGCTCCTGGGCGAGATCGACGTCCACCTGGATGTCGGGATGCATCCAGGGGTTGATCGCGTACTGCACGGCGAAGTGTCTGGGTTCGCAGACGAGAAAGCGCCGCCGGCGCCGCACACGGGTCTCGGGCACAGAGGGGTTCCTCCGCTTCCTGTGATGTCGACTGGGGTTGACACCACGGTAGGAAGAGACCAATACGCGCGACAAGCGATGAAGGCTGCGTGTCCGCGCAGGAATGCTGCGTCTTTCCCCGCGTCAGCGCAGGTCTGATGCGTCGTCCGGCGCGGGGTGGGTGGCGCCCGCTTCCGGGCTTTCCGGGAGGAGGTGGGACAGCACCATCACGCTGATCGTCTTCCGGATGAACGGCTCCTGCCGGATCCGCTCCAGCACCGCCTCGAAATGGTCCACATCGGTGGCCCGCACGTGCAGCAGCGCGTCCGCGCCCCCGGTCACCGTCATCGCCGCGGTGATCTCCGGATGGTTGCGCACCACCTCCGCGAGCCGCCTGGGGGGCGCGGCACCCTCGCAGTACACCTCCACGTACGCCTCCGTGCGCCACCCGAGCGCGGACGGCTGCACGGTCGCCGTGAACCCGGTGATCACGCCCGTCTCACGCAGCCGGTCCACACGCCGCTTCACCGCCGTCGCGGACAGCCCGACCGCCGCGCCGATCTCGGCGAAACTGGTCCGCGCGTTCGCCATCAACGCGGTGATGATCTTCCGGTCGAGTTCGTCGAACGGGGTGGTCCTGCTGTTCATGTCCGCACTGTATCCAGCGCGAACGTCCACGCCCGGCACATGTCCAGGCGTACGAATTCCTCCTACACTCCACGTTCATGCTGCGCGCCCTCGCCGTCGACGACGAACGCCCCTCGCTGGAGGAGTTGCTGTACCTGCTGAACGCCGATCCACGCATCGGCAGCGCGGAGGGCGCGGGCGACGCGACCGAGGCGCTGCGCCGTATCAACAGGGCCCTGGAATCGGGCCCGGACGGCCCGGAGGCCATCGACGTCGTGTTCCTCGACATCCAGATGCCGGGCCTCGACGGGCTCGACCTGGCACGGCTGTTGACGGGGTTCGCGCAGCCGCCGCTCGTCGTGTTCGTCACCGCGCACGAGGACTTCGCCGTACAGGCCTTCGATCTCAAGGCAGTTGACTATGTGCTGAAGCCGGTACGGAAGGAACGCCTCGCCGAGGCGGTGCGCCGGGCCGTCGAACTCGGCGGCGCCGCACCGCGGATACCCGTGCACGAACCCGACCCCGACCACATCGCCGTCGAACTCGGCGGTGTCACCCGCTTCGTGGCCGTCGACGACATCACCCACGTCGAGGCCCAGGGCGACTACGCCCGCCTCCACACCGACAAGGGCAGCCACCTCGTCCGCATCCCGGTCTCCACCCTCGAAGACCGCTGGCGCTCGCGCGGCTTCGTCCGCATCCACCGCCGCCACCTCGTCGCCCTGCACCACATCGGCGAACTCCGCCTGGACGCGGGCACGGTGAGCGTCCTGGTCGGCGGCGAGGAACTCCAGGTCAGCCGCCGCCACACCCGCGAACTGCGCGACCTGCTGATGCGGAGGTCCTGACGATGCCTCAGGACCCCAGCGAACGCAGGGTTGTTGTCACCGGCCCACCCCGTCGCACCCGGCGGGCCTCCGGCTACTCCCGCCCCCGCACCGAGATCGACGAACAGACCACCCTCGGTCACACCTACGTCCGCTCCCTCATGCGCACCCAACTCCGCGCCGCCCTCGTGGTGTTCGCGGTCCTCGTCCTCCTGGTCGGCCCGCTGCCCCTGGTGTTCGCGGCGACCCCCGACTCCCACCGCCTCGAATGGCTGGTGCTCGGCTTCTGCCTCTACGCCCCGCTCGTCCTCCTCGCCCTCTGGTACGTCCGCCGCGCCGAACGCAACGAACGCGACTTCGTACGCCTCGTAGAGGACCGATGAGCGAGGACCGGTGAACGAAGAGCGATGAACTCCAGCTACGCCGTACCGGCGGTCGCCCTCGTCGTCGTGGCCACGGTCCTCGTCGGCGCGTTCGGCCTGCGCATCTCCCGCACCACCTCCGACTTCTACGTCGCCTCCCGCACCGTCGGCCCCCGCCTCAACGCGGCGGCCATCAGCGGCGAATACCTCTCCGCCGCCTCCTTCCTCGGCATCGCGGGACTGGTCCTGGTCCAGGGCCCGGACATGCTCTGGTACCCGGTCGGCTACACCGCCGGATACCTGGTCCTGCTGCTGTTCGTCGCCGCCCCGCTGCGCCGCTCCGGCGCCTACACCCTCCCCGACTTCGCCGAGGCCCGCCTCGCCTCGCACGCGGTACGACGCCTCGCGGGGGCCTTCGTCGTAGGCGTCGGCTGGCTCTATCTCCTGCCCCAACTCCAGGGCGCGGGACTGACGTTGACCGTCCTCACCGGGGCGCCCGACTCGCTCGGCGGACTGATCGTGGCGGTCGTGGTGGTCGCCACGGTCGCGGCCGGCGGTATGCGCAGCATCACCTTCGTGCAGGCCTTCCAGTACTGGCTCAAGCTCACCGCGCTGCTCGTCCCCGCCCTCTTCCTGGTCCTCGCCTGGCAGAGCGACGGAGCACCCCGGCAGGCCTTCGGGGAACCGGCAACCTTCCGCGAACAGCGGGCAGTTCGGGTCGACGAGACACTCGACCTCCGGCTCGACCACCCCCTCACGGTCACGGTGACCGGTAAGGTCGACGGCCACGCGCATGACGCGACGAAGCTCCAACTCCCCGCAGGCACCCACCACATCGAGCGCGGCACCCGTCTCACCTTCGCCAAGGGCGCCACCGTCCCCGTCGCCGACCGCGGCACCAACGGCGGCATGTCGACCTCCCTGGCCGCGAGCCGCGAGGAACGCCCGCTGTACGCGACGTACGGCCTCATCCTCGCCACCTTCCTCGGCACCATGGGCCTCCCGCACGTCGTCGTCCGCTTCTACACCAGCCCGCACGGCGTCGCCGCCCGCCGCACGACGGTCGCCGTCCTCGGCCTGATCGGCGCCTTCTACCTCCTCCCGCCCGTCTACGGCGCCCTCGGCCGCCTGTACACCCCGGAACTCACCCTCACCGGCGACGCCGACGCGGCCGTCCTGCTGCTGCCCGACCGCGTGATCGGCGGCGTCGGCGGCGATCTGCTCGGCGCGCTGGTCGCGGGCGGCGCCTTCGCCGCGTTCCTGTCCACCGCCTCGGGGCTGACCATGGCCGTGGCCGGGGTCCTCACCCAGGACGTCCTCCCGTCGCGCGGGGTACGGCACTTCAGACTCGGCACGGTCCTCGCGATGGCCGTCCCGTTGGTGGCGAGCGCCCTGGTCGGCGGACTGCCGGTCGCCGACGCCGTGGGCCTCGCGTTCGCCGTGTCGGCCTCCTCCTTCTGCCCGTTGCTGGTTCTCGGCATCTGGTGGACCCGGCTCACCCCGCCCGGCGCGGCGGCCGGGATGCTGGTGGGCGGCGGCTCGGCGTTCGTCGCGGTGGCGGCGACCATGGCGGGCTTCCCCGGCACCGGCTCTCTGCACGCCCTGCTGGCCTGGCCCGCGCTCTGGTCGGTACCGCTGGGCTTCCTCACCATGGTGCTGGTGTCCCTGGCCACCCCGGGCCGGGTGCCGACGGGCACGGCGGCGATCCTGGCGAGGTTCCATCTGCCGGAGGAGCTGCGGGCGGAGGTGAAGGCGTGACGACATCCACGGACGGTGCTGCCACCTTCGTGAACGGATCACCCAACTCCCGTACGGAGGCGGCCGCATGAGCGGATTCCTGGCCGGTCTCTGTGTCGCCGTGCTCCCGCTGCTCGCCGCCGGCTTCTGGCTCGGGCGGCGCACCGCGCGCCCCGAGAGCCTCGGCGGACTCGGCACCCCCGTCGAGCACGCCACCTTCCAGACCCTGCACACCGCCTCCCTCGCAGCGCCCCCGCTGCGCGCCGGACTCACCGGCGAGACGGCCCGCCGCTCGGCGCGGAGACTGCGCACGCTGCTCGGCACCGACGCGCTCTGTCTGGCCGACCAGACACAGGTCCTCGCCTGGGACGGCGTCGGCGACCACCACCGGGCCGAGATCATGGAACGGCTCGCGGGCCCCCTGGAGACCGGCCGCGGCGAGGCGTTCCGGCTCAACTGCGATGCTCCCGACTGCCCGTTGCGCTGGGCCGTGGTCGCCCCGCTCACCGTCGACGACCGGGTCCACGGCGCGCTGGTCGCCTGCGCGCCGCGCGAGTCGGCCGTGCTCGTCCGGGCCGCCGGAGAGGTCGCCCGCTGGGTCTCCGTGCAACTGGAGTTGGCGGATCTGGACCAGTCCCGCACCCGGTTGATCGAGGCCGAGATCAAGGCACTTCGGGCCCAGATCTCCCCGCACTTCATCTTCAACTCGCTCGCGGTGATCGCCTCGTTCGTCCGCACCGACCCCGAGCGCGCCCGCGAACTGCTCCTCGAATTCGCCGACTTCACCCGCTACTCGTTCCGCAGGCACGGCGATTTCACCACCCTCGCGGATGAACTCCACGCCATCGACCACTACTTGGCGCTCGTCCGGGCCCGCTTCGGCGAACGGCTCTCCGTCACGCTCCAGATCGCCCCCGAGGTGCTCCCGGTCGCGCTCCCGTTCCTGTGCCTGCAACCCCTGGTCGAGAACGCCGTGAAACACGGCCTCGAAGGCAAGGCCGACAAGAGCCGCATCAGCATCACCGCGCAGGACGCCGGCGCCGAGGCGCTCGTCGTCATCGAGGACGACGGCACCGGCATGGACCCCGACCTGCTGCGCCGCATCCTGGCGGGCGAGGTCAGCCCCTCGGGCGGCATCGGCCTGTCCAACGTCGACGACCGGCTCCGCCAGGTCTACGGCGACGACTACGGCCTCGTCATCGAGACCGCCGTAGGAGCGGGCATGAAGATCACCGCCCGGCTGCCGAAGTACCAGCCGGGCGTGCACTCGGCCAGTCGGCGGAGCGCCGAGTAGCGGGCGTCAGGTGCTGCGCGTGGCCACCATCCCCAGAGTGATCAGCCCGAGCACGACCCAGCCGAACCACAGCCAGCCGTTACTGCCGAGCGCCACCGTGTAGGCCGTCACCACCACGAGTCCGCCGACGGTGATCACCCCCATGGTCTTCGTGGAACCGGGCATCGCAACACCCTCCTCATGGTTCGGTCCCCTCCATGGTGCCCCCGTTCTGCTTCCGAACGGCGCACACGACGAAATGTGTGCCCGACTTCCACGGACCTTGGCTGGTCCAGGAGGCGGCCTCGTACACCGACGGATCGAAGCCGTGGTCGGCCGGCGGGACATCGCGGGCACAGGCCGCGTCCGACCGCGTACGGGCCTGGGCCAGCGTGACGTCCGCGCCCAAGCGGGTGAACCCGACCACCACCTGATCGTGCTTCCCGGTGCAGGAGACCAGGCTCGCGGCCCGGTCCGAGGGCACGTCCAGACAGTCCCGCTTCTGCATGGTCGACGTGTCCGCGAACGCCGACCCGAGCGCGCGCCGGCTGCCGAGCGGCCCGTAGACCGGCCCGTGCGCGCCCAGCACCAGACACACGGTGCGCCGCCCGGCGGCCGCGAAACCCGCGTCGGTCGGGACGACCGCGAGGCTCCGCACGTCCGCCAGCTTCTCCCGGGCCGCCCGCGTCCGCTCCGCACACCGCTCCGACCCGACCTTGCGCGCCTCGCCCGCCGACGCGGTGGACACGGACGCCATCACCTGCCCGTCGGGCACCGCGTTCCGACAGGTGGGGTCGACGGCGAGCCGTGGCGTCCCCCGGAAGAGCTTCCCGCCGGGCCAGTCGGCGGTGACACAGTCGCCGTCCTTGAGCGGCGCGGAGAGCCCGCCGTACGGCACCGCCGTCGGGCTCTCCGCGCCGCTCAAGGA
>NZ_JAENRY010000377.1 GCF_016612545.1 Streptomyces sp. MBT65 | reverse complement strand
CTCCGGTTGCGGGAGGCGGGGAAGGGGCGTCGGGCGGCGCGGTCGTCGCGGGTGTCGGTGAGCGGGCGCTGGACGGTACTGCGGGTGCAGGGGCTGGGGGACGGTCGTCGAACGGTGCGGCGGTCGCGGAGGCGGGTGGTCGGGTGTCGGACGGCACCGCGATCGTCGATGCGTTGCCGGGCGTGGGCGCAGTGCGCTTGCCGACAGACGGCGCGGCCGTCGTGGACGCGGTGGGACGGTCGCGGGACGGCGCTCCGGGTGCGGGTGTTGGGGAACGGTCGCCGGACGGCATCGTCGTCGCGGCGGCGGGTGAGCAGGCCTCGGGAGGGGATGCGGTGTCGGGTGGCGGTGCGGCGCCCCGGTCGTCGGACGGCACGGTTGGCGCGGGACGGGCACGGGGTGGCACCCCTGTCACCGGGGCTGGGGAGCGGTCGGCGGCCGGTGCCGTGAGCGCTGACGAGCTGGTGCCTGGCGTAGGTGCCGTGGGGCGGTTGCCGGACGGTACCGCGTTCGCGGTTGTCAGCCGGGGGGATGTCGATGTGCTTCGTGAGGTCTGGGCGCTTGTTGCCGGTGGTGAAGCGGGCGTGCCGCTTTATGGCGGGACCGGCGCGCCCGTCGGGTCCGTGCGGGAGCTCAACGGGGCGTTGGCGCAGGCGCGTTACGCGTTGGCCTCGGCGCGCAGTACCGCACGGGACGGGTCGGCGTTCACCGATGCCTCGGCGCTCACCGGGCTCGACGCGCTGCTCACCGGTGTTCCGGCCGAGGTCCGGGCCGCCTACAGCCGGGCCGTTCTCGGTGAACTGCGGTCCAACGCCGTCCTGTTGGAGACCCTGGAGACCTTCCTCGCCTGCGACGGTTCCTGGGCGCGATCGGCGGAGGCCCTGCATCTGCATGTCAACTCCGTGCACTACCGCATCGGACGCATCGAGCACTTCACCGGCCGCGACCTCTCCCGCCTCTACGACCGACTCGACCTGTGGGCGGCCCTGTTGTGCCGGACGGACAGCGCCTAACCTGCACGGCACAGGGGAGGTCAGGGATGCTGTTGCGTCAGCTGGAGTACCTCGTCGCGCTCGCCCGTGAACGGCACTTCGCGCGCGCCGCGGCGGCCTGCTACGTCTCGCAGCCCTCCCTGTCGGCCGCGATCCGGCGCCTGGAGCACGAGTTGGACGTACCGATCGTGCGGCGCGGCAGACGGTACGAGGGGCTGACCCCGGAGGGCGAGGTGGTGCTGGCCTGGGCGCACCGCATCCTGGCCGAACGGGACGCCCTGCACCAGGAGTTGTCCGCCCTGCGCGGCGGACTGACCGGCACGCTGCGGCTCGGCGTGGTGCCGACCGCGCTGCCCGCCGCCTCCCTCCTCACCACCCCGTTCTGCGAACGGCATCCCCGGGCCCGGGTCGCCCTGGAGTCGCTGGCGTCCGTCGACATCCGGCACGGGCTCGCCGAGTTCGAACTGGACGCGGCGATGACCTACTTGGACGACGACAGCCTGAAGAACGTCCGCCGACTCCCGCTCTATGAGGAGCGGTACGTCCTCCTGACCCCCGTCGACGGGCCACTTGCCGGGGTTTCCCGGGCCAGTTGGGCACAAGCCGCCACGCTTCCGCTCTGCCTGCTCAACTCGCGGATGCGCAACCGCCGCATCATCGACGAGTGTTTCGCCGCCGAGGGCGCGACGGTCTCCCCGGCGATCGAGTCGGACAGCGTCGCCGGGCTCTACACCCTGCTCCCCGGCGGCCGTTGGTCCAGCGTGATCTCGCACGCCTGGCTGCACATGTTCGACGTACCGGAAGGCATGCGGGTGGTGCCGCTGAACGGACCCGCGCACGGTCCCCGGGTCGGACTGGTCGTCGCCCGCACCGAACCCCAGTCCGTGCTCGCGGAGGCCCTGTTGAAGGTGGCGCGGGGGGCCGGCGTACGCGACGCGCTCGACGAACTCCTGCACACCTACCTGGGCGACAGCCGCTGATAGACGCGGGCTATCCCGGCATAGCAACGTTCGCTTTGACCAGGGCGATTCACCCCGAGGATCGTGAAGTGCGTCTTCCGGCAAGGGAGTTCATCCCGCAACGGAGTTCTTCCGACAATGGAGTTGAGGAGCCGCGACATGGCCAAGGTTCTCTGTGTCCTGTACGACGACCCGACCGACGGATACCCGACCTCGTACGCCCGCGACGACCTGCCCGTGATCGACCACTACCCGGGCGGCCAGACCACTCCCACCCCTGAGGCGGTCGACTTCACCCCGGGCCACCTCCTCGGCAGCGTCTCCGGTGAACTCGGCCTGCGCGCCTACCTGGAGGCCGCCGGGCACACCCTCGTCGTCACCTCCGACAAGGACGGCGAGGGCTCGGTCTTCGACCGGGAACTGGTCGACGCCGACATCGTGATCTCGCAGCCGTTCTGGCCCGCGTACCTCACCCCCGAGCGGATCGCCGCCGCGAAGAACCTCAAGCTCGCGGTCACCGCCGGCATCGGCTCCGACCACGTCGACCTCGACGCGGCGATCTCGCACGGCGTGACGGTCGCCGAGGTGACGTACTGCAACAGCATCAGCGTCGCCGAACACGTCGTGATGATGACGCTCTCCCTCGTGCGCAACTACCTGCCGTCCCACCAGGTCGTGCTCGACGGCGGCTGGAACATCGCGGACTGCGTGGCCCGTTCGTACGATCTCGAAGGCATGCATGTCGGCACGGTCGCCGCCGGGCGGATCGGGCTCGCGGTGCTGCGACGGCTCGCGCCCTTCGACGTGAAGCTGCACTACACCGACCGGTACCGGCTGTCGCAGGACGTGGAGCGGGAGTTGGGGCTGACCTGGCACGAGAGCGCCGAGGACATGGTGCCGCACTGCGACGTCGTGACCGTCAACGCGCCGCTGCACCCCGAGACCGAGGGGCTGTTCGGCGACAAGCTGCTCGCGCAGACGAAGCGCGGCGCGTATCTCATCAACACCGCGCGGGCGAAGATCGTCGACCGGGACGCCGTCGAACGGGCGCTGCGCAGTGGGCAGTTGGCGGGGTACGCCGGTGACGTGTGGTTCCCGCAGCCCGCCCCGGCGGACCACCCGTGGCGCACCATGCCGCACCACGGGATGACCCCGCACATCTCCGGTTCCTCGCTGTCCGCGCAGGCCCGGTACGCGGCGGGCACCCGGGAGATCCTGGAGGCGTTCTTCGCGGGGCGGCCGATCCGGGACGAGTATCTGATCGTGGACGGGGGCGCGTTGGCGGGAACCGGCGCGCACTCCTACTCGGTCAACAAGTGACGGACCCCGTCAGTACCGGCCGGGGCCGCCGTGCGCCTCACACGCGGTCGATGTGCACGTTCGTCGACTTCACGCGGGCGGTGGCCTCCATGCCGACCTCCAGGCCGAGTTCCTCGACGGCCTCCCGGGTCAGCAGGGAGACCAGCCGGTGCGGCCCCGACTGGATCTCGACCTGGGCCGCGACATCGCCGAGCTTGATCGCGGTGACGATGCCGGGGAACGCGTTGCGGACCGAGGTGTAGGACGGGTCCTCCTCGACCTCGCCCGCCTTCGCCAACTCGACCGAGAACGCGGCCAGATCGACCCCGTCGATGAGCCGGCGCCCGCCCTCGTCGCGGTGGGTCGTCACCCGGCCCGCGTCCGCCCAACGGCGCGCGGTGTCCGGACTCACGCCGAGCAGCCGCGCCGCCTGGCCGATTGTGTAGGACTGCATACGCGCCACCCTAGGGGCAGAAACGGTAACCGGTGGACGGGGGGTTGGCTCTGGGGTATAACGCGATATAGCGCAGGCCGTCGATCGGGGTGAGGGTATGTCGGGTGAGCTGACGAGCACGACCGGGTTGCGGGCCTCGCATGCGGACCGGGACCGCGTCGTGGACGTGCTGACCGGCGCGGCCGGCGACGGACGGCTGACCGCCGAGGAACTCGACGAGCGCGTCGAGGCGGCGCTGACCGCCCGCACGCTGGGGGAGTTGGCGGTCCTGACGGCCGACCTGCCGGTGGTGGCGGGCGCGACCCAGGTCGAGGTGAAGGACGTCGCCCGCATCGAGCAGCACGGCGGATCGACGCGGCGCGGGGACGGCTGGGTGGTGCCGCGCCGGCTGGAGATCCAGTCACGTCTGGGCGATGTGACCCTCGACTTCACCCAGGCGGTGATCACCCAGGCCACGCTCCGCATCGACCTGGACATGCACCTCGGTGCGCTGCGGCTGCTGCTCCCGCCGGGCATCGTGGTGAGCACCGACGACCTGGTGCTCAGCTACAGCAAGGTCAAGACGCGAGGCCCCGGTGACGCGGGGGCCCCGGTCGAGCTGCGGATAGAGATCGCCGGGCAGTTGGGGTTCGGGAAGGTCCTGATCCGCCGGACACGGCGCGTGGTCAGGAAATCCCCGACGCCCTGAGGACCGACCGCGCTGTCTCGTCGTCGATCAGATGGCCCAGGTGACGCCGGACATCGGTGCCCTGGAGCAGCGTGCCGCGTTCCATCGAGCGCCGTATGCCCGTGTCCAGCTCGTGCCAGAGCAGGGGGTTGGCGACCAGCACCCGGGGGTCGAGTTCGAGCCAGTGTCCGTGCGCGTCCCGCAGGACCAGGCGCGCGGAGACGTCGCCGTACTGTCGTACGACGGTCAGCGCGTCCGTGTGCACCGTGCGCCTCAGCAGCGGGCTGTCCACGGTGAGCCAGCCGGGGCCCGCGGTGACCCGGTGCGGCAGCAGGACGGCGAAGAGGGTCGCCGACATGGCCAGCCACAGCAGCGCGCGGGTCAGGGTGAGGGTGCCCGCGTCCCAGTCGACCAGCAGCGTCAGCCCGAGGAAGCCGAGCGCGCAGCCCGTCGCCAGCCGGGCGTCGCCGCGCCAGTGGCGGTCGCCGGTCGGGTCCGGTGGTGGGGTGCTGTGCCGCATGAGGCCGACCGTAGGCCGCTACGAGCACGGCGTGCGGGCCGCTGACGGGCCTCTTACACCGCGGGACCGGATTTTGTCGTGTCTCTTACGGTGACGTCGGCCCGAGCGGTCCGCAACGGTCAGCCGGTGTGCACGCGGGGGCGTCGGGCGCGGTCCGGTTCCGCCTCGCGCAGCACCTCGCGGGTGACCGGGGCGACCTCGCCCTGGCCGAAGAGGAAGAAGCGGAGGAAGTTGGCGAACGGATTGCCCTCGGTCCACTCGAAGTAGATGTGCGGGATACGGCCCGTCGAGTCGCGGACGTGCAGCATCAGCGCGGCCAGGGCGTTCGGGATCGACGAGGACTCCAGGGTCAGCACCCGGTAGCGGTTGTGCAGGACCTCGCCGCGTACGGTCAGGCCCGCCTCGAACTCGGAGGCGTCGAGGACCGTCACCTCGACGAACACGAAGTCCTCGCCGGGGATGTCGTTGTCGGTGCGGATCTGCTCGATCTTGTCCCGGTACTCGGCCTTGTCGCGGCGGTCGGGCTCGTTGGCCACGAAGCGGATCTTCCGGCTGGCCATGTCGCGGACGAACCGTTCCGCCATCGAGTCCAACTGCACGCTGGTGACCCGGAGTTCGAAGGCCCGGGCCAGCCGGGACAGCAGGGAGACCAGGATGATGCCGGCGATGAAGCAGGCGCCGATCTTCACACCGTCGGGGCGCTCGATGACGTTCACGACGGTGACGTAGAGGAGGACCGCCGAGACGACGCCGAAGATGACGGTCCAGTTGCGCTGCTGGGCGCGGCGGGCCGCGATGGTCACGGCGATCGCGGCCGAGGACATCAGGACCAGGACGCCGGTGGCGTAGGCGCCGCCCTGCGCGTCGACGCTGGCGTCGAAGATCCACGTGACCAGGAACGCGACCAGGGTGAAGACGATCACCATCGGGCGGACGGCGCGGGCCCAGTGCGGGGCCATGCCGTAGCGGGGGAGATAGCGCGGCATCAGGTTGAGCAGGCCGGCCATCGCGGAGGCGCCTGCGAACCAGAGGATGGCGATGGTGGAGAGGTCGTAGACCGTGCCGAAGGCGTTGCCGAGGTACTCGTGCGCGAGGTAGGCGAGCGCGCGGCCGTTGGCCTGGCCGCCGGCCTTGAACTCCTTCTCCGGGATCAGCACGGTGGTGATGAAGCTGGTGGCGATCAGGAACACGCTCATGATGAGCGCGGCGGTCGTCAGCAGCTTCTTGGTGTCGCGGATACGGCCCTTGGGGTTGTCGTGGGTGTCGTCCTCGTCGCCCTCGACGTGCGGCATGACGGCCACGCCGGTCTCGAAACCGGAGAGGCCGAGCGCGAGTTTCGGGAAGACCAGCAGGGAGACGCCGATCATCGCGAAGACGTTGCCGTGCTCGGTGGTCAGCGCGCTGCTCCAGTCGGTGACGACGTGTCCGTGGGTGACCACGTGCCACATGCCGACGATCACGACGACGACGTTGAGGCTGAGGTAGGCCGCCACGAGGTAGACGGCGACGCCGATCGCCTCCAGGAAGCCCTTGAGGAACACCGCGCCGAGCAGGGCGACCAGGATGAGCGTGATCAGCATCTGCTTGTCGTGCAGCGTGCTCGTCAGATGCGGGTTCTCCACGAGGTGGGTGGAGGCGTCCGCCGCCGACAGGGTGATGGTGATCAGGAAGTCGGTCGCCGCGAACCCGAGCAGGGTGAGGACGAACAGCTTGCCCTTCCAGAACGACAGCAGCCGCTCCAGCATCGCGATGGAGCCCTCGCCGTGCGGACTCTCCTCGGCCACCCTTCGGTACACCGGCAGGGCGCCGGCCAGGGTGACGACCACGAGCACGATCGTCGCGACCGGCGAGAGCAGTCCGGCCGCGAGGGCCGCGATGCCCGGCTGGTAGCCGAGGGTGGAGAAGTAGTCGACACCGGTCAGACACATCACCCGCCACCAGCGCTGACCCTGGTGGACGTGCACCTCTGGTTCCGGCGCGCTCCGCGTGGCCTGCTGCCCGCCCTTGCCCATGTCGGCCAGCCCTTCCAGCATCCAGGCGCGCAGGCGACTGGGAGGAGGGTGTTCGGTGGTGGCCATGGGTGCGCTCCTGAGCTGCGGGTCAGCGTGTGGTCTGTGGCCATCACGCGGACGGCGGCACCAGCGTAAGCGGAGAGTGACGCGTGGGCCCATGGATGGAGGGCCGGTGGGCGTCAATCTTCCGTTAAGACTGGCGGGGCGGGCGGCAGGGGCGCATCAGGAAGGGGTGGCCGGGAGCGGTTCGGGGCGCGTTGGGCTGTAC
>NZ_JAENRY010000376.1 GCF_016612545.1 Streptomyces sp. MBT65 | reverse complement strand
GCTGTCTCATCCAGGTCGCGCTCGACGCGGGAGTGAGCGGGCGGGGCGAGCGCGACCTGGATGAGACAGCCCAGTTCGCGCCCGGACCGCTCGGCCTCCTTCGACAGCGCGGTGACGAGCCGGGCCCGGTCGACCGACTGCACGACATCGGCGTAACCGACCACGGATCGCACCTTGTTGGTCTGCAACTGACCGACGAAGTGCCAACTCAGCGGCAGATCCGCGCATTCGGCCGCCTTCGGCGCCGCGTCCTGGTCCCGGTTCTCGGCGACATGACGCACACCGAGTTCGGCCAACGTTCGTACGTCGCTCGCCGGATAGGTCTTGGTGACCACGATCAGGGTCACCTCTTCGCGCTTCCGCCCGGCCGCCGCGCACGCGGCGGCGATGCGCTCTTCAACTTTCGCCAGATTTACGGCGAGTTCGCCCTTACGGTCCGTCATGTCCGATCAGTCCAGCCAGACATAGCTCGCCAGCCGCCCGGTCGTACGGTCGCGGCGGTACGAGAAGTGGTCGCCCGATTCACGGGTGCACACCGGCGACTGCTCCCGGTCGCGCACCCCGAGCCGGTCGAGCTGCGCGTGCGCGCCAGCGGTCACGTCGACCGCGGGAGTGCCCCAACTCGTCTCGGCGTACGCCGCCGGTTCCACCGCGGCGACGTCGGCGCGCATGTCCGCGGGCACTTCGTAGCACCGGCCGCAGACGGCGGGTCCGGTGCGGGCGACGATCCGGGCGGGATCGGCGCCGAGTTCCACCATGGCCCGTACGGCGGCGGGGACGACCCCGGCGACCATGCCCGGGCGTCCGGCGTGGGCCGCGCCCGCGATCCCGGCGACCGGGTCGGCGAGCAGGACGGGCGTGCAGTCGGCGGTCAGCACGGCGAGGGCGAGTCCGCGCCGGGCGGTGACGACCGCGTCCACGGCGGGGATGTCGGCGGAGCCCCAGGGCTCGTCGACGACCGCCACGTCCGCGCCGTGCACCTGGTTCATCCAGACCACCAGCGCCGGGTCCAAGCCCATTGATTTGGCGGCCAGTTCACGATTCGTACGGACCGCGTCGGCGTCGTCGCCGACCGCGCCGCCGAGGTTGAGCTCCTCGTACGGAACGGCGCTCACCCCGCCCCACCTGTCGGTGAAGGCGAAGTGCGCGCCGCTCACGGTGTCGAACTGTCCTATCACTTCAGGAAGTCCGGTACGTCCAGCTCCTCGGCCGCGCTGTCCGAGTAGGTCCGCGACGGCGGGACCGGCGGGGCGACCGGAAGGTCCGCGGCCGGCACCGGCGCGGGCTCCGGCTCCTCCTTCGGCTTGACGCTGCCGAGCGACCCGAAGGACGGCCGGCTCTCGGCCTGCCGTACCGGAGTCGACTCCTCGCGGCGGCCCGAGGTCGAGCCGGTCTCCCGGCGGGTCGGCGGCTGGCCGCCGTCGAAGCCGGCCGCGATGACCGTGACCCGGACCTCGTCACCGAGGGCGTCGTCGATGACTGCGCCGAAGATGATGTTGGCCTCGGGGTGGGCGGCCTCGCTGACCAGTTGGGCCGCTTCGTTGATCTCGAACAGGCCGAGGTCGGAGCCGCCGGAGATGGACAGCAGGACGCCGCGGGCGCCGTCGATGGAGGCCTCGAGGAGCGGCGAGGAGATCGCCATCTCGGCCGCCGCCACCGCGCGGTCGTCGCCGCGGGCCGAGCCGATGCCCATGAGGGCCGAACCCGCCTCGGACATCACGGACTTGACGTCGGCGAAGTCGAGGTTGATCAGACCGGGCGTGGTGATGAGATCGGTGATGCCCTGCACACCGGAGAGCAGGACCTGGTCCGCCGACTTGAAGGCGTCGAGGACCGAGACCTGGCGGTCCGAGATGGACAGCAGCCGGTCGTTCGGGATGACGATGAGGGTGTCGACCTCTTCGCGGAGTTCGGCGATGCCGTCCTCCGCCTGGTTGGCCCGGCGCCGCCCTTCGAAGGTGAAGGGGCGGGTGACCACGCCGATGGTGAGGGCGCCCAGAGAGCGCGCGATGTTGGCCACGACGGGGGCGCCGCCGGTACCGGTGCCGCCACCCTCGCCGGCCGTCACGAAGACCATGTCGGCCCCCTTGAGGACCTCCTCGATCTCCTCGCGATGATCCTCGGCGGCCTTGCGGCCGACGGCCGGGTTGGCGCCGGCGCCGAGTCCGCGGGTGAGTTCGCGGCCGACGTCGAGTTTGACGTCGGCGTCGCTCATCAACAGCGCCTGCGCGTCGGTGTTGATGGCGATGAACTCGACGCCCTTGAGACCGACCTCGATCATCCGGTTGATGGCATTGACACCACCGCCGCCGACACCGATGACTTTGATGACTGCGAGGTAGTTCTGCGGTGCTGCCACGTCGAAGGCCTCTCGCCTCGAGTTACGTGTCGTCGGTCGCGGTGTTCCGCGACCCGACGACGGATGCCGAATGGGACGGTCCGTAGCGCCGACCCGAACCCTAACGTTGAAGTTTAGGGTTACCAGTGTGTCCGTTCCTTGAAGTCTTCTGAACAGGACACTAAGTCGACAAGTGGCGCACGTTCAACGAACACGCCGAACCTCCCGTTTTTCTTTTCACCCTATGTGATCAGCCGTAGCGCTGCCCAACCAGGGTGCTGGCCTGCGCGAATGTGCGTCAACTCCCGGCTGACGCAGGGGCGGTGGGAACACTTACGTCGAAGTGCCGGGCCCCGGAAGCTGCTTTCATGAGAGCGGTGAGCGTACGCGCCTTCGCTGTGCCCTTCTCGCCGCTTCCCCATGCGACGGTACGGCCGCCGCTCAACTCGAGTGAGATGTCGTCGTAGGAACGGACTTTGACGACCTGGGTGACGCGCGCGACGGCGGCCGGAATGTCACCTGCGACGCGCACCGCCTCGCGGACGAGTCGGGCCTCGCCGAAGCGGCGCAGGCCGGCCGCGGACGAACCCGATTGGGAGAGCGTCAATTCGAGGGTGGGAACGGACTTCGGTGGCGTGGAAACGGTGGCGAACCGTACGCCCTCGTCGTCCACTTCGACGAAGTTTCCGCCCTTTTTCTCCACCAGGACCGGGCTGCGTTCGGTCACTTTCAGCCCGATTCCATGAGGCCAGGAACGGACCACGTCAACGGTGTCAATTCGGGGCAATTTCCTGCGGAGTCGGGCTTCGATCGCATCGGTGTCGACAGAGACGAGCGGTCCGCCGACCGGAACGCCGGCGGCTTCGCGCACCTGTTCCGGCGTCAGGACCTTCGTCCCGGACACCGACACCTTCTCCACCCGCAGCCACTGCGAGCCGTAGAGCAGCCAGATCGCGGCGGCGCCCAACAGGGCCGCGGCGAGGGCGAGTACGACAATCAGACGAAGGCGTCGCGGACCCAGGCGCCGGACAAGGGGCGGGCCGGACGACTCCTGTTGGCGTTCACCGCGCTCGGCGGTCGTCGGTCCGGCCACGATCCCCTGCCTCTCTCACATAGGGCTAGCGGTGCCGCGAGGCGATCGCCTCGTACACCATGCCGACGAGCAGGTCGTCGGCGTCCCGGCGGCCGAACTCGCTTGCCGCGCGCGACATTTCGTACAGCCGGTGCGGGTCGGCGAGCACGGGCAGGACATTGCCCTGGACCCACTCGGGCGTCAGTTCCGCGTCGTCGACCAGGAGTCCGCCGCCGGCCTTGACCACCGGCTGGGCGTTCAGCCGCTGTTCGCCGTTGCCGATGGGCAGCGGGACGTAGGCGGCCGGGAGTCCGACGGCGGAGAGTTCGGCGACGGTCATCGCGCCCGCGCGGCAGAGCATCATGTCGGCCGCGGCGTACGCGAGGTCCATCCGGTCCACGTACGGTACCGGGATGTAGGGGGGCATCCCCGGCATCTGGTGCACCTGCGGCAGTTCGTTCTTCGGGCCGACCGCGTGCAGGATCTGGATTCCGGCCTGTTGGAGGTACGGCGCGACCCGCTCGACCACCTCGTTGAGGTGCCGGGCGCCCTGCGAGCCGCCGGAGACCAGCAGCGTCGGCAGGTTCGGGTCGAGGCCGAACGCGGCCCGGGCCTGCGGCCGTACGGCCGCGCGGTCCAGGGTGGCGATCGAGCGGCGCAGCGGGATGCCGATGTAACGGGCGTCCCGCAGCTTGCTGTCGGGCGTCGAGACGGCGACCTTGGCCGCGTACCGCGAACCGATCTTGTTGGCCAACCCGGGCCGGGCGTTGGCCTCGTGGATCACGATCGGCACCCCGAGGCGCTTGGCCGCGAGATAGCCGGGCAGCGCCACATAGCCGCCGAAGCCGACGACACAGTCCGCCTTGGTGCGCTCCAGGATCTGCTCGGCCGCCTTGATGGTGCCGCGCAACCGGCCCGGCACGGTGATCAGTTCCGGGGTGGGCTTGCGCGGCAGGGGTACGGCGGGGATCAGCGCGAGTTCGTAGCCCCGCTCGGGTACGAGACGGGTCTCAAGGCCGCGCTCCGTGCCCAGGGCCGTGATCCCCACGGTGGGGTCCTGCCTGCGCAGGGCGTCCGCGAGGGCGAGCGCCGGCTCGATGTGGCCGGCGGTCCCCCCACCGGCGAGTACGACATGCACCGAAATTCACCGCTCTCCGGACGAACGTGCCGCCGAGGCACGCCGTCTCATCGTGTTCCATCTCCGGGAACTCCGGCCGGAACCGGGTGCCCTGGCCCCCCGTTTTCTACCAAAGCGGGGTTGCCGCATCGCAAGCGCCGCCCGCGCAGCGGGGTCGTCGCGCGCGAAGGCGATCAGCAACCCGATGGCGAACATGGTCGGCAGCAGGGCGGAACCCCCGTAGGAGAACAGCGGGAGCGGGACGCCGGCGATCGGCAGCAGGCCGAGCACCGCACCGATGTTGATCACTGCCTGAGCGGTGATCCAGGTGGTCACGCCTCCCGCGGCATACCTCACGAAGGGGTCCTCCGTGCGTCCGGCCACGCGGATACCCGCATAGCCTAGGGCCGCGAAGAGGGCGAGCACCGACAGTGTGCCCGCCAGACCCAGTTCCTCACCGGTGACGGCGAAGATGAAGTCGGTGTGGGCCTCGGGGAGTTGACCCCATTTCTCCACACTCGCGCCGAGCCCGGAGCCGAAGATCCCACCGGATGCGAGCGCGTAGATCCCGTGCACGGCCTGCCAGCAGTCGGCGACCCCGGTCTTGGGCTCGGTGGCACCGATGCAGGCGAGCCGGGCCATCCGGTTGGGGCTGGTCTTGATGAGGATCACACCGATCACGGCCGCGATCGACAGCACGCCCGCGAAGAGCCGGGTCGGCGCTCCCGCCAGCCACAGCAGACCGAACAGGATCGCGGTGAGGATGATCGCCGTACCCATGTCGCCGCCGAGCATGATCAGGCCGAGCAGCATGAACGCGACCGGCACCAGCGGGACCAGCATGTGCTTCCACTGGGACAGCATCGCCTTGTCCTGCTTGCGGGCGAGCAGATCGGCGCCCCACAGGACGAGGGCGAGCTTGCCGAACTCGCTGGGCTGGATCTGGAAGGAGCCGCCGAGCGAGATCCAGTTGCGGTTGCCGTTGACCGACATCCCTATCCCCGGCAACTGCACCAGCGCCATCATGAAGACGGCGCCCGCGAGGATCGGATAGGCCAGCGCCCGGTGCAGCTTGACCGGCATCCGCGAGGCGGCCAGCGCCAGCACCGCGCCGATGGAGGCCGCGAGGAACTGTTTGCGGAAGAAGTACGAGCCGGGCAGCGAGAGTTGGAGCGCCGTGATCTGGGAGGCCGAGTAGACCATCACCAGACCCAGCACGGTGATCAGCACGCTGCCGCCGGCGATCAGGTAGTAGGCGGTCAACGGCCGGTCCCAGGCCCGGCGCACGTTCCCGTACAGCCGTCGTACGGGGTTGTCGCGGACCGTCCTGGCGGCTGCGGGACGTCTGGGGGTCCGCTGCTGCACGGGCGGCCGGCCGGTACGGCTACTGGGCATCAGCGCCTCCGCTCACATCGGTCAGGCGCCGAGTTCGCGAACCGCCTGGGCGAACGCGTCACCGCGCTTGGTGTAATTGGCGAACATGTCCATGGAGGCGCAGGCCGGGGCGAGCAGCACCGTGTCGCCGGCGGCGGCGAGCCGCTGTGCCTCCTGGACAGCCGCGAGCATCGCCCCAGTGTCGGTCCGGGCGAGGTCGACGACGGGTACTTCCGGCGCGTGTCGCGCGAGGGCTTCGGCGATCAGCGCGCGATCGGCGCCGATCAGCACCACACCCCGAAGTCGCTTCGCCGACTTGGCGACCAACTCGTCGAAGGTCGCGCCCTTGGCGAGCCCGCCGGCGATCCACACGATCGACTCGTAGGCCGCCAACGAGGCTTCCGCCGCATGGGTGTTGGTGGCCTTGGAGTCGTCGATGTACGCGACACCGTCCACATCGGCCACGTGCGCGATGCGGTGCGCGTCGGGCGTGAAGGCCCGCAGCCCGTCCCGTACGGCCTTGGCGGGCACCCCGAAGGCGCGCGCGAGGGCAGCGGCGGCAAGGGCGTTGGCGATGTTGTGCGGGGCGGGCGGATTGACGTCCGAGACCTCGGCGAGTTCCTGCGCGTTGCGCTGCCGGTCCTCGACGAAGGCACGGTCGACCAGGATGCCGTCCACGACGCCGAGTTGGGACGGCCCGGGGCTGCCCAGCGTGAACCCGATGGCCCGGCAGCCCTCTTCGACGTCGGCCTCGCGGACCAGTTCCTCGGTGGCCTTGTCGGCGACGTTGTAGACGCAGGCGACCCGATTGCCTTCGTAGATACGGCCCTTGTCGGCGGCGTACGCCTCCATCGAGCCGTGCCAGTCGAGGTGATCGGGCGCCAGGTTCAGAACGGCGGCGGAGTGGGCGCGCACCGAGGGCGCCCAGTGCAGCTGATAGCTCGACAGTTCGACGGCGAGGACGTCGTACTGCTCGTCCCCGAGTACGGCGTCCAGGACCGAGACGCCGATGTTGCCGACGGCCGCCGTGCGCAGGCCCGCCGCCTTCAGGACGGAGGCGAGCATCTGGACGGTGGTGGTCTTGCCGTTGGTGCCGGTGACGGCGAGCCAGGGGGCTGGTTTTTTACCGTCCCGGCCGCGCAGGCGCCACGCCAACTCCACGTCCCCCCAGACCGGGACGCCCGCCTCACGGGCCGCCGTGAACAGCGGCTTGTCGGGCTGCCAGCCGGGGGTGGTGACGATCAGTTCGGTACCGCCGGGCAGGGTCGCGCCGTCACCGAGGCGCACGGTGATGCCGAGCGCCTCCAGGTCGGCCGCCTGGGCCCGGGAGCGCTCGTCGGCGCCGTCGTTGACGACCGTGACGAGCGCGCCGAGTCCGTGCAGGACCTTGGCCGCCGGGATGCCGGAGACACCGAGCCCCGCGACGGTGACGTGCTTGCCCTCCCAGGAGAGCCCCTGCCCTTCGGTCACTTTTCCGCTGCCCATCCCGCGTAGAAGAGGCCCAGGCCGACGATCACGCAGATGCCCTGGATGATCCAGAAGCGGACCACGATGAGCACTTCGGACCAGCCCTTGAGTTCGAAGTGGTGCTGGAGTGGCGCCATCCGGAAGACCCGCTTGCCGGTCATCTTGAAGGAGCCGACCTGGATGACGACCGACATCGTGATGAGGACGAACAGACCGCCCATGACGGCCACGAGCAGCTCGGTGCGGGAAAGGATCGCCAGACCCGTGACGACACCGCCGAGGGCGAGCGAACCGGTGTCCCCCATGAAGACCTTGGCCGGCGAGGTGTTCCACCACAGGAAGCCCAGGCAGGAACCCATCAGCGCCGAGGCGATGACCGCGAGGTCGAGCGGATCGCGCACTTCGTAGCAGGCGTTCGGGTTGGTCAGGGTGATCGCGTTGGCGCAGGACTCCTGGAACTGCCAGACACCGATGAAGGTGTAGGCGCCGAAGACCAGGACCGAGGCGCCGGTCGCGAGGCCGTCCAGACCGTCCGTCAGGTTCACGCCGTTCGACATCGCGAGGATCATGAACAGCGCCCAGATCACGAACAGGATCGGGCCGATGTTCCACCCGAAGTCCGTGATGAAGGACAGCTTCGTCGAGGCCGGGGTGTTGCCGCTGACGTCCGGGAACTGCAGGGCCAGCACCGCGAAGCTGATGCCGACGATCAGCTGGCCGGCCATCTTCGCCTTGGCCCGCAGGCCCAGCGAACGCCTCTTGACGATCTTGATGTAGTCGTCGAGGAAGCCGACCAGCCCCATGCCGCACATCAGGCCGAGCACCAGCAGACCCGAGTAGGTGGGCGCGTAGCCGGTGATGACCTTGGACAGGAAGTAGGCGGCGACCGTCGCCAGGATGAAGGCGATACCGCCCATCGTCGGCGTACCGCGCTTGCTGGCGTGCTCGCGCGGGCCGTCGTCGCGGATGTACTGGCCGTAGCCCTTGCGGGCCAGCAGCTTGATCAGCAGCGGGGTGCCCACCAGGGTCAGGAACAGGCCGATGACTCCTGAGAACAGGATCTGCTTCATCATCGGACGGCTACCTCACCCTCGGTACCGGCCTCGACGAGCGCCTGCGCCACGCTCTCGAGCCCGACCGACCGGGACGCCTTCACGAGAACGACGTCTCCCGGGCGCAACTCGCTGCGCAACAGGTCGACCGCCGCCTGTGCGTCGGACACGTGCACCGACTCCTCACCCCACGAACCCTCGTTATATGCGCCCAGTTGCAGCCAGGACGCTTCCCTGCCCCCGACCGCGACGAGCTTGCCGACATTGAGCCGGACGGCCAACCGTCCGACCGCGTCGTGCTCGGCGAGCGCCTCGTCCCCGAGCTCGGCCATCTTGCCGAGCACCGCCCAGGTCCGCCGCCCCTTGCCCATGGCCGCGAGCGCGCGCAAGGCGGCTCGCATGGACTCGGGGTTCGCGTTGTAGGCGTCGTTGACGATGGTCACGCCGTCCGAACGCTCGGTGACCTCCATCCGCCAGCGGGAGAGGGAGCCCGCCTCCGAGAGCGCGGTGGCGATCTCGTCTGCGGACATGCCCAGCTCATGGGCGACGGCGGCCGCGGCGAGCGCGTTCGACACGTGGTGCTCACCGTACAGGCGCATGGTCACTTCGCTGCACCCGGAGGGTGTGTGAAGGCTGAAGGCGGGCTGTCCGCTGTCCGTGAGTCTCACGTTCTCGGCCCGTACGTCCGCTTCGCCGGACTCTCCGAAAAGGATCACTTTCGCCTTCGTACGGGACGCCATGGCCCGTACGAGCGGATCGTCCGCGTTGAGGACGGCGACGCCGCCGTCCTCAACTGAAGGGAGCGCTTCCACGAGTTCGCCCTTTGCCTGTGCGATCTGCTCCCGGCCGCCGAACTCGCCGATGTGGGCGGTGCCGACGTTGAGGACGAGGCCGATCTGCGGGGGCGTCAGGTCCGCGAGGTAGCGGATGTGACCGATTCCGCGGGCGCCCATCTCCAGGACGAGGAACCTCGTCTCGGCGGTGGCGCTCAGCGCGGTCAGCGGCAGCCCGATCTCATTGTTCAACGATCCCGGTGTGAACACCGTGGGCGCCTTGCGCGCGAGCACCTGGGCGATGAGGTCCTTGGTGCTGGTCTTGCCCGCCGAGCCGGTGAGGGCCACGAGGGTCGCGCCGAGCCGTCGTACGACATGACGGGCGAGGGCGCCCAGGGCGCTCTGGACGTCGTCCACGACGATCGCGGGGACGCCGACCGGGCGGGACGCCAGGAGGGCCACCGCGCCCGCCTCGACGACCGCGTGCGCGAAGTCGTGGCCGTCGACGTGCTCGCCGACGAAGGCGACGAAGAGGCTGCCGGGTTCCACTTCCCGGGAGTCGCGGACCACCGGGCCGGTGACCTGGACGGACGGATCCGGTATGTCGTGCGTCTGCCCGCCGACGACTTCTGCGATCTCGGCGAGGGAGAGGGCGATCACAAGTTCATCCCTGGGTCTTCTGGATAGCTTCGCGAAGCACCTGGCGGTCGTCGAAGGGACGGACCACTCCGGCGATGTCCTGGCCCTGCTCATGGCCCTTGCCCGCGACCAGCACGGTGTCCCCCGGCTGTGCGCGGGCGACGGCGGCGGCGATGGCGGCGGCCCGGTCCTCGAAGACCTGGACCTCGCCGCGCTCGTGCGCGGGCACGGACGCGGCCCCCTGGAGCATGGTCGCGAGGATCGCGAGGGGGTCCTCGGAGCGGGGGTTGTCCGATGTCAGTACGGCGGTGTCGGCGAGCCGGGCGACAGCGGCGCCCATCGGCTCGCGTTTCGTCTTGTCCCGGTCCCCGCCGCAGCCGAGCACGACGTGCACCTTGCCCTCGGTGACCTTGCGCAGCGCACGCAGAACCGATTCGACGGCGTCCGTCTTGTGGGCGTAGTCGACGACCGCGAGATACGGCTGCCCGGCGTCCACGCGCTCCAGGCGCCCGGGCACGCCCGGTACCGCGGCGATGCCGTCGGCGGCGAGCTGCGGGTCGAGGCCCGCGGTGGCCAGGGCGGCGATCGCGGCGAGGGTGTTGGCCACGTTGAAGGAACCGGCCAGCGGCGCCCTCGCGGTGATCAGCTCGCCCTTGGGGCCGACCGCGGTGAACGTCGAGTCCATGGGGCCGATCTCGACGTCCTGGGCCCGCCAGTCGGCGTCCGGGTGGCCCTCGGCGGAGTAGGTGACCACGGGGATCGTGGCCTCGGCGGTGAGCCTGCGGCCGTACTCGTCGTCGAGGTTGACCACTCCCTGCCGGCTGCGCAGCGGCGTGAACAACTGCGCCTTGGCCTGGAAGTAGTCCTCCATGCCCGAGTGGAACTCCATGTGTTCCGGGCTGAGGTTGGTGAAGACCGCGATGTCGAAGATGCAGGCGTCGACCCGGCCGAGGACCAGCGCGTGGCTGGAGACCTCCATGGCGACCGCGTCGACCCCGCGCTCCAGCATGACCGCGAACAGGGCCTGGAGATCGGTGGCTTCGGGGGTCGTGCGCTCCGACTTCATGCGCTCGTCGCCGATGCGCGTCTCGACCGTACCGATCAGACCGGTGGACCGGACCGTTTTCAGGCCGCCCTCCACGAGGTACGCGGTGGTGGTCTTGCCGGAGGTGCCGGTGATGCCGATCTGGAGCAGATCGCGGCCGGGGTGACCGTAGATCGTGGCCGCCAACTCGCCCATCTGCCCGCGCGGGTCCGCAACGACCAGCACCGGCAGGCCCGTTGCGGCCGCTCGGTCGGCGCCGGCCGGGTCCGTCAGGACGGCGACGGCACCGAGGCCGGCCGCCTGGGTCACGAAGTCGGCGCCGTGCAGGCGGGCGCCGGGCAGCGCGGCGTACAGGTCGCCGGGGCGGACGGCGCGCGAGTCATGGGTGATGCCCGTGACGTCGGCGGCGGTCGTCGGCTCGGCGGCGCCCGCTTGGGCGGCGAGTTCCGCGAGGGGTGTGGCGGAGAGCTGCGCCGGCCTGGGCGGCCCCGGGTATGTCACGGATGCGCCCTTCTGGGGGGGTTGGGACTGATCGGCGGATGGCACGGCGGTGAGCGTACCGGGCGCACCCGCCGGGGAGCGAAGCGAGGGGCGGGGCCCGCTGTCCTGCTGGGCCTGGTTCCCGGACTGGGAGGTGATCATGGTCACGGATCGGTTCCTGGCTGTTGCGCTGATCAGGGCGTGAAGGTCACGGGCAGATTCGCGGCCTTCGCCCCGGTGGGCGGGACCTGGAGGGTCTTGAGGGCGAACTCCATCACCTGCTTGTAGATCGGTCCGCAGATCTGACCGCCGAAGTAGCTTCCGCTGGTGGCGTTCTGGATCGCGCAGTAGACGGTGATGCGGGGATTGTCGGCGGGCGCGAACCCGGCGAACGACGAGGTGTAGCCCTTGTACTTGCCGGTGGCGGGATCCACGCGGTTGGCGGTGCCGGTCTTGCCCGCGACCCGGTACCCCGGAATGGCGGCCTTACCGCCCGTGCCCTGCTCGTCGTCCACCACGGACTCCAGCATCTGGGCGAGGGTCTTCGCCGTCTTCGCACTGATGACCCGGGTCTTCTTGGGCGTCGCCGCGGGCGTGAAGCGGCCGTCGGGCCCCTTCGTGCCGCGCACCAGGGTGGGCTCGACGCGGACTCCGCCGTTGGCGACCGTCGAGTAGACGGAGGCAGCCTGGAGCGCGTTGAGGGACATGCCCTGGCCGAAGGGGATCGTGTACTGCTGCGAGGTCGACCACTTGGCGGCGGGCGCGAGGATGCCCTTGGTCTCGCCGGGGAAGTTCAGCCCGCTGTAGCTGCCGATGCCGAACTTGCGCAGATACGAGTACAGGACCTGGTTGGCCTCGGGCTGTGTCTTGCCGAGCTGGCCGGCCGCCTCGATGGTGCCGATGTTGCTGGACTTGGCGAGGACGCCGTTGAGCGTGAGGTTCCAGGTCGCGTGGTCGATGTCGTCCTGGAAGAGCCGGTCGCCGCGGTGCAGCCGGTTCGGCACGACGACATGCGTCAGCGGGGTGGCCACGTTCTCCTGGAGTACGGCGGCCATCGTCATGACCTTGGCGGTGGAGCCGGGCTCGTAGGCGTCCTGGACGGCCGCGTTGCCCAGGGAGGCCGCGTTGGCCTGGGCGAGGTCGTTCGGGTCGAAGCCGGGCGCGTTGGCCATGGCGAGGATCTCGCCGGTGCGGGTGTCCTGCACTATCACGTACCCGCGGTCCGCCTTGGACTTCTTCACCTGCTCGGTGATGGCGTTCTGCGCGGCCCACTGGATGTCACGGTCGATCGTCAGTTCCACGTCGGAACCGGGCACCGCCGGCGTCTCCGTGGAGCCCGCGGTGGGCACCTGGAGACCGCCGGACTGGGCGTAGCGGACCTTGCCGTCCTTGCCGGTGAGGTCCTTGTTCAGCTGCTGCTCGACCCCGCCGCCGGGATACTGGGCTGGGTCAACGCCGACGGCAAGGGCGGCGGCGGGGTCGAGCAGCAGCT
>NZ_JAENRY010000375.1 GCF_016612545.1 Streptomyces sp. MBT65 | reverse complement strand
TGAGGCAGCCCGCCGGCGCCGGCGGGCTGCCTCATCACCGGGCGCTGTTGGACGGCACGGACTGGGCCTCGCTCGGCACGGCACGAGGGGACGGCGGTTTCCTGCCGACCGTACTCACTCGGCTCCTCGACCCTGATCCCGCGGTCCAGGCCGGTGCCATCAGGGAGTTGGAGCCGGTGCACCACCAGGACAGCTTCTACGAGGCCACAGTCCCGGTGGCCCTGTACATCGCGGCGATACTCGCCGATCCCACCACCGCAGCCTCCACACAGGCAACGCTTCTGGAGTGGCTGGGAACCCTCGCTCGGGAGGCCGACGACGAGTGCGTCGCCATCGGGGAACGTCATTTCAACGGCGGCTACCTCGCGAACTACCCGGAGCTGCGCGCCTTCCGCGACCGGCGCCCCACGTTCTACCGTGCCGTCTCCCTCTTCCTGGATCACGACGACCCGGGAGTGCGCGACGCAGCCGTGGTCGCCGCCCTCCCGATGACCGAGCATCCCGATCTCATCCGTCATCGGAGTGAGGTCGGGCAGCACGCCCGCCGTCTCCTGGCGACCAGCACCCATCGCTCCGATCGCGGCCGCGCTCTGGCCGCACTCAAGAAGTGGGGCCAGGACATCACCGACCTGGAGACCCCCGAGGACGTCGCCGCGCGCGACCGATACGCCCCGGCCCGTAGCGGGGTCGGCGGCTACGCGGATGAGCCGCCGTTCTGAATCGTGCGGCCTGGCGCGACATCATGCCGCGCCCTCTCACGTCCGTACGGCCGGAAGGGGACCTGCGCCGACCCAGCCCCGATAGGCGTCCCCGTCGACGTTGCTGCCGCACACGATGGTGACCACATGCCGCCCGGCGAAACGGTCCCGGTCCTCGAGAATCGCCGCGATGCCGAGCGCGGCCGACGGTTCGACGACGAGGCCCGCGTGGTCGAGGAGCATCCGCATACCGGCGACGATCGACGCCTCCCGGACCAGGACGGCGTCGTCGGCGACCAGGAGGAGATCGTCGAGGACGGCCGGGATGGGGTACCGGCCGGCGACACCGTCGGCGATGGTGTCGGTCGTATCGGTGGTGACGACGCGCCGCTCATGCCACGAGCGCGTCAGCGCCGGCGCACCCGACGGCTGGACGCAGATCACCTCGACGCCGGGCGCCAGGGCCTTCAGCACATGACCCACACCGGTGGCCAGCGCCCCGCCGCCGAGAGCGACCAGGACGGTGTCGAACGGCGGGGCGGCGCCCGCCAGTTGCACAGGTCCCCGGCCGTCCCGCGCTTCCACCAGCTCCAGGCCGATGGTCGCCGCCCCCTCGCAGGTCTCCAGGTCCAGGCTGTCCTCGACGAGCCGGATGCCGTCGTGGCGCGCGATGGCCGCCGCCCGCTCGCGCGCCAGCTCGTGGTCACCGTCCACCAGCTCCAGCCCGGCACCCAACGCACGGATGCGGTCGAGCTTGGCCACCGTCGCGAAGCGGGACGCCACGACCGTCACGTCGAGCCCCCGGCCGCGACCGGACCAGGCGAGCGCCTGGCCGAGGTTGCCCGCGCTCGCGCACACCACGGCTCGCTCACCGCGCTCGGCGAGCAGGCTCGCGATGACCTCGGTGCCGCGGCCCTTGAAACTGCGGACCGGGTTCGCCGTTTCGAGCTTGATGCTCACCGCACATCCGAGACCCGGCTCCAGCGCCTCGCAGCGGTACAACGGAGAGTCGAGAAAAACCGGGTCGATCACCCGGCGAGCCGCCCGGATCCGAGCGGTGTCGAGACGGGTCCCGCGGGTCTCCTGCACGACAGGGGAGCGTAGCCCGGCCGCGCCGGGTTACGCGGGTCCGGCCGGACGGCGGGCCCGGGCAGGGTGTTCGACCGGTTCACGATCACCACGAACACCTCCGCTCCCGCCACAGCGCCGCGAACGCCGTCGGCGCGGTGTCCGAACTCACCCGTCCCGCACCCCAGTTCGCCGCCTGGAGGGCACCGCACGGGTGCCACCTCGGGACCTCGCCGGCTCACCGCTCATGAACGGCGCCGCTCCCGTATCGCCGGCAGCGCGTACCCCGTCACCGCGGCGATCACCCCACGGGCGACCGGCTCGGGGTCGGTCGTGGCCGAGATGGTCCACCAGGTGTCGCGGTTCGCGGGGAGGAGCCGCCCTATGCGGCTGTGCCAGGCGGCTGGGCCGTAGACCGTGTTCGGGCTGGGGCGGGCGGGCAGGTGTGGCTGACTTCTGCGGGCCCGGGCCCAGCCGAGTTTGTCGGCCACGGTCACGTTGAGAGTGAACTCGACGCGCCCCGCCGTGCTGTGCGCGGACTTCTGGAAGCCGATGAGGGCCCAGGTCTCCAGGTGGGGCAGTTCGTACGTCTGCCCCGAACCCTTGAAACCGAGCGCGCGCAGACCGGGTGCGATCCGTGCGCGCATCAACGACGTGAACGCCTGCTGCGCGGTGGGCGCGGAGCCGTCAGCCATCGGCCGGCACCACGCCGATCGGGCAGGAGACCCCGGTCCCTGCGGGCCTGTGCTGCCATGTGACCCGTCGGTCGCGGTCGCCTGTCCGGTGAACCGGCCCGTCATTCCAGGAGGTGGGCAAGAGATTCCTTTCCGGCGGGATAGGGGAGTTCCTGGGGCAACAGTCGCATGGCGGAGTCCAACTCACCACGGCTGACGAGGGCGTGGAGGTTGTGGGCGAGCGGGGTCACGTCGCGGATGGCGATCGTCCACTCGTCCGCGTAGCGCCGTGCAGCTTCGCCGGAGAGACCCAGTTGCAGGGATCGGTACGGCAGGGGCTGGAGGTGCAGGTCCCGTTCGGGGTCCCATTGCACGCGGGTGGCCGCGCGCTTCAACTGACGCTGCCAAGTGGCTCGGTCGGGGTGCACCCCGCGGACGTAGCTCGACAGACACGCATTGTGTAGCGCCCACTCGAAGCCGTCACGGCTGATCTCGATGGCGAGGACGGTCTCTTGCCCTGTCTTGGCGCCCCAGCCGCAGCGGTACATCATCCACAGGAACGACGGCTTGATCCACGTCATCCGGTCCCGCTTCCATGCGGCAGGGAAACGGCCGTCGCGGACGGCGGGCAGGCCGATCTCGGGGGAGTACGCCTGGTAGACGGTGATCGTGGATTCCGAGTAGGTCGCGCGGATCCTGTGCCGCGGTTCTTCCATGGCGTACAGCGTGGGGTCGGCCGATTCAGACGGCCACTGATTTTCGACCGCCGTTCACTGCGACGAGAACTGTTGCCGCCGCACCGCGCTGGTTGCCGGCGCTACGGCCGCCCTCTTCAGACCGGGGTCAACACGGTCTACTTGCCTGTGACTTCCGATGCACTCAGCTTGACTCCGGTCTCGCTGAGTCCGTGCTGCCGTGTCTACCGTTGCTGCGTGCTGAATGGCAGCGCGGTGTTGCTGCTGCTTGCGAATTCAGCCGAGGAGCCACTTAGATGGCGCTGTGGTCATGGCATCGATGGACGGCAGCAGGACCGTCGCTGGACGCGTCTCGCTCGGCGACGTCATCGCGCAACTGGCCAGGTACAGGCCAGTCTTCCACTCCGAAGCCGATCTCCAGCACAGCTTCGCGAGGGCCCTTTGGGAACTGTCGCCGGATGTGCACTCCAGGCTTGAGGTACCGCAGTGGGCAGGGGACAGCACCGAACACCTGGACCTCTTGTGCATCGGCCCGTCGGCCCGAACCGCGATCGAGTTCAAGTACTTCACCCGGAGATGGACGGGCACGGTGGGCACTCCCGCCGAGGACTACGCCTTGAAGGAGCATGCCGCCGCGGACCTCGCTCGCCTGCACTTCGTGCGGGACATAGCCAGGCTGGAGCGCTTCTGCCACCGGTCCGACCAGAACGGTCTTGCCATCATGCTGACCAATGACGCATCTCTATGGACTCCGCCTGGCGTCGGCCGCGGACAGACTCGGGATCGAGAGTTCAGGATCCACCAGGGGCGTGAGCTTGGCGGCACCCTGCTCTGGGCCGAGGGCGCCTACAAGCCGAACACGTGCACGTTGCGGGGCGCATATCCGCTCGATTGGAAGCCGTACTCCGAACTGGATGGTGCAGGGGGAGAGTTCCGGTATCTCGCCGTGTCCGTCGGGCCGTCGCCGGACAGGGCTGACGACGGGCCCTCGCAGGTATAGCGGGGTCGCCCCCGAACTGCTGCGCAGAGCGTCGGCAGTCGCTACCGTCGTGCCATGACGTCAGTTGCCGAATGGCCGGACTTTCCCGAAGGCCTCGACCCCCAAAGCGTGTCGTTTCGGGAAGCCAGGTGTACATGGCATGGCAGGACTTGCGCAGAGCCACCTGTGAAGGTCGTGCGCACCCGAGACGGAGCGCGGTGGGCGGCGTGCCCACGGGCTGTGGACGCGATCGCTGCGGAACGTGGGACTCAGCCTCAGGAGTGATCCACCGGGGTCTCGCGGCTCACGGATCACTCCGAGAAAAGCGGCGCACAGTCGCGGGAGACGTTACGCAGTCCGTCCCGCTCCACGTCTTGGTCGTGGAGATGCTTCCCAAGAAGCTGGAAACAGGGCCTCGACAACCACGGTGTTCTGCTTCGCGTCCAGGTCCCTGTAGCCCTGACCAGGAGATGCTTCCGGCACAACCAGTTCTGTCACGAGGCAGGGCCACACGAAGCTGCTGCGGTGGCCCAGCTTGAGGAGCAGCCACTCCCGGAAGCCGAGCAGCGCGGTGCCGCGAGTGCCCGCCTCGTAGCCGTGGATGTACGTGACGTAGTCAGTGTACGAGCCGTCCAGGCTGTAATGCCGGGCCGCGTTCGGATCAGCTCCAAGTGCTCCCTGAAGGCGGCGATATCGGTTAGTTCACAACGAGAAGAAGCGCCCAAAGAGTTCCGGCAAGAGCGGGTATCGCGTAGGCGATGAACACTGCAGCTTTCGGGCCGCGTATATTCACGGCGGCTTGGGTCTGAGCGAAGTCGTCCACCAGATTGGCTAGCCGAGCTCGAAGCGCATCTGTGTAGCGTATTTGGCGATGCCCTACGTAAACCCATATTGCAGCTAAGGCGATTCCGAAAACTGCGATAATTCGCGCTGTGACGATCGTGGCATGCGTGTGGTGATCTGCTCCACTGCCACTCGATAATATTGCAGTATATGCAACTAATTGAAGTGATTGCGCCACGAGGAAAAGGTTCCCCCTCTGCATGATCATGTTGTCCTCGTGCAGGAAGTACTCCCAGAGTCGCGTGTGACGCATTGCCTCTTGGGGCGCTGCGGGGTCGCTGGATTGTTGGCCCATGGTTCGGTGCTGCCCGCCTCGATGCGCGCCCACGCCGAGCGGGACGCGTATCTTTTCTCGGCACCCGCTCAGGTGATCCGACTCAAGCGATCAATGCGCGCGCGGAGCGAGAGGCATGGGTCTCAAGTGCCATGTAGCGGTCAATGAACGATAACCCCAGGTATAAGGGCTGCGAGTCCTGAGATAAAGCTGCCAACGGCTGCGAGAGTGACGAGGGTTTCCTTGCCATCTGAGAACAGGCCCGTGCAAAATTCGCGGACTCGACGTCGGACGATCAGCAGCTTGAGCTTCTGCCATCGATGCTGCCTGATGTGGCAGCCCATCAGGAGCCCGGTCGCGTTGTTACGACACCCGTCCTCGCGTCCTCTGACAGGGGCACCGCACGTCACGGGCGCTTGGAAGAAGCACCAGATCAGCACCAACGCCGACAGGCTCGCAACGATCACAGGTCCTGCGGCCTTGTTGATCCAGGCGGCGATCAGAAGAGCGGCGGCGATGACGCCCCACCACTGTCCCATTCCACCGAGTCGACTGCTCTTTGCCCCCGAAGTCGCCATGCATGTAATCGTGGCGGGAGGATCGGCGAATCATGCCTCACGGAAGTGGTTTGACCGAAAGTGGGTTCCAGGAAGGCTGATGTCGTGTGCGATCGGATCGCCTGCCGCATCTGACTCGGCCGTGACGCCATGAGCGTGATGCTCGGCATCACTGCCGGTCTGGTGGTTCTGACCTTTGGGCCTGCTACTGCTCCGTGACCTCCGGAGCAGGGGCGACGCCTGTCGGGCAAGACGCCCCCCAGTTCGTCTCGAACGGGTCACCTAGCTTGACCCCCGTCCCGCCGATCCCGCAGTAGCCCGCCGGATTCTTGTCGAGGTACTGCTGGTGGTACCCCTCCGCCGGATAGAAGACGCGCCCCTGCGCCGGGAGTATCTCCGTGCTGATCGTGCCGAAGCGCGAGCCCGTGAGGACCTGCTGGTAGGCGGCGCGGGAGGCCTCCGCCGCGGCTGCCTGTGCGGGGGTGTGGGTGTAGATCGCCGAGCGGTACTGCGTGCCCACGTCGTTGCCCTGGCGGAAGCCCTGCGTCGGGTTGTGCGCCTCCCAGAACGTCTTCAGCAGCCTGTCGTACGAGATCAGCTTCGGGTCGTAGACCACGCGGACCGCCTCCGTGTGACCGGTCAGGCCCGAGCAGACCTCCTCGTAGGTGGGGTTCTCGGTGTGGCCGCCCTGGTAACCGACCAGCGTCGTCCACACCCCCACCGGGAGCTTCCAGAACGTCCGCTCCGCGCCCCAGAAGCAGCCCAGTCCGAAGTCGGCGATCTCCAGGTGCCCGGGGTAGGGGCCGAGTAGCGGGGTACCGAGAACGGTGTGGCGATCGGGGACCGTGAACACCGGCTGCGGCCGGCCCTGCAAAGCCTGTTCGGGCGTGGGGAGTTGGGGCGTACGACTGTGCAGGAACATACGATCTCCAATCGGGCCGCAACGAGGGTCCGCACCCGGTGAACGGGCGGTAGCTCCCGAGAATTCCGCCTCGCCGCCGCGCACGACCACTGGCTACCGCCGGCTACCACCGCGCCCGGCGCCCGGCCCTCAGCCCCCCGGCCCACCC
>NZ_JAENRY010000374.1 GCF_016612545.1 Streptomyces sp. MBT65 | reverse complement strand
CAGCCGCCGTACGACCGTGCGGCGCGCCGACTCGAACAGGACGAAGCCCTCCGCGACCAGGGCGCGGATCGCCTCCCGGACCGGCACCCGCGAGACCCCGAAGCGCTCGGCCAGCTCGCGCTCCACCAGCCGGTCTCCGGGGCGGAGGCGACCGGCGATGATGTCCTGCCGCAGGGTGGCCAGGACGCGCTCGCGCACCGCTCCGAGGGGTTCGATCTTCGCTGTCGTGGAGCTCATGGGGCCATCTTCGCCGACTCCGGGCGTCTTTTACGGAGCGTTAACAGGGGTGACATCGGTCGGAACGGTTGACGGGAGGACCATGACGGCAGTTTGGTATACCAAACGACACCGGAAGTCGTCCCGTCTCCTCCCGTCTCCTCCCGTCCTCCACCCCCCCAACGCCCTCCGCGCTCTTCCGTCCCCTCGCCCTGGAGGCCCCCGTGTCCCTCGCCGACCGTGCCGAAGTCACCGGCACACCAGCGTTCGTCCCCGACCCACGGCTCACCAACGAAGACCTCGCCCCCGCCGACAAGCGCAACTGGAAGGTCTTCGACCTCTTCGCCATGTGGATGTCGGACGTCCACAACCTCGGCAACTACACGTTCGCCGCAGGCCTGTTGGTCCTCGGCATGAACGTCTGGCAGGTCTTCACCTCGCTGCTCGTCGGCTTCGTGCTCATCTACGTCGGCATGAACTGGATGGGGAAGATCGGGCAGGCGCACGGCGTCCCGTTCCCGGTCGTCAGCCGCATCAGCTTCGGCGTCTGGGGCGCCAACATCCCGGCCCTCATCCGGGCCGTGATCGCCATCATGTGGTACGGCATCCAGACCTACCTCGCCTCCGTCGCCGTCAACGTGATGCTGCTGGCCGCCTGGCCGGGCCTGGAGTCCTGGACTCACCACTCCTTCCTGGGACTTGACGCCCTCGGCTGGATGTCCTTCGTGTCGCTGTGGCTGATCCAGGCGGTGATCATCAGTCAGGGCATGGAATCCGTACGGAAGTTCCAGGACTTCTGCGGCCCCGCGATCTGGCTGGTGATGATCGCGCTGGCCATCTGGGTGCTGTCCAAGGCGGGTTGGAGCATCTCGCTCACCTCCACCCCGCACCCGGTCTCGTTCGGCGAGCAGTGGCGGCAGTGGTTCGGCGCGATCGGCCTGATCCTCGCGACGTACGGCACGCTGATGCTCAACTTCTGCGACTTCTCGCGCTTCGCACCGGACGAACGCACCGTCCGCCGCGGCAACTTCTGGGGCCTGCCCATCAACTCCACGGCGTTCGTGGTCGTGTCGGTGATCGTCACGGCCGGTTCGCTGGAGGTCTGGGGCCAAGCCATCACCGACCCGGCCGAGTTGGTGGCCAAGGTCGGCAACACCTGGGTGATGGTGCTGGGCGCGCTGACGTTCGCCGTCGCCACCATGGGCGTCAACATCGTCGCCAACTTCGTCTCACCGGCGTACGACCTGGCCAACGTCTGGCCGCAGAAGATCACGTTCAAGATCGGCGGCATGATCAGCACGGTTGCCGCACTGGTCGTCACGCCGTGGAACCTCTTCTCGAACCCGACCGTCGTCAACTACTTCCTCGGCGGCCTGGGCGCCTTCCTGGGCCCGCTGTTCGGCGTGATCATGATCGACTACTACTGGGTCAAGCGCGGCCGGGTCGACGTACAGGAACTCTTCGACGCGACCCCCGGCTCCCGCTACTACTACAGGAAGGGCGTCAACCCCAAGGCACTGTGGGCGTTCCTGCCCTCGGCGGCGGTCGCGGCCGTACTCGCCCTGGTGAAGACGTTCAGCGATGTCGCCCCGTACTCGTGGTTCGTCGGTACGGCCCTGGGCGCCGGCCTGTACCTGCTGATCTGCCGCACCGACCGAGCCGCCGCCGAGCCCGCCCCCGAGCCGGTGGAGGTCTGAGCGGAGTGCGCATCGTCGTCACCAACTGCAACACCACGCAGGAGATGACCGAGGAGATCGTACGAGGTGCCCGGGCCGCCGCAGGCCCGGGCACCACCGTGATCGGGCTCACCCCCACGTGGGGCCCCGAGTCCGCGGAGGGCTGGCTCGACAGCTACCTCTCGGCCGCGGCCGTCATGGACCTGCTGCGGACCTACGACGGCCCGCCCTACGACGCCGTCGTCATGGCCGGCTTCGGGGAGCACGGGCGGGAAGGCGTCCGGGAGTTGGTGGACGTACCGGTCGTCGACATCACCGAGGCCGCCGCCCACCTGGCCTGTCTGCTGGGCCGACGGTACGGCGTCGTCACCACGCTGGAACGGTCCTGCGGCCAGATCGAGGACAGCCTGGAGCTGGCGGGGGTCGGCCGGAACTGCGCGGCCGTGGTGGGAACCGGGCTGAGCGTCCTCGACCTCGGCGGCGACGAGGACCGTACGCGGGCGGCATTCCTCGCGGCGGCGGAACGGGCGTGCGCGGCCGGCGCCGAGGTGCTGGTGCTGGGCTGCGCCGGGATGACGGGCCTGCAGCGGGCGGTGGGGGAGAAGCTGGGGTTGCCGGTGGTCGACGGGGTCGGGGCGGCGGTGAAGCTGGCGGAGTCGCTGGTGGGGTTGGGACTGAGGACGAGCAGGGCGGGGAGCTATGCGACTCCGGTGCCGAAGAAACGGACCTGGGGTGGTGGCTCTTAGGGGTGCGGGGCTGTATCGATGTGCGGCTCCGCGGGGTGGGCGCGACCGGCCACGACGGCGCAGCAGCCGCCGGACGACACCATGCATCCTTCCCCCGTAGCCCGTAGCCCGTAGCCCGTAGCCCGTAGCCCGTAGCCCGTAGCCGGTAGCGCGCACTCGCATCCGTCAGGGTGATCTTGTGTCGCTCGGATCAGCGGTGCGCCGAGGTAAGGACCAGGCACCCCGCACACTCCGGAAGGACGAGTCGCCCCCGGCGAGAACGGAGCCCCCTTGCCCAGACCGGTATCACGCGCCCTCCTCGCCACCCTCCTCACCGGACTCTGCTGCGCGGGGGCGACGCACGACGAACCGGAACCGTTCTGGACCGCCCCCGACTCCCGGGCCGCCCAACAGGCAGCCATCTGGCGCGAGTCCGGCCGCACGACGGACGCCGCCCTGATGGACCGCATCGCCACCAGACCCGAGGCCGAGTGGCTCAACGGCCCCCACCCCGGCCCACTCGTCCGCGCCCGCACCACCACCGCCACCCGCGCGGGACAGATCGCCGTCCTCGTGGCGTACTACATCCCGAACCGCGACTGCGGTCAGTACTCCCTCGGCGGCGCCCCCACCTCGGCCGCCTACCGCGCCTGGATCGACGAGTTCGCGACCGCGCTCGGCGACCGGGGCGCCTACGTGATCGTCGAACCGGACGCGGTGGCCCAGGTGGTGGCCGGCTGTACCCGGGTGGTCGCGCGGGAGCGCTACGCGCTGCTCGCCCACGCCGTCGACCGACTCAAACTCCAGCCGCACACGCATGTCTACCTCGACGCGGGCAACTCCGGTTGGATCCCCGAGGCCTGGCGACTGGTCGACGCGCTCAAGGCGTCCGGGGTCGCCGGTGCCGACGGCGTCGCGCTGAACGTCGCCAACTATCAGACGGACAAGGCGAGTTCGACGTACGGTGACCAGCTCTCCAAGGACCTCGCCGGCAAGCACTACGTCATCGACACCAGCCGCAACGGCAACGGCCCCTACGCCGGCACCGACGGGTGGTGCAATCCACCCGGCCGCGCGCTCGGCACCCCGCCGACGACCCGCACGGACAACCCCCTCCTCGACGCCTACCTCTGGATCAAACGCCCCGGCGAGTCCGACGGCACCTGCCGGGGCGGCCCGGCGGCGGGCCGATGGTGGCCGTCGTACGCCCTGGAACTTGCCCGCAACGCCCGCCCCTGACCTACGACTTGGGCTGCCACACATACCGCACGTCCGGCTCCCGCTCCTCGTTGCCGCCGCCGTCCGTGAACTCGACGGCGACGAAGCCGTGGCGCTCGTAGAACCGGTGGGCGGGCTTGTTGACCTGGAACGTCCACAAGTGAAGCCCCCGCGGACTCCGTTCCTTCGCGAGCCCGACGAACCGGTCCCCGAGGCCGCGCCCGCGCCAGTCCGGGTCGAGGTACAACTGGGACAGCTCGTCACCGTCGACGACCATCAGCCCCACGATCCCGCCACCGTCCCCCGCATCGGCCACCCAGACGTCGCGCAGCGGCACGACGACGTCCCGGAAGTAGTCGCGCACGTCGTCGGCGGACCGAGGACTGACGACGGTGGGCAAGGCGGCGGCGAACGAACGCAGCCATACGTCGGCGGCGGGGCGCGCGTCTGGAGCGGTGGCGCGGCGGAGCGTGACGACGGTCTCGGACTCGGCCGACTCGGTGCTCATGGCTGCGCCACCTCTTCCGGTACGACAGCAGTCGCCGTGATCTCCACGAGCTGGCCGGTGTACCCGAGGCAGGCGACTCCGACGAGCGTGGACGAGTGCGGCCCCACGCTGAGCCCGGACGCCTCGACCACCTCCCATACGGCTGACAACACCGAGGGTTCGCTGCTGACGACGTACACGTCCGTCGCCACGACATGCCCCAAGTCGCTGCCGACCGCCCGCAGTTGCTCACCCAGATTCGCGAGCACCTGCTGGGCCTGCCGCACCGCGTCCCCCACGCCGACCACCTTGCCGTCGGCGTCGAGCGGGACGGCCCCGGCGAGGAAGGCGAGCTTCGTACCGGCTTCGACGACGGTGGCGTGGGAGTAGGTGGGTGGGGGGAAAAGGGAGGGGGCGGTGACGCGTTCGAGCACGGGGTCTCCCAGGGATCGGACAAATGATCGTTGGTGATTGGTGATTGGTGATTGGTGATCGGCCGTCGGCGATTGATAGTTGGCGCAAGGCGGGCGTCAGCCGACCATGTGGATGCCGGCGCCCGCATCCGAATTTCCGCTCGGCCGGTCAATCCGGAGGCGGACCGCCTTCCCGCCCGGACAACTGGCGTTCGCACTCCCGCGCAAGGAACGGATACGCCTCGGCGATCGCGCCGTAGACCCGCCGCCGGAGCGACTCCTCGGCGGCGGCCCACCCGGCACCTCCGTACAGCCCGTCCAACAACTCTTCGTGGCGCGCCAGTTGGTGCTGCAGCCAGTCGACCTTCCACCGGTCGAGCGCGCCGGGATCGGCACTCCCGACCGAGCCGACCGCACCGTCCCGCCGATCGCGGTACTCGACCGCCAGCGCCGCCAACTCGCGTGGAGCCAGCCGCGGTACGTCGATCGGCGCGGCCGCGATCCGCGCCAGTACCTCCCGCAGCCTGCGCCGAGCGACGACCCGCGCCGCCGCGGACCGCCGTACGGCAGCCGCCGTCACCGCCCGGAACTCCGCGCTCCGCTCGGCGGCCTCGACGCGCTCGACGCAGTACAGCCGAATCCGCGGAGCCGCCCGAGAGTACGGATTGACCCGGAACAGATCGGGTTCGCCGAGCAGTTGACCCACCATCCCGGCTGTCCATCCCCGCGCGCGCAACCCGGCGGCCGACAGATGCGTACGAGCGGCGTGTGTGTGGCCGCCGCCTGCCGATCCCTGCGCCTGCCCCTGCCCCTGCCCACTCTCATTCGTCTCGTGCGCTGCTGTCATCGACCGCTCCCCCGTGGTGACTCTCAGTGACCACTCCAGTGAAGCGCACGCCACTGACAATCGGTCCGAGGCTCTGTGGCCCTCGGTGGTCGCCGGCCGAATAACCTTTGGGGAAACGGAAGTTTTCGCTGCTACGGTCACTCCCGTGGCGAAACTCAATCAGATCATCGCAGTGGAGAAGGGCGTCAAGTCCAAGGCCCACCAGGACCTGACGGCGGCTCATCACGGGCTGCAGAAGCCGGCGTTGCTGGCCGGTATCTCGCGGACGTATCAGCCCAAGGACGAGGAGGGCGAGCAGTTGCCGCCCGAGTCGACCCGGGTGCAGGTGCAGGCCGAGGACGTGTTGCGGGAGACCGCGGCCACCCTGTCACGGTTGTTCGATGTGACCGCCACGAAGGACTGGGCCAACTGTGCGGCGCGGGCGGACGTGACCGTCGACGGGCGGGTGCTCGTCGCCGATGTCCCGGTGTCCTATCTGCTGTTCCTGGAAAAGCAGTTGGTCGACCTCACCACGTTCGTACGGAAGCTCCCGCTGCTCGACGCGTCCGAGTCCTGGGTGCAGGACCCGTCGACCGACGCGTGGAAGACGGAGCCCGTGCGGACGCTGCGGACCAAGAAGGTGCCGCGCAACCATGTGAAGGCGGAGGCGACCGACAAGCACCCCGCTCAGGTCGAGGTGTACTACGAGGACATTCCCGTCGGTTACTGGACGACCGTGAAGTTCTCGGGTGCCCTTCCCGCCCGCCGTGTCAACGAACTCCTCGACCGCGTCGAGAAGTTGCAGCAGGCCGTGAAGTTCGCCCGCGAGGAGGCGAACGGCTCCGACGTCGTCGACCAGCGTGTCGGTGATGCCGTGTTCGGCTACCTGTTCGGGTAGTCTTCCAGACTCCCCGGTCCTCAGTGACCGGGGTGCGCGAGGAGCGCAAAGCTGAAACTGAAGCTTGTCGTGACGGCACGGTCGGGACACTGAATCCCGCCCGTGATCAATCTCAGACTCTCGCTCCAGACTCAGCATTCGCCGCCGATCGCCGGATCGACCGGGCCCAGGCCCCGGACGTCGAAATGCCGGTTCAAGTCCGGTCCGCACAGCTCGATGTGTGGTGGTCCAAAGGCAGGACGCGACGACATCATGACTGACCTGGGTCCTCAAGCGTGCCGGCGTGCCGCATGGGCGGCATCACAGGGTCCGGGGGCAGGCTACGCCCCCGGATCCGCTCCATTTCCGGGCCCGCCCAGCCCTTGCCCGGCCTTCGTCCGGTCCCCTCCGGAGCCCTCGCCAGCCTTCTCTCGCCCCGTCCCCCCCGTTG
>NZ_JAENRY010000373.1 GCF_016612545.1 Streptomyces sp. MBT65 | reverse complement strand
CCGCCACCAGAACCGATCCGCTTCCGATCCACTTCCGGGGTGACGGGAAGGGTGACGGACCGCCAAGGTGAATTTATCTTCACTTGACGAACTCGACGTTGCGCCTCATTCTTCCCGATGTGACGATCTGACCCAATCGCCCGCAGTGTCCCGTCTTGACGTCGCCTTCCCGATGGAGTGTTGATGACCGCCAGAGCGACCCCCTTGCTGTTCGTGCACGGCTACTGGCACGGCTCCTGGTGCTGGAGCGACGTCATCGCCCACGTGGCGGCGGGCGGCCACCCGGCTCTCGCGGTGGACCTGGCAGGCCATGGGCTCCGCGCCCGGCGGCCGGCGTGCCTCACCACGCGCCCGTTCGACCCGGCTGCCCTGGCCACGGAGGTCTCGCCGGTCGCCGACGTCGACCTCGACCAGGCNGCCGACCTGCCGGCCATGCTGTGGGCCACCACCGTGACCGGTGCCCCCTGCAGCCGACCTGCTGGTCTCACAGATCAGGCAGCTCGGGCAGGGGGCACCGGTCACGGTGGTGGCCCACAGCATGGCCGGCACGGTCCTGACGCGGGCCGCACAGCAGCACCCTGAGCTGATCGCTCACGCGGTGTACCTGACCGCGTTCATGCCGGCCTCGGACATTCCGGCCGTCGTCTACATCCAGAGCCCCGAGAACGCCGGTGAGCTCATCGGCCCCTGCCTTCAGGCCGATCCCGCCGCGATCGGAGCTCTGCGGTTCGACCTCGCGTCGGACGACGCCGCCTACCGTCAGCGGTTGCGGGACGCCTTCTTCGGAGACGCCGACCCAGCCGTCGCCGATGCCGCGATCGGGCTGCTGACCCCCGACGCCCCGGTCGGCATCGCCCTGGGCGTCACCGGCCTGACCCGCGAGGGCTGGGGCTCCGTTCCCCGCACCTACGTGACCTGCGCACGGGACATGGCCATTCGGCCGACTTTGCAGCAGAAGTTCATCGCGGACGCCGACACCGCCTTCCCGGACAACACGACCTCCGTCGTGGCGCTCGACGCCTCCCACTCACCGTTCCTGTCAATGCCCGGCCGGGTGGCGGACATCGTCACGAAACTGACCTGAGCGCGGGCGGGCTGCCTGTCGCCCGAGAGGCAGCCCACAGGCACGATCAAGCCCCCTGCCTGCGGAGAAACCGCGGGCAGGGGGCTTGATCGTGTCGCGTTGCTTCTTTTCTTGCCCTACTTCTTCTTGCCCTGGTTCTTGACCGCCTCGATCGCAGCCGCGGCCGCATCGGGGTCAAGGTAAGTACCACCCGGCTTGAGCGGCTTGAAGGACGCGTCCAGTTCGTACGCCAGCGGGATCCCCGTCGGGATGTTCAGCCCCGCGATGTCCGCGTCGGAGATGCCGTCGAGGTGCTTGACGAGGGCGCGGAGCGAATTGCCGTGGGCGGCGACGAGGACCGTGCGGCCCGCGAGGAGGTCGGGGACGATGCCGTCGTACCAGTACGGGAGCATGCGGACGACGACGTCCTTGAGGCACTCCGTGCGGGGGCGCAGCTCCGGCGGGATGGAGGCGTAGCGCGGGTCCGCGGACTGGGAGAACTCCGTGCCGTCCTCGAGCGCGGGCGGCGGGGTGTCGTAGGAACGGCGCCACAGCATGAACTGCTCCTCGCCGAACTCCGCGAGGGTCTGCGCCTTGTCCTTGCCCTGGAGGGCGCCGTAGTGGCGCTCGTTCAGGCGCCAGCTGCGGTGGACCGGGATCCAGTGGCGGTCCGCGGACTCGAGCGCGAGCTGCGCCGTGCGGATCGCGCGCTTCTGGAGGGACGTGTGGACCACGTCGGGGAGAAGGTCGGCGTCCTTCAGGAGCTCGCCACCGCGGACCGCCTCCTTCTCGCCCTTCTCGTTCAGGTTGACGTCCACCCAGCCGGTGAACAGGTTCTTCGCGTTCCACTCGCTCTCGCCGTGGCGGAGGAGGATCAGCTTGTACGGTGCGTCGGCCATGCCTCAGAGCGTAATCCACGCATTCGGGCCACGGTCGGGCGCCCGCCTCCCGGTCCGACAGTTGACGGCTTCTGTTAATTGAGTGGCTCACCAGAGAGCCCCCTTCGTAAGTTGTGAGTGGCGAATGAGCCACTTACACACCCGTCCGACCGTGGGGGATCCGCCATGTCACTCGCCGCCCTGAGACGCGCCGCCCGGGAAACCGTCTCCGGTCTGCCCCGCGAGTTCTGGTGGCTGTGGACCAGCACCCTCGTCAACCGGCTCGGCGCGTTCGTCTCGACCTTCATGGCGCTGTACCTGACTCTGGACCGCGGCTACTCCGCCACCTACGCCGGCCTGGTCGCCTCCCTGTACGGCCTCGGCGGGGTCGTCTCCTCCATCGGTTCCGGCGTGCTGACCGACCGGATCGGCCGCCGCCCCACCCTCCTCATCGCGCAGTCGTCGACCGCCGCGTCCGTGGCGCTGCTCGGCTTCATGCACGATCCCGTCGCCATCGCCGCCGTCGCGTGCCTCGTCGGCGCCGCGAGCAACGCGTCCCGCCCGGCGGTGCAGGCGATGATGGCCGACATCGTGCGCCCCGAGGACCGCGTCCGCGCGTTCTCCCTCAACTACTGGGCCATCAACCTCGGTTTCGCCATCTCCTCCATGGCCGCCGGCTTCATCGCCGAGGTCAGCTACCGCGCCGGGTTCCTGCTGGAGGCAGGGATGACGGCGGTCTGCGCGGTCGTCGTGTTCCTACGGCTGCCCGAGTCCCGGCCCACGGCCCCGGTCGGCACCGACAGCAGGGAACCCGCGGTCGGCCTGCGGACCGTCCTGCGCGACGGGCGGTTCATGAGCGTCGTAGGACTGTCCTTCCTCGTCGCCCTCGTCTTCCAGCAGGGCTCGGTGGGCCTCCCGGTCGCGATGGGCGAGGCCGGCTTCACCCCCGCCGACTACGGCACCGCGATCGCCGTCAACGGCTTCCTCATCGTCGCCCTCCAGATCCCGGTCACCCGACTCATCGAACACCGCGACGCCAAGCGCCTGTTGGTCGTCTCGTCCCTCCTCGCGGGCTACGGCTTCGGGCTCACCGCGTTCGCCGGCTCGGTCGGTGTCTTCGCCCTCACGGTGTGCGTGTGGACCCTCGGCGAGATGATCAACGCGCCGACCCAGACGGGCCTCGTGGTCCGCCTCTCCCCGCTCCAGGGGCGCGGCCGGTACCAGGGCATGTACACCCTCTCCTGGGCGGTCGCCGCGCTCGTCGCCCCGCTCATGTCCGGTTTCGTCATCGACCGGTTCGGCGCGGAGTGGCTGTGGGGGATGTGCGCGGTCGTGGGGACGGTGGCGGCGGTGGGCTACGGCGCCCTGATGCGACGGCTTCCGGCCACCGAGCCGACGGCTGCGGAGACACCGGTAGCGGCGAAGCCCGAGGTCAGCGCGGCCTAGCCGGAGGTCAGCGCATCAGCACACCACGGTGATCGAGAACGGCCTGTCGCTGTCCACCGCCGCGTTGCCGCCCGAGGACGGCGTCGCCGTACGGATGAAGAGGGTGTTCCCGTTCACCTGGCCGACGAGGATGGACGAGGACCCCGGGCCGGGGTCGCTCCCGCCGTTGGTGTTGACGGTGCCCAGGAGGGCGCAGCCGTTGAGGCCGTGGGTCGTGGTGATGTTGTAGCGGCCGATGCCGAACTTGTTGATGCCACGAATGCCCTGCCCGCCCAGGATGTGCCCGCTCGCGGAGACCTTGGCCCAGCCGGCGGTGGTCGCCGCCCGGTGGACCTGGTCCGGTTGGGCCGACGCCGCGACCGTGCCCCCGATGGTGAGTGCCGTCACCACGGCCCCCAGGGCCAGCTTCGTGGATCGGTTCATGGTTCTCTCCCTGCCGAAGAACGGATCGGTGCGGGTGGCCCACCCCGGGTACGGGCTCACCGGGGAGGACTCTCCTCCCTCCCCGAGCGCGCGCAGAAGGCTTCACGGCGACAGCCACTCGAACCGGTCAAGCCGTCCCACCTGCACGCATCACCGCCGTCCGACTCGGGCAGTACTCACCGAATCACCCCACGTCCCCACCACCGCTCACGGATGCATCCGATCACCGCTCACGGATGCATACGCGCCCCCTTCACCACCTTGTCCACCCCGTTCCGCGGCCCGTACACCGCGAGCCCCACCACATCCAGCTCGGCCGTGGCGACGGCCCGCACCGCCGCCCGGTTGTCCCGGTCGTTGCCGGTGGCGAAGAGGTCGGAGGTGAAGACGGCGCGCGGCAGGGCGCGGGACAGGACCCGCCCATGGGCCGCCACCAGGACCTCCTTCGTGGCCTCGAAGACCATCACCGGCTGCCGGAACATCGGCAGGTACGCCACCCCGTCCGCGTCCTCGTACGGCTCCCCGATCACCTCGGGAACCTGCGATCCCAGGCCGCTGACCAGGAAGGACGTGACGTTCAGCCGCTGCCAGGGCTCAAGGTCGTCCCGCAGCAGGACGGCGATCTTGGTGTCGAAGCGCACCGGTTCACTGTTCATACGTCGAGACTGCCGACCGCCCCACGGCCCCGTCTTGTACGTTCTTTGCATGGCCCCGCAGCAGGGCCCGGGCCAGCACGGCCCAGGCCGACCCCAGCAGGAGGTCTCCGCCTGGCGGCCCCGCATCCCCGGGGTCGTCGAGGTCTTCCACGCCCACTTCACCGAGTACGCGTACCCGATGCACGTGCACGACGCGTGGACGCTGCTGATCGTGGACGACGGAGCCGTACGGTACGACCTCGACCGGCACGAGCACGGCACCCCGCACGACACGGTCACGCTGCTGCCCCCGCACGTTCCGCACAACGGCTCCCCCGCCACCCCGCACGGCTTCCGCAAGCGCGTCCTCTATCTCGACGACACCCACCTCCCGGACGGTCTCATCGGTTCCGCCGTCGACCGGCCCGACCTCCGCGATCCCGAACTCCGGCTGCGCGTCGGCCAGTTGCACACCGCACTCGACCACCCCGGCGACGAACTGGAGGCCGAGAGCCGGCTGACCCTCATCGCCGAACGACTGCACGCCCATCTACGGCCGTCCGCGCCCGCCCCCGCCGAGGACCCCGTCCTCGCCCGCACCCTCCGCGAACTCCTCGACGAGCGCGTCACGGAGGGCATCGCCCTCGACGAGGCCGCCCGGCTCGTGCACGCCCATCCGGCCCATCTGGTACGGGCGTTCAGCGGCGCGTACGGCATCGCACCGCACCAGTACCTGATGTCCCGCCGCGTCGACCGCGCCCGCCGACTCCTCCTCGACGGCCGCCCGCCGGGCGAGGTGGCGACGGTGACCGGGTTCTACGACCAGTCCCATCTCACCCGGCATTTCCGGAAGTTGGTGGGGGTCACGCCGGGGCGATATTCACGCGACAGAGATCGACGGCGTGGCTAGGTTCCCCGCATGGACTGGCACGAGTGGCACGACTCCTACGACTCCCCCGATTCCTACCTCAGTCGGCGCCTGGCCACCATCCAGGACCGCCTCCGGCTCGCCCTCAACACCGCCCCGCTGGGCCCGCTCACCGCGATCAGCCTCTGCGCCGGACAGGGCCGGGACCTGATCGGCGTACTGGCCGAGCATCCGCGCGGGGCCGAAGTCCGGGCCCGGCTGGTCGAGTTGGACGAACGGAACGTCGCCCACGCGACCGAGGCCGCGCGGGCCGCCGGTCTCCCCGGGGTCGAAGTCGTCGCCGGGGACGCCTCGTCGACGGATCAGTACGCCGACCTCGCCCCCGCCGACCTCGTCCTCGCCTGCGGTGTCCTCGGCAACATCACCGACGCCGACGTGGAACGCCTCCTCGACCACTGCACCGCGTTGTGCCGGACGGGCGGCACGCTCGTGTGGACCCGCAGCCGCGACCTGGCCACCGACCTCGTCCCGCAGGTCTGCGCCTGGCTGGAGGAACGCGGCTTCGAGCGGCTCTGGGTCTCCGACCCCTCGGTCCCCCAGGCCGTCGGCGCCCACCGCTTCACCGGCGAGCAACGTCAACTCCCGCCCGGCACCCGCATGTTCGACTTCATCGGCTACGACGTCCTGCGGCGCACGTGAGTCACAGGTCCCGCCGCGCCTCGGAGAAGTCCCGCTGCGCCTCGTACAGGTTCCGCGGCCGTACGACCTCCGTCGTGCCGTAGAGCTCCAGCCGTGCGTGCAGGTCGCCGGTGAAGTCGGGGACGTCGATCTGGTCGAACTCGGTGACCGTGTTGAGGCCCACCGTGGCGCTGTACGGGGCAAGTCCGTCGATCTTCATCAGGCCCGCTCGGCCGTTGGTGACACGGATGTTCCAGTGGGTGAAGCGGGCGCCGAAGAGCGGGCCTGCGTTCACGTCGCCGCCGTGGCGGCCGTTGTTGTCGACGGTGATGTCGGTGCGGACGTTGGCGAAGGGCAGGCCGCGGTGGCTGTCGAAGGTGCCCATGCGCAGGTCGCCGCGCGACCAGACGTTGTACGAGGACAGGCCCTCGACGTTGATGCCGTGGAGCTGGGTGTTGGACGGGGCCGGGACCGTCCGTTCCTCGATGGTGAAGTCCTCGATGAGGTTGTCGTGCGAGCCCTCGCGGCAGAAGTAGGGATGGTGGGAGCCCCGGCCCGCCACCCGCGTACCACGCAGGGTGCACGCCGAGGCGGCCACCAGGCCGAAGCCGTTGTCGACATGACGGACCGTCACGTCGTCCACCCGGCAGTCGTAGGCACATTGGAGGACGACGCCGTTGTAGCCCTTGTCGAGGAGGTGGGGTTGCTGTGGGGTCTCGACCGCCTCCAGGGTGAGGCCTTCGACGCCCGAGCCCGTCAACTCCTCCACGTGCGTGGTGAATTGGGGGTTCCACTCGGGACGGAGGTCGAGGGGCAGCGGGCGCTCCAGCGTGACCTTCCGGCCGTGGACGTGCGCGATGCGGACGGGCCATTCGTAGGGGACGTACGACAGGAGCTTCGTCTTGTCGTCCCAGTAGTACGCCTCGGGGCCGGGGCCGCCGCCCGCCATGTGCTGGAGGAGGGTGTGGCCGGTGTCGTCGGCGATGCGGAGCAACACCAGGGTGCCGGGCCTGAGTTGGGAGGCGTCCGCCACCCGGACCGTCCACGCGCCCTGGCGGGCCGGCTCGACGGTCGTCAACTGCCGCCATTCGTCACGTCTGTTGCCGGTCCAGCCCTCGAAGGGCCAGGCCTTCGCCCGGATCGCGGCGACCAATGAGTCCCAACGGGCCGTCGGGGCGAGCCAGATGAGTCCGCCCGCCCAGGACCAGGACGACTTGTCGCCGCCGTAGCGGGAGCCGTAGACGCCGATGAGGTCCGTCAGATTCCGCGTCGCCCAGAGCTTCGTGCGGTCGCTGCCGGCGCCCCTGAGCAGCACGTTCGAGTGGCCGACGCGGATCACGTCGTCGATGCGGAAGGTGCCGGGCGGGAGGTGGACCGTGCCACCGCCGGCCCGACCGGCAGCGGCGATGGCACGGTTGATCGCGGGGGCGGAGTCGACGGCGGGGTCCGCCACGGCGCCGAACGCGCGGACGTCGAACGCCCGCGAGGGACGGGGGTGGCGTCGCGCGCCCGCCCCGCCGATGTACGGGATCTGCGGGTGGGTGAACGGGGTGCGGGTGAACTCCCGCCAGAGGGACGGGACTTGGCCGTGCCATCCGGGGCGCGGCAGGGGGACCGCCAGGGCCAGCGCGCTTCCGAGCAGGGTTCGTCTGCTGAGGCTGGTGAAACGGGTGCGGCTCATGTACGTACGTCCTCCCACGCGGCTCTTCATGGATGTGAACGACGTTCAGAAATGTGCTGGCGGTGAGCATGCCACGGGGCCGCAACGCTACGGAAGAGGTAAGACAGAGGTCAGTCGGTCGGCCGCTGGGTCAGATGCGTGAACGCATCGAGATTCCGCGTCGACTCGCCGCGCGCCACCCGCCACGCGTACTCCTTGCGGATCGCGGAGGAGAAGCCCAACTCCAGCAGCGTGTTGAAGCTGCCGTCGGCGGCCTCCAGGACCTGGCCGAGGAGGCGGTCGATCTCGGCCTCGGTGACGGCGGACAGCGGGAGGCGGCCGGAGACGTACACGTCACCGAGCTGATCGACGGCGTAACTCACGCCGTACAGCTTGAGGTTGCGCTCCAGGAGCCAGCGGTGGAAACCGGTCTCGTTCTCGTCGGGGTGGCGGATGACGAAGGCGTTGAGCGAGAGGGAGTGGCGGCCGACGCGGAGCGAGAGGGTCGTCGACAGCTTGCGGGTGCCGGGGAGTTGGACGACGAACGTGCCCGACTCGGGGCTCTCCCAGTCGAGTTCGGCGCCCTTGAGGAAACCCTCGATGACCTGCGCCGCCCGCTCCTGGTCCGCTGCTGCCTCACCCATGGTGCGAGCGTACGTGACGGCGGTGGGCCTGCGCCGCCGCCGCGTAGACGTCCGCCGTGGCGGCGGCCGCGGTGTCCCAGCCGAAGCACTGGGCGTGCCGGGCGGCGGCCTCGCCCATGCGGGGCGCGAGGTGCGGGTCGTCGGCGAGGGTGCGCAGCACGCGCGCGTAGGCGGCGGGGTCGTGGCCCTGGACGAGGAAGCCGGTCTCGCCGTCGCGCACCGCGACCGGGAGCCCGCCGACCGAGGCCGCGAGCACCGGCGTACCGGCCGCCTGCGCCTCTATGGCGACCAGCCCGAAGGACTCGTTGTACGACGGCATGACCAGCACGGACGCGGCCCGGAACCAGTCCGCGAGCTGCTCCTGCCCGACCGGCGGCCGGAACCGTACGACGTCCGCGATGCCCAGCCGCGCGGCCAGTTTCTGCAGGCCCTCGGGCTTGGCGAGGCCGCTGCCGCTCGGCCCGCCGACGACGGGGACGACGATGTTCGAGCGCAGCTCGGGCCGCTCGTCGAGCAGCACGGCGACCGCGCGCAGCAGCACGTCCGGGGCCTTCAGTGGCTGGATGCGGCCCGCGAAGAGCGGGATCAGGGCGTCCTGGGGCAGCCCGAGGCGGGCGCGGGCGGCCGCTCGCCCGTCGGCCGGGCGGAAGCGTTCGAGATTCACGCCCGGGTGGACCACGGCGACCTTGGCGGGGTCGGCCGCGTAGTGCCGTACGAGTTCGTCGGCCTCCTCCGCCGTGTTGGCGATGAGGCGGTCGGCGGCGGCGACGATCTGGGTCTCGCCGATGACGCGGGCGGCCGGTTCGGGGGTGTCGCCGTCGGCCAGGCTGGCGTTCTTGACCTTGGCCATCGTGTGCATCGCGTGCACGAGGGGGACGCCCCAGCGCTGGGCGGCGAGCCAGCCGACGTGGCCGGAGAGCCAGTAGTGCGAGTGCACGAGGTCGTAGTAGCCGGGGCGGTGACCGGCCCACGCCTGCATCACTCCGTGCGTGAACGCGCAGAGCTGGGCGGGGAGTTCCTCCTTGGCGAGGCCTTCGTACGGGCCCGCGTCGACGTGGCGGACGAGGACGCCGGGAGCCAGTTCGACGGTCGGGGGGAGGACGGCCGTGGTGGCGCGGGTGAAGATCTCGACCTCGATGTTGATCGCGGCGAGGCGCTGCGCGAGCTCCACGATGTAGACGTTCATGCCGCCGGCGTCGCCCGTGCCGGGCTGGTGCAGCGGGGAGGTGTGCACGGAGAGCATGGCGACACGGCGGGGTTTGCGGTGCAGCCGCAGCCGGGCGGACGTGGCCGGGGAAAGCCGGCCGAGCCTGCTGCCGTACTGGCTCACGTGGCGTTCCTCCTCGCTGCGGGCATGCCTGAGGGAGGGCGTGCGGTTCCCTCCAACGGGGTGCAACGTCAGGGGGTCGGATTCTCATTCCTGCGCATGAGGATTTTGCCGAGCCATTGCCGTGGGTCGCTCAACCGTTCGAGGGCGTGCTGCGTGAGACCGGCGACTGAACCGACATGACCATGACCGTCGCTTGACCCTGCGCAGGGCCACCCCCGACCACCCCTTCACCACCTCTTGACCTGCGCCGATACAACCTTTGACAGCGAGGTCACAAGGCTTGTAGACGTGTCGGGCGCTCGGACTCTACGACGTGGTCCCGGGCCCTTCGACCTAAGGACAAGCGTGTCCCTCTCCCCTCGTACCGCCAGGGCGGCCCGTGTCATAGGCACCTCGACCGCCGCGGCCGCGCTCTCCCTCGCCGCCGCCCACACCGCGCTCGCCTGCACCATCGGCGACTTCACCGCGGTCCCCCTCTGCGACGCCCACGACAACGGCGTCATCCGCGTCACGGACAAGGACGCGAGCGGGACGCCGGCCAAGATCACCCTGTACGTCCAGCTGAACATGCCGGGCGGAGAGCGGTGGGTCGACACCGAGACCATCGAGCACCCGACCGCCGACGGCGTCAGCGTCGACCTCAAGACCCTGGACTGGTACGCCGGTGAGACCTTCCGGGTCCACGTCAAGGCGGGCGACCAGGTCGACGACGACATCACGCCGATGGTGGTCGTCCCGGACGTGACGTGCGGCGCGTCCGCGTCCGCGTCCGCCTCGGCATCCGCATCCGCATCCGCATCCGCATCCGCACAGCCCTCGACGTCGGCGGAGCCGTCCTCCAGCCCCTCCACGTCGTTCCCGTCTCCCCTGGAGAGCAGCAGCCCCACGCCCGCGGGCGACGGGGCGCTGCTCACCGCGGGCGTGGGGCTGCTGCTCT
>NZ_JAENRY010000372.1 GCF_016612545.1 Streptomyces sp. MBT65 | reverse complement strand
AGCGGGGTAGAGCGGGGTGAGCAAGGGGACTTCGGCACCCGCCGGGGAAGGACGAGCCGACCGACTTCGAGACCCTGTTGGGTGGGCCGAGGCAAGGGTCTTCGCCACCCGACGGGTGTAGGAAGTAGAGGCACAGCACCCGGCGGCCGGCGCAAGCGGACTGACTTCGAGACTCGGCGGGACGGCCCGAGCGAGGGGGCTCCGCAACCCGGCACGGCAGGACAAGCAAAGGCACGGCCCCCGGCCGGCAGCACACGCGGACCCACTTCGAAGCGCGGTGGGACGGGCCGAACAAAGGGTCTCCGCAATCCGGCTGGGCAAGGCAGGCAAAGGCACGGCACCCGCAGGGCAGGGCGCGCTGACGGACTACGAGACCCAGCGGGACGGGCCACGGACGGGGTCTTCTCCACCCGCCGGCAGTGCGGGCGAAGGCACCTCGACATCCGGCAGGGCAGGGCGAGCAGACAGGCTTCGGCACCCGGCGGGACGTGCCGAGGAAACAGATTTCGGCACCCTGCGGACCCGGTCAAGGAAACGGACTTTGCATGACCATGCGCGAGGGTGCATAATCTTCCCATGTCTAAGGTCCTCACCTCCCTCCCCACCGGCGAGCGCGTCGGCATCGCCTTCTCGGGCGGACTCGACACCTCCGTCGCGGTCGCCTGGATGCGCGACAAGGGTGCCGTCCCCTGCACCTACACCGCCGACATCGGCCAGTACGACGAGCCCGACATCGCCTCGGTGCCCGGCCGCGCACAGGCCTACGGCGCCGAGATCGCGCGGCTGGTCGACTGCCGTGCGGCGCTGGTCGAGGAAGGTCTGGCCGCGCTGACCTGCGGGGCGTTCCACATCCGCTCCGGCGGGCGTGCCTACTTCAACACCACCCCGCTGGGCCGTGCCGTCACCGGCACCCTGCTGGTCCGGGCGATGCTCGAGGACGACGTCCAGATCTGGGGCGACGGCTCGACCTTCAAGGGCAACGACATCGAGCGGTTCTACCGCTACGGCCTGCTCGCCAACCCGCACCTGCGGATCTACAAGCCCTGGCTGGACGCGGACTTCGTGACCGAACTGGGCGGCCGCAAGGAGATGTCGGAGTGGCTGCTCGCCCACGAGCTGCCCTACCGCGACAGCACGGAGAAGGCGTACTCCACCGACGCCAACATCTGGGGCGCCACCCACGAGGCGAAGACCCTGGAGCACCTGGACACCGGCGTGGAGACCGTCGAGCCGATCATGGGCGTCCGCTTCTGGGACCCGTCGGTCGAGATCGTCACCGAGGACGTGACGATCGGTTTCGACCAGGGCCGCCCGGTGACGATCAACGGCAAGGAGTTCTCCTCCCCCGTCGACCTGGTGATGGAGGCCAACGCCATCGGCGGCCGGCACGGCCTGGGCATGTCGGACCAGATCGAGAACCGGATCATCGAGGCCAAGAGCCGCGGCATCTACGAGGCGCCCGGCATGGCCCTCCTGCACGCGGCCTACGAGCGCCTCGTGAACGCGATCCACAACGAGGACACCGTCGCCCAGTACCACAACGAGGGCCGGCGCCTCGGCCGGCTGATGTACGAGGGCCGCTGGCTGGACCCGCAGGCCCTGATGGTGCGGGAGTCCCTGCAGCGCTGGGTCGGCTCGGCCATCACCGGCGAGGTCACCCTGCGGCTGCGGCGCGGCGAGGACTACTCGCTGCTCGACACCTCGGGCCCGGCGTTCAGCTACCACCCGGACAAGCTGTCCATGGAGCGCACCGAGGACTCGGCCTTCGGCCCGGTCGACCGCATCGGCCAGCTCACCATGCGCAACCTCGACATCGCCGACTCCCGCGCCAAGCTGGAGCAGTACGCCGTGCTCGGTCTGATCGGCAGCGGCAACACGGCGATCGGCGCCGCGCAGGCCGCCGCGACCGGCCTCATCGGCAGCATGCCCGAGGGCGGCGCCGAGGCCATCGCGTCCCGCGGGGAGGTCTCCGAGGACGACGCGCTGCTCGACCGCGCCGCGATGGAGTCCGGCACCGACTGACCGAACTCCGGGGATCAGCACCGCCGTTGGGCCGGTTCGACGCTTTCGCCGTCGGGCCGGCCCTTCGTCGGTCGGAGTGGAAACGGGGTCCACGTACCCTTCCCCTGTGACCACCAGCAACACGGTCGACGTGAGTGTCGACTCGATGATCGAAGACCTCCGGACCCTCGTCGAGGTCGAATCCCCCTCCCGTGACCTGGACGCCTTGCGGACATCGGCCGAGACCGTGGCCGCTGTCGTCGAGGCGCGGCTCGGTGGCCGGGCCTCGATCGTCGACAGCGAGGGCGGTCCGCACGTCCACTGGTCCGGCGGCGGCACACCCCGGGTGCTGATCCTCGGTCACCACGACACCGTGTTCCCGCTGGGCACCCTCGCCCGCCGCCCCTTCCTGGTCGAGGACGGCCGGGTTACCGGCCCCGGTGTCTTCGACATGCTCGGCGGGTTGGTGCAGGCGATCCACGGGCTGGCCGCGCTGGCGGACCGCTCGGGCGTGGAGATCCTGGTGACCGCGGACGAAGAGGTCGGTTCCCGTTCCTCCCGGGCGCTCATCGAGGAACGCGCCCTGGCCTGCGGTGCCGTGCTCGTGGTCGAGGGTGCCGCCGACGGCGGGGCGGTGAAGACCGGCCGCAAGGGATGCGGCACGTTCGAGGTGTCCGTCGCGGGCCGGGCCTCACACGCGGGGCTGGAACCCGCCGCCGGGGTCAACGCGCTGGTCGAGGCGGCGTACCAGGTGCTGGACATCGCGGCCCTGGCGCGGCCCGAGGTCGGTACGACGGTCACGCCGACCGTCGCGTCCGCGGGCACGCTGGACAACGTGGTGCCCGCGCGGGCCACCGTCGTCGTGGACGTCCGGGTCGAGTCGGCCGACGAGAAGGAACGGATCGAGTCCGCGTTCGCCGCCCTCGCCCCGCATCTCGACGAGGCGGTGATCACCGTACAGGGAAGTGTCGGCAGGCCGCCGATGCCCGAGTCCGCCGCGGCCGAACTGTTCGCGGTGGCGCGGCGGTTGCTGCCCGGTCTCGAGGGCCGGGCGGTAGGCGGTGGGAGCGACGGCAACTTCACGGCCGCGCTGGGGGTGCCGACGCTCGACGGTCTGGGCGCGGTCGGGGGCGGGGCCCACGCCGACCACGAGTATCTGCTCGTCGCGTCGATGGCCGAGCGGGCGAGGCTCGTCGCCGGGCTGGTGGACGCGATCCGGAGCGCTTGACCCCGGGCATGACAGGTCCGTCCGATGGGCATCAACAGGCCGTCGAAGAGCGATACTCGACCATGCGGGGGATCGTCCCGTCATGGCCTGATACGGGAGCGGCGATCAGTGAGCAGTGTCAGCAAGGTCGTGGGGAAGGTCGAAGTTCGGCTCCGCTGGGACCCGAGTCCCTGGGGAACGCAGCCGCGTCATCTGGACATCGTCGCGGCGACCTACTCGGCCGACGCACCGCACGGACGCCCGGTGTACGTCGTCAACTCCGAGAGCCGCTCGCCGGACGGCACGATCAACATGAGCCGGCACAGCGAGAGCGGCCAGGGGTACGGCTACATGGAGGTGATGGTCCTCGAACTCGAGCGGCTCGCCACGTCCTTCGCGCGGGTGGTCGTCGGGGTGGCCATCCATCAGAACGGCGGGACCAGGACGTTCGGTGATCTCTCGCACGCCCGGGCGCTGGTCGTGGAGGGGTACAAGGAGCTGTTGTCGGACGACTTCACGGAGGTGGCCGGGTCCACCGCCGCGACGCTCGCGGAGTTCACCAAGGACGCCTCCGGTGCCTGGGAGTTCCGCGCGATGGTGCGGGGGTTCGACAGCGAACCGGCGGGGTTCACCGCGGAGATGGGCAGTGCGTCCCGTCCCTGACCGGCTGGTCCGTCCTGAACTGCGGCAGCATCGCCGTGACGGTCGGCCGCTTGTGGCGCAGCTCGTGGACAACACCCAGGACGACGGCACTGGCCACCGCGACCAGGTGCTCGCGGCCGGCCAGGTTCGGTTTCACGATCGACTCCCACACCATCGATCCACCGGTGAGGAAGAACACGACGGGCGCGCGCCGGACCACGGAGAGATACGTGAACAGTCCTACGACCGCGGCGGACGGCCCGGTGTCGAGGACCTGCCCGATCTCCGGCCGCAGCCCGATGCCGCCGCAGCCGGGTCCGATCAGGAGCATCACCCGCACCGTGAGGGTGCCGGCCAGCGTGGTCGCGTAGGCGACGGCCAGCGTCCGGGCCCGGCCGAGGGCCAGCTCGGCGAGCGCGAACGCGAGGAACAGCTGGGTGATGCCGGCCCATACGGGCAGGTCGAGGGCGGGGACGTACAGCGATATCGGGGTCCGCAGCAGGGCGAGCCACAGGGGCAGGTCGCCCTGGACGCCGCCGAGATGCCGGACGGCCGAGGCGCCGGCCGGGCGCTGGGCGAGCCAGTGGAAGAAGATGACGCCGAAAGCGGCGACGAACGCCAGGGACACCCCCTTCAGCCCGCGCCGCAGCAACTGCCGTACCGGATCGACGACAATGCCCTGCCATTCACCCCGCAGTGTGCGCCAGATGAACAACGGTCCCCAACTCCCCCACCATCGGCCCAACATTCGGATCGGAATCTAGCCCCCTGTGCGCGTCCTGTGCGTCCCGGGTCGGCCCGAGCTGTTGCCGCAGCTCGCGGACGGTACGGGTGGGGCTGATATTGAAGAGTGGGAAGCTTTCCCGACGGTTGTTCGACGACTGAAGGAAGCGGGAGGGCCGGTGCGTACCTCGAGAGATCCGGCCGGTTCCACGGTGGCCGACGCCGGGCACAGATCGACGCCTCCGCTCCGCTGGGCCGTGGTGGTGTTCTGGCTCGTCGGCGGTACGGCACTGGTGGCGTTGACCGGGATCGCCCTGGGCCGGGACACCCGGCCGGCCCCCTTTCTCGTGGTGCTGCCGGCGCTGATCGCGGGGCGCGGGACGGTACGGCAGACCACTGTCGCCTCCGTGTGGGTGACGTTCGTCATAGCCGGGTCCCTCTTCGACACCCCGCTGCGGACGGCGGGGGCCGACGCGGCCGTCATCGCCTTCACCCTGGTGTTCAACGGCCTCAGCGTGGCGCGGGCGGCGCAGCGGATCCGCTGGGAGGGCGAGATCGCGCGGCTGCGGTCCGCGGCGGCGGCGCTGCAACGGCAGATCCTGCGCCCGTTCCCCCTGATGACCGACCAGTTGCTGGTCCACGGTCTGTACCGGCCGGTGGAGGAGGACAGCCGGGTGGGCGGCGATGTCTACGAGGTCGTGTCCTCGCCGTACGGCAGCCGGGTCTTCATCGCCGATGTGCAGGGCAAGGGCCTCCAGGCGATCAGCGCCGCGTTCGCCGTGCTCAGCGCCTTCCGCGAGGCGGCCGTGGCCGAGCCCACGCTGACCGCCGTGGTCGACGCGCTGGAGGAGGCGGTGCTACGGCACAACTCCTTCGCGGCGCAGACCGGTGAGCGGGAGCGGTTCGTGACGGCGTTGGTGCTGGGCATCGACGGTGAGCAGGAGGTCCAGGCGATCAACTGCGGGCATGTGGCGCCGCTGCTGCTGCGCGAGAAGCGGGCCGAGCCGGTGCTCCGGCAGGAGCCCTGCGTGCCACTGGGCCTGGACGCGCTGGCCCCTGAGCCCCGTACCGTCGAATGGTTCGCGTTCCCGCCGGACGGCACGCTCCTGCTCTGCACGGACGGGGTCACGGAGGCGCGTGATCCGTCCGGCGCGTTCTATCCCCTGGAGGAGCGCGCGGCGGGCTGGGGCGAGGTCCTCCCGAAGGACGTACCGGCCACCGTCTACGGCGATCTACGGCGCCACACGGCGGGCATGCCCCGGGACGACACCGCGCTGCTGGTGCTGCGCCGGAGGGGCGACGCGGGTCTCTTCTGAGGTCAGGGGCGGCCGCCCTGGCGGGGGTCGCCGGCGGTGAGGTGTTCGAGGACCTCGGCGAGTTCCTGGCAGGCCTTCTCCACCGAGAGTCTGGTGTTGCGCTGCTCGGTGATGACCGAGGACAGCAGCAGGGCGGTGAGGGCCATCGTGCCGTTGAAGGCCTGCAGTTTCATCATGACCTCGACATGGGTGAGGTCGGCGAAGGGGCCCGTCTCCCGGGTCGCCGCGATGGTGGCCATGACGGAGGCGAACAGGGCGCACAGCATGCTGCCGGCGAACCGGAACCGCAGCGCGGCCCAGATCAGCAGCGGATAGATCAGGAACAGCAGGCTGACGTGGCTGTGGGTGACCAGCGGGACGATCGCGGCGATGGTCACCACGAGCAGCAGGGCCTCCTTCCAGCGGTGCAGGTCCAGGGGCAGCCGCACGGTGTACAGCATGAGCAGGAGGGGGGTGATGATCAGGACGCCCATCGCGTCGCCGACCCACCAGCCCAGCCAGACCGGCCAGAAGGAGTGTTCCGCCAGCTTGCCGGTGAGGACGAGCAGTCCGGCTCCGCAGGTCGCGCTGATCAGCATGGCGGACAGGGCGCCCAGGAACACCAGCGCGAGGCCGTCGCGCAGTCTGCCGAGGTCGGTACGGAAGCCCACCCGGCGCAGCATGAGGCAGGCGCAGGCGGGGGCCAGGGTGTTGCCCGCCAGGACCACCAGCACCGTCGGCCGGAGCGAGGTGAGGGACATGATCACGAGGAGCACGCCGAGGGCGATACCGGGCAGCACCCGCAGCCCGAAGATCAGCAGGCACGCCACCGCGACGCCGGTGGGCGGCCAGATGGGTGTGAACACGGCGCCGTCGACCACCAGCTGCCGCAGCAGCCCGAGCCGACCCGCCGCGAAGTAGCCACCGCCGACGGCCAACGTCAGGAGGGCGAACCCGGCCGGCCGCCGCAGAACCTCAAAACCCACCACAGCAGCCATCAGACACCGCCCCGGCCACGTCGGCGAGGCGAACGACACGGGGTGGGGCGGTGTCTGATGG
>NZ_JAENRY010000371.1 GCF_016612545.1 Streptomyces sp. MBT65 | reverse complement strand
CTGCAGGCCATGTGCAGGCAGGTCTTCGGCTTCCGCCTCGCGATGATCGCCCTCGCCGCCCCCTCCGCCCTCCTCAACGCCACCCCCGGCCTGGCGACCCGCCTGGTGGGCGCGGCGGTAGTGGTCACCTTCATGGCCTCCTACGTCCTGTTCAGGGACTGGGAACGCTTCGGCCCAGCCCTCCTGCGCCACCCCTCCCTCCTGGCCCTGGACACCCTCTTCGCCGCCCTCCTCCTGATCTCGGCGGGGCCCACCAGCACACTCGCGTACGTCAGCGTCTGCACCCCCCTCCTCGCCGGCATCGTCTACGGCTGGCGCGGCGCCGCCGCGTTCGCGAGCCTCCAGGCGCTGATCCTGCTGCTGGCGCAGACCGCCGCGGCGCACGAACACAAGGTCATGGCGCAGACCTTCCTGCTCCCCGGCCTGTGCGTGATCGCCGGCGCGGTGGGAGTGACCCTGCGCAAACTGATGCTCCGCTTCGGCGAGGCCACGACCGCGTTGACGACGGTCCAGGCCCGGCTCGCCGTGACCGAGGCGGTGGCGGCCGAACGGGCGCGGCTGGCACGCGAGTTGCACGACTCGGTGGCGAAGACCCTGCACGGTGTGGCGCTCGCGGCGGACGGCCTGGCCGGTTCGGCGGGCGCGGAGCACATGAACCCGACCCTGATCAGACAGCAGGCGGAGCTGGTGGCCCGCTCGGCGCGCAGGGCGGCAGCGGAGTCCCGGGAACTCCTGGCGGACCTGCGGCGCGAGTCCAACCCGGCCGAGGGCACGGACGTACTCGTGGAACTGGCCGCCCGCACAAGGGACTTCAGCACCAGGACCGGCCTGCCCACGACGTACCGCCCGACCGGCGAACACGGTGTGCCGCCGGTCCCGCCCGCCGTGGCCCGCCAGCTCCTCACCATCGCGACGGAGGCGATGGAGAACGCCCATCGCCACGCGACCCCGACCAAGCTCGACGTGGCGGCCGGGGTCCACGACGACCTCCTCCGCATCAGCGTCTACGACGACGGCCGCGGCCTGCCCGCCGGCACCACCCTGGAACAACTGCGCAGGGCGGGCCACTTCGGCCTGGTCGGCATGGTCGAACGGGCCGCGTCCGTCGGCGCCCGCATCCGCATCGGCCGGGGCGGCCACGACACGGGCACGGAGGTCCGCCTCGAACTGCCCCTGGAAGCCCTGACGACGGCGACGACGGCGCAGACGTAACACCCACGCCCTACCCACCACGCACCACGCACACGTACGAAGACAAGCGCGACGACGATGACCCGAGAGGAGGCAGCCATGCCGGACCGCACGACGCCCCACCCCGGCGCGCCGCAGCCGCCACCGAACCCGTTCCCCGACTTCCCGCCGCCCGCCCCGACTTCGGTGCTCCGGGTCGTGGTGGCCGACGACAACCCGGTGGTCCGGGCCGGTCTCACGGCCCTGTTGTCGGGACGCGCGGACATCACGGTCGTGGCGGAGGCGGCGGACGGCCGCGAGGCCTACGAGGCGGCACATCTGCACCGCCCGGACGTGGTCCTCCTGGACGTCCGCATGCCGGGTGTCGACGGCATCTCGGCGCTCCCGTACCTGGTGCGGATCGCACCGGTCGTGATGCTGACGTACAGCAGGGAGTCGGAGATCGTCCAGGAGGCGCTGCGGCGCGGAGCGGGCGGTTATCTGGTCCACGGCGAGTTCACGGCGGACGAACTGGTGGCCGCCGTAAGGGACATCCGGCAGGGCAGGGCCCATTTCACGCCATCGGCGGCCGGCGCGCTGCTGGCGCAGCTCAGACAGCAGCAGGCGGCCGGTTCGCTGCCCGAGGGGCTGGGCTCCTACGAGTCTCAACTAGGTGCGAATGCACACGCGATGAACCCTCCGATAGCCCAGCCATCACTGAGTTCTGCCAAACGTCTTTCGCAACTGCAACCGAATGTGGGACAGTTGGCGTCGGACAGGTCACGGTTCCAACTGAGCGCGAGGGAGGCGGAGATCATGGACCACATCGCGTCCGGCATGACCAATCAGCAGATCGCCGCCACCTGCTTCATCTCCGAGAAGACCGTCAAGAACCACATCAACCGCATCTTCGCCAAGCTCCACAGCACCAGCCGCTCCGAGGCGGCGGCCAAGTGGCTTGGTACGACGCCGGGTTCGGCCCGAGGGTTGGGGTGACCGATGACGTGGCGACGGGGGACCCAACTGCCGGGCCCACGGCCCCGGTTCGGCGACGGGCGGGCCCAGTGCGAAGGGCGGGGCTCCGATTGGGCCCGATTTTGGGCCCTGGGACCCTCTGGCGTACCTCTGGAACGGGCATACCGTTCTCATGTCGAGAGCGGCACCGGCGACGAGGAAGCCGGTAACGCGTCATTCGGAGGGGAACAGCATGAGCAACTGGATCAACACCACCGTGACGTACCTTCAGACTCGCGCCGCCCGCAGCGACAAGGGCCAGACCGCGGTGGAGTACCTGGGCATCATCGCGGTGGTCGTCGCGATCGTGTTGGCGATCACGGGTACGGACATCGGTCAGTCGATCTTCGACGCGATCACCGCGAAGATCGGCGAGGTCACCGGCGGCTGATGCGGCCCCGCAGGCACGGCGACGCAGGGCAGGCCTTCCCCATCTACATCACGGTGGTGGCAGGTCTGCTCTTTCTCGCGTTCGCGTATGTCGCGGTCGGCCAGGCCGCGGTGAATCGGGGTGGCGCCCAGACGGCCGCCGACGCGGCTGCGCTGGCGGCGGCACAGGACACCCGGGACGACCTTGCGGGCAGGTGGGTGGAGGACGTACTCGACCCGACCAAGTGGCAGGACATCTTCAACGGCAACGTGGCAGACCTCACCGACGGCTGTGGGCGGGCCGCTCAACTCGCAGAGCAGAACAAAGCCCACGTGACCAGCTGTCCGCCACCGACGGGGATCCCCTTGCAGTACACGGTCGGCGTCGAGAGCGACAAGCCCGTCGGGGACTCGATCGTCCCCGGCACGGAGAGCGTGCACTCGAAAGCTCATGCCACCGCCGTGATCGAGTCGCTCTGCACGTTCGACCCTCCCGGCGCGGACGCCGGGGACGATGTGCTGCCGAAGCTCACCTGCAAGGACGGTCAGGAGTGGGACCTGGACCCGCTCCATCTCACCGATCTACCGGGACCCGAGGACCTCTTCGACGTCCATCTGGCCGACTGACAAGCGAACGACGAGTGGTGAAGGAAGCAGAGTCATGAGCATTCGGTTCACTTCGAAGGCCCGCAGGGGGACGGTCGCGATGGCTGTCGCGGCAGGTCTGGCCCTCGGTGTGGCCGGCTGCGGGAGCGGTGGCGGCGACGACAAGAAGCCGGACACCACGGCGTCGGCCTCCAAGAGCGGCGGATCCGGTCCGAGTGCTCAGGAGGGACAGTCGGACGCGCCTCTGGCCGAACTGAAGGGCTCGAACGGCCTCGTCCTGGACATCACCTCCGCCACCCGGGACTCCGGCGGCTTCGTCACGGTGAACGGCAGTCTCAGGAACGACGGTGCCAACACCATCGCGATCCCCTCCGCGTTGAGCGGCAACGAGACCGAGATCATCAGGAACGGCAGGTCGTTGGGCGGCGCCACGCTCGTGGACTCGACGGGCAAGAAGCGCTACTACGTCCTGCGGGACACGGACGGCCGTCCGCTGACGACCACAGGCTTCTCCACCATCAAGTCGGGCGCGGACCTGGCCGTCTTCATGCAGTTCCCGGCCCCACCGACCACCACCACCGAAGTCTCCTTCGAACTACCGACGTTCTCCGTCGCCACGATCAAGATCTCCGGATGAGGCGGCCGTGACCACCACTCCCCGCCTCGCCCTGGTCGTGACCGCCGCCACGATCATGGTCGCCGCGAACATCGTCGGCGCGGTGGCGGCGCACGCCGACGACACCCCGAGTCCGAGCGTCCCGCCGGGCACCGAGGCCTCGGCCACCGCCCCGGTGAAGGTCGACCCGAACGACCCGGACCTGAAACTCCCCGAAGGCGCGACGCTCGCCGACCCCAAGGTCCTGGACATCAAGTCGGTCGTCGAGGACCAGGGCGGTGAGGAACGCCGTGAGGACACCAACTCGGACGTCACCTTCGCCCTCCAGGCCGAGGTCCTCTTCAGCAAGGACAGTTCCAAGCTGAGCGCCGAGTCGAAGTCCCGTATCGACGCGATCGCCGAGGAGATCAAGAAGCAGAACGCGACCACGGTCCGCGTCTTCGGCTTCACCGACAACCTAGGCTCGTCGGCCCACGGCGACATCCTGTCCAAGCAGCGTGCCGACGCCGTACAGGCCGTCCTGGACTCGGACTTGAACAACCCGAACATCACCTTCGAGGTACGCGGCTACGGCGAGCAGTACCCGATCGCCGACAACTCGACAGAGGCGGGCCGCAAGAAGAACCGAAGGGTCGAGGTGACGTTCCCGCGCACGGAGAGCTGAACGGCGCGTCCGCGCCGCCGGCTCAATCCGCGGGGCCCACCCGGGACTTGGGTACCGATTTGGGTCCACGGGCCCATCTCGGGCATCGGCCCTCTCCCTAACCTCTGGAAGCTCAGGCGGTGTTGTGAGCGACGACGGGGGACGGGGGAGACATGGCCTCGATCGGGGGAGCCGGAGCAGTCGGCGGGCACGGTGGCTCGAGCGGGCGCAGGGAGTTGCCCGCACCGCTCGCCACCGCACTGGTGCTGGTGTACGCACTCTTCGCGGTCACTGTCGTCGGCGGGCTGGGCCTGCTGATGACCGCCGCGTCGTACGACGTGCTCGACGGACAGGTCGTCGCCCTCGTCGCGTACGGCGCCGCGCCCGGTGTCCTCGGCGCGTGGCTGGCCCGGCGGAGCTGGGAGGGCGGGGTCCGGGTCAGGCTCGGACTCGTCGCCGTACAGGGCTGGTTGATCCTCGGCGGTGTCGTCAACCTCGCCTCCGGATCCGCCCACGGCGGTCTCCAGCTCCTCCTTCCGATCGTCATCCTCTTCTTCCTGACCCGCCCGGAGAGCCGTGACTGGTACGGGCTCGCCGGACTGGAACGCGCCGAGCGCCGCCCCTTCTCCCTGTCCCGGCTGATCCGTTGGCGCCGGGACGAGGGGCAGACGGCGGTCGAGTACGCCGGGTTCATCGCCATCGTCGCCGCGCTGATCGCGGCCCTGCTGGTCAGCGGCCTCGGGACGCAGATCTTCAGCGGTATCCAGTCGGAGGTCTGCAAGGTCACCGGCATGGCCTGCCCGGCTTCGGTCGACGGCGACACGGACGTAACTGCCGGAAACGGCAACGGCAACGGAAACGGCGACGGCAACGGCAACAGCGATGGCAACGGCAACGGCAACGGCAACGGCGACGGGAGCAACGACACCAACACGACCACCACCGCCGACGACCAGAAGCCCGCCCCCGCCAACGACGACAAAGACGACGGCTGCTTCTCCGGCGTAGGCGCCTTCTTCGGCTGCGCCGGCGACCAGGTGAAGCAGGTCGGCCAAGGCCTCTTCGTCGATGGCGTCTGGGGCGACCTCACCGGTATCTACGACATGGTCCGCCACCCCGTCGACACCCTGAAGGGCATCGGCGACTACGGCAAGCAGCTCGGCGACGACTGGTCGCAGAACTCCAAGGACGCCGGCAAGAAGTGGTCCGACGGCGACTACGGCGGCGCCCTGTGGGACTGGACCGGCGCCTCCCTGAAGACGGGTGGCACGGTCCTCTACGACCTGTTCATCGGCGACGACGTCGCCAAGGACTGGAACAACGGCGACAAGACCAGGGCCGTCACCCACGTCCTCTGGAACGTCGGTTCCCTCTTCATCCCTGGCTACGACGGCGCGAAGATCGTCGAGAAGGTCGGCGACCTCGGCAAGATCGGCAAGCTGGGGAAGCTCGGCGAACTCGCGGAGAAGGCGGCCAAGGCGGCCGACGACGCGAAGAAGGCCGCCAAGGCCGGTGACGTGGCGGGCGCCGAGAAGGCCGCGAAGGAGGCCGACGACGCCGCCGAGGAAGCGGAGCGGAAGGCCGAGAAGACCGGCTGCACGATCGGCGCACCGAGCCACCGCATCCCGTACGACGGCAACGGCCCCGGCCCCCTGACCGGTTCTCCCGGCACCGGCACCACCGTCCTTGCCGCCGGCGCCTCCCCGTACGTCCTCCTCGCCGAGGACGGCTGCGACGAGGACGCCGAGAAGGAGGCCGAGGAGGCGCGCAAGCAGGCGGACGAGGCCGACGAGGCGGCCGGGCGCATGACCAAGGACGAGGTCGAGGCGGCCAAGAAGCCGACCGTGCGGCAGGGCGACCCCAAGAAGTTCAAGGACCACTTCCTGCGCCACAAGAAGCTGATCGAGGACGCGCTGGGCACCAAGTACAAGAAGCTCAAGGAGGACGGCCCGCGCTTCGTGCAGGACATCGAGGACAACATCAAGAACGGCACGTTCCAGCTCGTCGGCAAGGGCACGCTGAAGAAGGGCGAGGCGGAGGGCCTCATCTACCGTGGCAGGGGCGTGACCGTCGTCCTGCACGAGAACGGCGACCTCTGGACCGTCCTGAAGTCCGGCGAGGGCCTGGACACGTCCATCCAGATCACGAAGAAGGCCGAGTGACCGAATGACAGGAGCAGCTGTGCCGCCGTCACGTCCGTCCCCCTCGGGCCCGACTCCCTGGAGCGTCGCGGAGGACGTGCTGCGGCAACGGCGCGTCACGGACGTCCTGGTGCCGGGCCGCATCGACCGGGACGAGACGATCTCCCGGTTCGCCCCCCAGCCGCTCGTCGTCTTTGTCCAACTCGACGACGGGGCGCTACGGCTCGAATCGGTCGGCGGATACGGCCAGTTGGCGGTCCAGGTGGTGGACCGGGTCTCCCTGGGCGGTGTCGACCTCTACGCGGCCATCGAGGAGGAGGGGGACGAACTCGCCCTGGCCTCCCAGGGCGAGTTCGTCCCCCTCCT
>NZ_JAENRY010000370.1 GCF_016612545.1 Streptomyces sp. MBT65 | reverse complement strand
CTCCAGGACGGCCTGTTTGTCCCGGGTGGAGGTGGCCGGGTCGAAGAACTTCTTCCAGTTGGCCTTGATCTGGGTCGTGGCGGCGGCCGGGTCGGCGGGCGCCACGACCCAGATCAAGGCCAACTGGAAGAAGTTCTTCGACCCGGCCACCTCCACCCGGGACAAACAGGCCGTCCTGGAGAACGGCGACAAGATGGGCCCGCTCCTCAAGGCCTTCAGCGGGGACAAGCGCGGCGGGCAGGTCCAGGCGGACGTCCAGAAGGTCGAGTTCACCGCACCGGACAAGGCGACCGTGACGTACAGCCTGACCCTGAACGGCGCCACCGCCCTGCCGAACGCCTCCGGGACGACGGTCGAGCAGGACGGCACCTGGAAGGTGTCCGTCAACACCCTGTGCGCGCTGGTGGCGTTGAGCGGCGATGCCTCGCAGTCGCCCGGGGCGGGCTGCTGAGGCCGCTGTCGCGGTGCTGCTGCTCCTCGGGGGCACGGCCTGCGGCAGCCGCCTCCCGGAGAGCGACTTCGAGCACGGCGACAGCCGTACGCCCGCACCGAGCGGCAGCACACCGATCCGGGTCGGCATCATCACCAGCGCGACCAGCCCGGTCGGCGGCGACACCTTCACCGGCCCCCGCGACGGCGCGAAGGCGTACTTCGACCGCCTCGACGCGCGCGGGGGCATCGCCGGGCACCCGGTCGAGGTGCGCCTGTGCGACGACGGCGGCAGCGGTGTCGGCAACAACGCGTGCGTGCACCAGCTGATCGACGAGGACAAGGTCGTCGCCCTGGTCGCCACCACCGTCCTCGACTACACGGGCGCCTCCCGCGTCTCCCACGCGCGCGTGCCCGACATCGGCGGCCAGCCCATCGGCGCCGCCTACGACACCTGGCCGCACCTGTACGGCGTCTACGGCAGCCTCGCGCCCCGCGCCGGCACCCCGGGCTGGGGCGGGCGGCTGTACGGCGGCACGGAGGTCTACCGGTACTTCAAGCGCGAGCAGGGTGCCCGTACCGCCGCCGTCGTGTCGTACAACCAGGCAGCGTCCGCCGCCTACGCCCGGCTCGTCGAGCAGGGGCTGAAGGCGGAGGGGTACAAGGTCGTCACCGAGCAGGTCGACTTCGCGCTGCCCAACTTCCGTGCCGCGGCGGCCGACCTGAAGCAGCAGGGTGCCGACCTTGTCTTCGACGCCCTCGACACGCACGGGAACGCCCAGTTGTGCGCGGCGATGGACCAGGTCGGCGCGCACGTCGTCGCCAAGGTGACGAACGTACAGAATTGGACATCGACCGTCCCGGAGGACTACAAAAACTCCCCGCGCTGCCGCAACGCCCTGTGGGCGACCGGGTCCAGCCGCGACTTCGACGACGTGGCGCGGCCCGCCGTACGGGAGTTCCGGGACGCGACCGAGAAACTGAAGACGCATTCCCAGTGGCAGTTGGAGGGCTGGGCGGCGGCGATGTGGTTCACGGACGCGGCGAAGGCCTGCGCGAAAACGGGCGTCACGCGTGCGTGCGTGGACGACTTCATGAACCGGAGCGAGGACTACACCGCCGACGGCCTGTTGGTTCCGGTCTCCTTCGAGCGGCTCGCCGAACCGCCGAAGACACGCAGGACGTGCCTGTCGGTCGCGCGGTGGCAGGACGGCAGGGGGTGGGTCCCGCAGGGGGACATGAACAGCACCTGTTTCGACGTGCCCCAACTGCCGTACCGCCCTTGACGACTGCCCTGAAGCCTTTGATATCTCCCTACGGCCCTTGATAACTGCCCTACCGCCCTTGATACAGACTTCGACCATGTTGGAGACCTCGGCACGACTCCTGCGGCTGCTCTCGCTGCTCCAGGCCCACCGCGAGTGGTCCGGCGCCGACCTGGCCGACCGGCTCGGGGTCACCCCGCGCACCGTGCGCCGGGACGTGGACCGGCTGCGCGAGCTGGGCTACCCCGTCAACGCCAGCCCCGGTACGGGTGGCGGATACCAGCTGGGCGCGGGCGCCGAGTTGCCGCCGCTGCTGCTGGACGACGACGAGGCGGTCGCCGTGGCGGTCGGTCTGCGCACCGCCGCCGGGCAGGGCATCGAGGGCATCGGCGAGACCTCCGTACGCGCCCTCACCAAGCTGGAGCAGGTCCTGCCGAGCCGGCTGCGGCGCCGGGTGGGCGCCCTCAACGCGTTCACCGTGCCGATGCTGCACAACACCCTCCCGTCCGCCGTCGACCCGGCCGTGCTGACCGAACTGGCCGCCCTGTGCCGGGACGCCGAGCGGCTGCGCTTCGCGTACGAGAGCCACGACGGCGCGGCCACCCGCCGCACCGTCGAACCGCACCGCCTGGTGTGCACCGAGCGGCGCTGGTACCTGGTCGCCTGGGACCTGGACCGCGAGGACTGGCGCACCTTCCGCGTCGACCGCATCACGCCCCGGCCGCCGCACGGGCCGCGCTTCACCCCGCGCCCGCCACCGGCCGAGGGCCTCGCCGCGTACGTCTCGAAAGGGGTCTCCACGCGCGCGTACGCCACGCACGCCGTCGTACGGCTGCTCGTGCCCCTCCGGGAGGCCGCCGAGCGGATCTCACCGTCCGCCGGGACGCTGGAGGCGGACGGGCCGACCAGTTGCCTGCTGCGGACCGGGGCCCCGAACCTCGACGTGATGGTGGTCCATGTGGTGATGACGGGCTTCGAGTTCGAGGTCCTGGAGCCCGCCGGGCTGACCGGGCGGATCAGGGCGGCGCGGGACCGGCTGTCCCGGGCGCTGGACCGGTCCGACCCGGTGGCCCACGGCGATTCTGTGCCGGAACGGTGAAACTCTTATGCGGTGTCAGCTCCCGCCGTAGCGCATGGAATCGGAATGGAATGAGGGCGCCGGGCCGGTTCTCGCGGTACTTTCCGCCGGGCTATTCGGCGGGCCGGACCGACATGCGGGAATTACGTTCGAATGCCTGCGGAAGGCGTACGGAACCGCTCATACGTGTGAGGGAGGCAGCACAAAACACACGTCCTGATCCTGTGACAGAAGTGTGACCGGAGAGGGACGGATGAAGCGGGAGAGGGGCTAGCGTGGCGGGCATGGCATCCATTCCGACTCCACCGGCAGAGCCCCAGGACAGTCCGAACAGCTATGTGGGCCTCGACGCGTCAGAGGCCGAGCGGCTCGCGCGGGAGCGCGGGTGGTCGACCGTGCGGTCGCTGCCGCCGGGGGCGATCATCACCATGGAGTTCCGCGTGGGACGGCTCAACTTCGAGGTCGCGGACGGCACGGTGGCGCGGGCCTGGAAGGGCTGAGCGCAGACGGCGGCACCTATGACGAAGGCCCCGGTTCCGCTGACGGAACCGGGGCCTTCTCGGTGCGGGGATGGTGGTGCGTACCGGCCCCGCGGTGCGGATCAGCCGCCCGCTACGGGGCGGGCGGCGGCCGCCGCGCCGGTGCCGCGTGCGACGCGGTCCGGGTGCGGCGGGCGACGGCTGCCGATCGGGGTGACCGGGGTGCGCTCCGAGCGGGTCGTGTGCGGGCTCGGGGCGAGATGGGCGGGCGGCCGGGCCGAACGGCTCGTGGTGACCGTCTCGCGGGCCGCCGGGACCTCGTCGCCGGAGGAGGCGCGCGGCTTGAGCAGCACCGGCGCGGTGACCGGAGCGGCGGGCGCGGGGGAGGGTGCCGTACGGCCGCGACGGGCGCGCCAGCGGTCGCGCAGGTCGAAGATCGAGGTCTCGGCACGCGCGATCAGCGGCTCGCACCAGGGGAGGGCGAGCAGGACCAGCAGACCGGCGGCCCAGCCGAGCAGTACGTCGCTCAGCCAGTGGGTGCCGAGGTAGACCGTGGCGAGACCGACGCCGAGCGAGGTCACCGCGGACGCGGCGGACAGCCAGCGGCGGGCGGCCGGCGTGGAGGCCAGATACGCCAGGATTCCCCAGGTCACGACCGCGTTGGCGGTGTGGCCGCTGGGAAATATATCGCCGCCCAGGCCCATCTCGTTCGAGCCGATGACGGTCGCGTAGTGCGGGCCGAGGCGGCCCATGCCGAGCTTGGCGGCGCCGACCGTGATGTTCAGCAACAGCAGCAGGGTGCCCAGGGTCAGCAGCGGGCGCAGGGTGTGCTGCCGCCACGAGCGCCAGCCCAGCCAGGCCGCGACCATCACCGCGGTGGGGCCGCGCTGGCCCAGCACCACGTAGTAGTCGACGAACCAGTGGATGCCCGCCCACTGCTGGTACGGGCGGAAGAACATGACCTGCCAGTCGAACCGGACCAGCCAGGACGTGGTCACGACGAGCCATACGATCGCCAGATAGAAGGCCAGGGTCGCGGCAAACAGCACGACCCTGTGCCGGCTCATCTTCGGCACATCGATGTTGACCGGCCGTTCAGGTTCACGGTCCAGCCTCGCGAACACCCGGTCCAGACGGGTGAGGTTTCGTTCGGTACGCACTCAATCGACGTTACAGCGAGTGAGTGTGGATCCCCGTCGAATCAGCGGCTTTGTGATGACGATGTGATGTGGGAAAGCTCTCAGGAGCAGGTTTATTTCCGAGGATTCCGCAATCCCGGACGGCTCCGTCCTTCAATTCCTTTGATCATGCCGGGTCGAGTTTTATGGCCCTTATGAATTAGTTCACCAAATGCTGGGGTGGAATTGGCCCGGCGCTCATGGAGCGTGACGAGTGGATCATGGTGGACCGGAGCCGTTCAGCCAGAACGCCCCGTACACGGCCGATACCAGTGCGACACCGCCCACCACCCACACTGACCTGGACGTACGCAGCCGTGCCAGGGCGAGCGCGAGGGGGAGCAACAGGGGGAATGCGGGCATCAGCAGGCGCGGTTTCGAGCCGAAGTAGCTCGACGCGCACAGCGCGAGCGCGGTGACGACCCCGGCGTACACCAGGAGGGGCAGCGGCTGGCCCTGCCGGACGCCCACGACGTACAGCCAGAGCACCAGCCCGACTCCGACGATCAGCCCCACCCCGGCCAGGGCCGACGGGAACGACGTGAACTTGTCGCCGACGAAACGGGCGAAAGCGGCGCCGCCGTCGAAACCGTTGCGCCAGCCCGCCTGTACGTCGAGATAGCCCAGCGGGCCCTTGCCGGTGCGATGGCCGACCCACAGGACGTACCCGGCGGCGCCCAGGGGCGCGAGCGCCATGCCGAGGGCGCGCGGCCAGACCAGCGCGCCGAGAGCGGGCGCCGTGCTGCGATCCCGCACGAACGAGGTGATGGCGGCGACCCACACCGCGGCCACCACGGCCAGCCCCACGGGCCGCGTGAGACCGGCGAACAGGGCGAGGACTCCGGCCGTCGGCCAGCGGCCCGTGAGCACGGCGTACAGCGACCAGGCGGCGAGCGCGGTGAAGAGCGACTCGCTGTACGCCATCGACTGCACGATCCCCACCGGGAGCACGGCCCACAGCAGTACGGCGGACACGCCCACGCGACGGCCGTGGACATGGTCGGTGACCGCGAAGATCCCCCAGGCCGCCGCGAGCGAGGCGAGCAGGCTCACCGCGAGGCCGCCGTCGGCGTACGACAGCGGGGAGACCGCGTGCATGAGCCTTTCCAGCCAGGGCAGCAGCGGGAAGAAGGCGAGGTTCGAGTGGACGTCGCCGTTCGGGAGGCGGACCTCGTAGCCGTAACCGAGGTCGGCGACCCGGGTGTACCAGAGGGCGTCCCACCGCGCGGTCAGCAAGGTGTGGGCGCTCTTGCCGCGCGCCGCGCTCCACACCGCGAGCACCACCAGGCCCAGGGCGCGGACGGCGGCGTACCCGAGGAGGGCCGGGGCCGCCCGGCGAAGAGGTGCTGCGAGATCGGTCACGGGCCCGATTATCGAGGTCGCGCGGAACCGGCCGACCGGGCGGGGCGTGGTCAAGAGGGAGGTGAGTGGTGTACGCCACACGTGTTCTCCGGGGAGTGTGAGAGGTCCACCACGTGGCACTGGCGTGAACTCGCGTACGCTGACGGCTCACTCGCCTTCGTTGCGCGGGTCGGAGACACCGCTCCTCTCCGACCGAAGTCACGGGGAGTCCCCACCCCGTGAGCCCCGCCGAACGCGAGGGAACATCTGGGAGGTAGTACATGTCCGGGACGACCATGGCTGCCGCAGCGCTGCGCCGTCGGGCCGCCGACGCCGGTGCCAACCGCTGGGTCGTTCTCGTCGTCCTCTGCGTCAGCCTGCTGCTGGTCGCGCTCGACGCCACCGTGCTGCATGTCGCGGTGCCCGCCGTCACCGAGGACCTCAAACCCGGCGCGATAGAGCTGCTCTGGATCGTCGACGTCTATCCGCTGGTCTGCGCCTCGCTCCTCATCCTCTTCGGCACGCTCGGCGACCGCGTCGGCCGCCGACGCATCCTGCTCCTCGGCTACGGCCTCTTCGGCATCGCCTCCGGCCTGGCCTCCCTCGCCCATGACGCCCAGGTCCTGATCCTCGCGCGGGCGCTGCTCGGCGTCGGCGGCGCGATGATCATGCCGGCCACGCTGTCGATCCTCCGCCAGGTCTTCCCCGACCGGCGCGAGCGGGCGGTGGCGATCGGCGTGTGGAGCGCGGTGGCGGCGGTCGGCGCGGCGGTGGGGCCCCTGCTCGGCGGGTTTCTCCTCGAACACTTCTGGTGGGGCTCGGTCTTCCTCGTCAACATCCCCCTGATGCTGATCAGCCTGCCCATCGGCCGCCTCCTGCTCCCCGAGTCCCACGGCGACCGCGACGGCCCGTGGGACGTCGTCGGCGCGCTGATGGCCGCGGGCGGTCTCTTCGGTGTCGTCTTCGGCGTGAAGCGGCTCGGTGGCGGGGAGCCCGTCGAGAGCGGCTGGACCGTGGCCCCGTTGCTCGTGGGCGCGGTGCTGCTGGTTCTCTTCGTACGACGGCAACGGCGCCGTACGCATCCGCTGGTGGACCTGAAGATGTTCCGCAGGCCGGCGTTCAGCACGTCCGTCGGCTGCATCGTGCTGGCGATGCTGGCGCTGGTGGGCCTGGAGCTGATCGCGGCGCAGTATCTGCAACTGGTGCTGGGGCTTTCCCCGTTGGAGACGGGTCTACGGCTGCTGCCGCTGACGTTCGCGGCGATGGCAGCGGGGTTGTTCGGGGCGCGGATGCTCCGGCGGTTCGGGCCGCGGCGGATGGTGTGCTTCGGGTTCTGCCTCACCGCGATCTCGGTGCTGACGCTCACCGCGATGGGCGGGCGGGACAATGCCGGGCTGCTGCTCTTCGGGTTCCTGCTGCTCGGGTTCGGGCTGGAGATGACGCTCTTCGGGGCGTACGAGTCGATGCTGAGCGAGGCTCCGCCGGCGCAGGCGGGGGGCGCCGCGGCGATCGGCGAGACCTCCTACCAGCTCGGGGCGGGGATCGGGATCGCGCTTCTCGGCAGCGTGATGAACGCGGCGTACGCGCCCGGGCTGCGGTCCGTGCCCGGGGTGCCGACCTCCGCGTCGGCGTCCGCGGGGCATTCCCTGGGCGAGGCGTACGACGTGGCCGGGCGTCTCGGCGGGGCCCGTGGAGTGGCCCTGCGCCACGCGGCACGGGACGCCTTCGTGCACGGCCTGCATGTCACGTTGCTCGTCAGCGCGGGCTTGCTGTTGCTGGGCGCGGTGATGGCGTTGCGGTTGCCCCGGATCATGCAGTGCGAGATGCCTGCGGCGGCCGTGGGGGTGCCTGCCCCCAGGGAAGTAGCAGACACCCGCATCTCAGCCTGACCAACGTTTTCCCAC
>NZ_JAENRY010000036.1 GCF_016612545.1 Streptomyces sp. MBT65 | reverse complement strand
AGCACGCTTCGGCAGGCACCGCCGTGGTGGTGGCCAGGGCATCGGCGGTCCGCTCGGCGGTGCCTGCCGAAGCGTGCTGCATTCCGTAGGTGAGCAGGAGGCCCAGGAGTACGGCGGCAGCCGAGACGAGCATGCCGGGTCGGCCGGGTCGCCATGACCGGGCCCAGTCGTGGCGTGGTCCCTGGCCCAGGACCGTACGTGCGGTGTCCGTGGTCGATCGGGGGGAGCGGGCCGAGGGCAGCAGCAGCGCCAGAAGGGCCACGAGGGCGGCGAGCCGGGCGCGGCCGCGTTCCTCCCAGTCGGCCCCGTATACGGCGCCGGCGACCGCCTCCAGTTCCGTCACGAACGCCTCGGCCTGTGCCGGCCGTTGGTCCGGTTCCTTGGCCAGACCGCGACGGACCAGCTCGCGCACCGCCGCGGGGACCTCCTCCACAGGGACGGGGGCGTCGACGTGCTGCAGGGCCAGTTCGGCGATGTTGTCGCCCGAGTACGGCTTGTGCCCCGTCAGGCACTCGAAGAAGGTGGCCGTGGCCGCGTACACGTCCGCGGCGCACGAGGCGGGGGCGCCGGTCCACTGCTCGGGGGCCATGTAGGACGGGGTTCCGGCCACACCCGCGCTGGTGCCGGTGTCCACCGCGATACCGAAGTCGACGAGCTTGGACGATCCGTCCGTCTCGACCAGGACGTTCTCCGGCTTGTAGTCGCGGTGGACGACGCCGATGCGGTGTGCGTCGGCGAGACCGAGCAGCGATCCCTTGAGAAGGACGAGCGCGGCCTCGGGATCGAGTGGCCCCTGACGGGTCAGCAGCGTCCGCAACGAAACACCGTCCACCAGTTCCATGACGATGGCGGCGCCCCGCGGGCTCTCCACGTACTCGTACAGGCCGGTCACGTAATGACTCTGCAGTCCGCCGAGCAGACGTGCCTCCGCCCGGAAATCGTGCACGAAACCAGGCCGCGTGCGCAGGGACTCGCTGAGGTACTTCACCGCGACCCGGACGCCGGTGTCCGCGTGCACGGCCAGCACGACCCGACCGCTCGCACCCGACCCGAGCTCGAGAGACTCGGTGTATCCGGGCACCACCCATGTGCTCACGTCATCCCCCAGACCGCGTGCCGCCGTACCGGACCAAATCCTGGAGCGGCTGGACCATCGCGTTAAGAGACACATTTTCAGCCACGGCGGTTGCGGAGCAGGACAATGCCGATTCCCCCGTCGTCGGTTTCAGGGTCGGGTCTGCCGGCAGCGACAACGCAGCCAACCAAAGTGCGCTCGCCACTCGTCCCCATTGATGACCCGTACCGCTTCGACCCTTGTCGCGCATCGCCTCGGCCAACCTCCCCCCACCACCACGAAAGAGGCCTGCATGCTCCACATCCACTTCACGCCGCTCGACTTACAGAGCATCCGCGTGGCCCGGCGTCCCGATCCGCTGTGGGAGCTCGTCTGCGCCACCTGCCGGCTGGGCACGAATCAGGGCCCGCTCGAGTTCGGGGCGGGCGACGTCAACGACGTCCATGGGCCGTACCGATGCCGTCCTGTGGGCTGATCACGCCTCAACAGGCGCGCGACCTGGGACAGTTGCCCGTCGGCGGGTGGATGCGGCCGTGCCCGGGGACAGAAGTCGTTCGACGAGGTTCGAAAGGCTTCTGCCGGGGCCGCGCGATCGGCGATCGTCGCCGTCAGGGCACGTTCCGTCGGCAAGGCTCACCGCGTTACAGAACAACCAGTCGGCGGCAATACGGGACGCTTCGGGGTGGCCTGCCTTGGGCTGGGGCGGCGCGTCAGTGACCGGACTGGTCCGCCCGTGTCGGTCAGGCGAGTCCGCGCAGTGCTTCGTCGTCTTTGCCGCCGGATTCGGGGAAGTACACATACAGCACGTGGCCCCTGGGTCCGGCGAGTGTGAAGGTCTCGAAGTTGAGGCGGAGGACGCCGACGCCGTCGACGCGCAGCCGTTTGTCGCCTGCTACGCGGTCATATACGTCGTGGGAGTCCCACAGTGCCCGGAATGCCTCGCTGCGTTCGCGCATGCTCGCGAGAAAAGGGTCGAGTTCCGCGCCATATGCGCTTGAGGTGGCGCGCAGGCCGGCGACGGCTTGCCGGCTGATGTCGTCCCAGTCGGGGTAGACCACCGGCGCGCGCGGGTCGAGGAAGGTGAACTCGATCAGGTTGTGCCCCGGGTTCCACGCCGGGTTGACGCGGGCGGCGAGCGCGGTGGCGGCCAGCACGTCGCGGTTGGGGGCGACGACGAACGCGGGCAGGTCGGCCCAGCGTTCCAGCAGGCGCAGCACCCCCGGCCGCACGGAGTGGTCGGGGCCGGCGTGGGTGTCGGCCGGGGCCAGTGGTGGTGTCGCGAGCGACCACAGGTAGGTCCGCTCGGTGTCGTCCAGCCGCAGCACGCGGGCCAGGGCTTCGAGGATCTCGCGGGACGGGTGCCGGTCACGGCCCTGCTCGATCCGGGTGTAGTAGGACGGGCTCAACCCTGCGAGCAGCGCCAGTTCCTCGCGGCGCAGGCCGGTGACCCGGCGTCGCGTGCTGTCGACGACGCCGGCGGAGGCGGCGTCGATCTTTTCCCGGCGGCTGCGCAGGAACGAGCCGAGCTGGTTGTCGTCATGTGCCATCGAGAGCGACCTTACCGCTGGTCACTCGGTGAGGCTGACCCTCCGAGAGCCACCCTCAAGGGGGTGTGGCACGTCCACGCCCTCACTGGTGACATGGAGTCATGTCGAACGAAACACACTGGCTGATCACCGGATGCTCCAGCGGCCTGGGCCGGGCCCTGGCCGAGTACGCCCTGGACCGGGGTAACCGGGTCGCCGTCACCGCCCGCGACCGCGCGACCGTGACCGGCCTCACCGAGAGGTACGGCGACCGCGCGCTGGCCCTGGAGTTGGACGTCACCGACCCAGCGTCGGTGGCCGCGGCCGTGCAGGCGTGCGAGGAGACGTTCGGACGCGTCGACGTCCTGGTGAACAACGCCGGATACGGCTACCTGGCCGCTATCGAGGAAGGCGAGGACGCGGCCGTCCGCGCACTTTACGAGACCAACGTGCACGGCGTGGTGACCGTCCTCAAGGCGGTGCTGCCCGGCATGCGAGCCCGTCGCTCGGGACGGATCATCAACGTCTCGTCCTTCGGCGGCCTGGCCGCCTTCGCCGCGACCGGCTACTACCACGCCACGAAGTTCGCCCTGGAGGGACTGTCGGAGTCGATGCACGCGGAACTCGCGCCACTGGGCATCGCGGTGACGATCGTCGAGCCGGGTGGCCTGCGCACCCAGTGGGCGGGGGCGTCGATGCGGCAGTCCCCGACGCGCTTGGCCGACTACGAGCAGACCGCCGGCAAGCGCCGTGACTCCACACTGGCCGTGTCCGGCCGCCAGCCCGGCGACCCAGCACGGGCCGCCGCAGCGATCGCCGCGATCGTGGATACCGAGGCACCGCCCCTGCGGCTGCTGCTGGGCTCCGACGCGCTCGCCGGGGCACGCGCCCGCCTGGACCGGGTGCGCGGCGAAATCGACGCCAACGAGGCGTTGACCACGAGCGTAGACCTGGTGCAGGCATGAGTGACGCTGGGGCGCGAAAGGGTACGTTCGTCGTGATCGGTGCCGGGCCGGGCCTTGGTGCCGCGGCGGCCCGCCGGTTCGGCCGCGAGAGGCATCCCGTCGGGCTGATCGCTCGCGGCGCCGAAAGGTTGGCGGCGGTGGCTGACGACCTGATCTCCGAGGGTGTGACGACGGCGACCGAGGCCGCCGACGTCACCGACGCGCAGGCGCTCGCAGCGGCGCTGGGTGGGCTGCGCGAGCGGCTCGGCCCGATCCAGGCGGTGCTGTTCAGCCCCCGGCCGAGCCTTACATGGATCAAGCCCGTGCTCGACACCGAGCCGTCGGACGTCGCGAGCGCCCTGTCGTCGAGCGTCGTCTCAGCCGCGGCGGCCGTCCGCGCGGTCCTGCCCGACATGCGCCACCGCGGACACGGCACCCTGCTGTTCACCACCGGCGGCGCCGCCGCCGAACCGCACCGCGACTGCGCCGTGTCGGGAATCGCCTACGCCGCCGAGTCCTCCTACGTACGGATGCTCCACGACGCGCTCGCGGACCAGGGCGTGCACGCTGCGCAAGTCACGGTCGTCGGGCCCATCGGCCACGGCGCCCGGCACGAACCGGACGCGGTGGCCCAGGAACTGTGGCGGCTCCACACCGAGCGCCACCGGCCACTGGTCGTCCTGCGCTGACACCACCCCACGGTGCCGTGTGGAGGTAGAGCGGGACCCCGAGCTCCTGCAGGGCCTCCCAGAATGGCAGGTACCGCGGTTCGTCCAGGTAGTGGCCCAGTGCGTGGTCGTTGACCAGCGCGTCGCACAGGCCGGGTCCGTCACGGCGGGGCGCAACTCCGCGGCTGCCTGGAGCGGATCCTGCAGCGCGACCGCGGCCAGGCCTCGGAACCGGTCGGGGTGCTGGCCGATCACGGCGGCGAGAAGTCGTTGGCCATCCGGGCATCGGCCCGTTCACTGCCGAACCGGGCAGTGACGATGCTGGGCGGCTCGCCCTTGTCGACGTGCTCGGCCTGCAGGAGCCGTAGCGGCTCCCCCTCCCGCAGGCTGCAGGCGGAATGTCACCGCCCCGGCGGAGGGAGTCGACCTGATGGGCCACCACGTCGACCTGTTTCGGATCGTCGGCCGGTCCAGGTCCACCACCCACTGTCCCTGAGCACGCCACACGGTGTGACCGCGTTTCCGTGACGAACTACGCCCCTGCCTTGTCGGAACTGTGCCCGCCGGTGTCGCGAACGGCGTCATGCCGTCGCGACCACCGGTCGTGCTCGGGTGTCCGTCGGGTCTCAGGCACGCCAGTGCACTTTGAACACCCACGCGTGCTGCCCCGCCTTGCGTGCGGCCTCGGGGACGTCGATCACCAGAGCCCCGTTGCTGAGGGTCCATGTCAAGGGGCGGTCGTGGCCGAGCATGGTCACCTTGTCGCCGCTGCGGATCGGGATCGGCGCTTCGACGGTGAGCTTCGCGCCGGGCTCGGCCAGTGAGTGGATGTAGAAGGCCTCGTCGGGGCGGACCGTGAACCTAAGGTCGTCGCCGAGCTGGGCCATCCTCGACCAGTACGTCGTGTCGTAGATCGCCTCGCCGTTGACGCGCAGCCAGCGGCCGGTCTCGCGCAGCCGGGTCTGCATGATCTCGGGGATCGTGCCGTCGGCCCGAGGGCCGATGTCGAGAAGGAAGTTGCCGTTCTTCGACACGATGTCGACGAGGTTGCGCACGACCTCTTCGGCCGTCATGTAACCGTCGTCGGGGGTCGCCCGGTTGTAGCCGTAGCTGAACGGGTCGAGGCCGCGGCTGGACTCCCACTTGGCGACGACCGTGTTCTCGTACGTCGTGTACTCGGGCGTGGTGAAGTCGTGGAAGGCGATCCCCGAACGGTCGTTGACGGTCACGTCGATCGGACGGCGGCGGTTCTTGGCGTGGTTGAAGTACTCCGCCAGCACATCGATGCTGTCGTTGGCACCGCCGATGTCGCACCAGATGAGCTCGGGGTCGTAGCCGTGGATCAGTTCCAGCATCTGCGGGGCCTGATACTCCGTCACGAAGTCCTTGCCCGCGGAGTATCCGGTGTACGGCACCGGCTGAAGGGTGTACGGATTGCGTGGGGCGTGGCCCATCCACGGGTTGTCGGGGTTGAACCACTCCGGCATCGAGAAGTAGAGCCCGCAGTGGAGTTCGGGCGTGTGACGGCGTGAGGCGTCGAAGAGTTCTTTGACCAGGTCCCTCTTCGGGCCCATCTTCACCGCGTTGCGGTCGGAGACCTTCGTGTCCCACAGCGCGAAGCCCTCGTGGTGCTTCGAGGTGAGCACGTGGTACTGGGCGCCCGCGTCCCGGAACAGTTCCACCCAGGCCCGCGGATCGAACTTCTCGGCGGTGAAGCGCGGGATGAAGTCGTCGTACGCGAAGTCCTCGCCGTAGGTGTCCCGGTGGTAGGCGTACGTCGGGTTGTTCGGGTCCTGCATCTGGTCCCAGTACCACTCGGCGTACTGCTTGCCGACCGGCGCCCAGGCGGGCACCGAGTAGACACCCCAGTGGATGAAGATGCCGAACTTGGCACCCTGGAACCAGTACGGCGCCTGATGCCCGGCCAGGGACGTCCCGGTGGGCCGGTAGTCGGCGACACCGAGGGTCAACTGCTCGTGGGAAACCGCCACTTGGGATCCGCGGCCGGTCACGGTCACCGTGCCGTCCCGCACCGTGCCGGGCGCGGCACCGCTGCGGATGCCGACGCGGACGCGGGCCTGCTCACCGGGGTCCAGACGCCGGACGCGGGCGGGCTCGACCGTACGGGCACCCTCGGCGTTGACACGCACGGAGACTCCGTCGCCCGCGAGGATCGCGATCGTACCGGCGTTCACGACCGTCGCCTCCACGCTCTGCGCGCCGGACGACTCAAGCAGCGAGTTCGTGGAGTGGGCGTCGCGCAGGGCCAACGCCCTCCCCTGGGCGGCGGGTTGGAGGGAGAGGGCGAAGACGTGCAGGGAGGTCTTGCCCGCCTCGGCAGGGTTGGTGACCGGGAGGGTGAGGGCGACTGCCTCGCGCTGAGGGTCGAACCAGACCTCCGAGGTGCCGATGCCCACGCTGTGCTGGTCCTTGGTGCCGTCCGGCTGGTAGCGGTACGGGGCCGAGAGCGAGCCGCCTGCCGCGTACCAGTCGGCGCCGCCGAGGACTGCGGTCGTGGTGGAGCCGTCGGCGTAGTGGACGGTGGCGTTGCCGGAGGCGTTGCCGTAGCTGCCCGAGGTGAGGAAGGCGGCCGACAGGTAGCGGCCCTGGGGCAGTTCGACGCGCTGGCCCATCGCGACGACGTTGTTCTTGGCGCCTGCGGCCGAGGAGGGGAAGAGGAAGGGGATGCCGTCGACCTCGACGCGGCCGGTGGGGAGTTCCTCACCCGGGAAGGTGTAGCCCGAACCGTCGAAGTCGCCGCCGCGCGCGGAGGCGGTGTCGATGCCGTCGTTGTCGTAGAGGCCGTCGAGCGGGACGGGGACCGGCTCTGGGACGGGGACCCAGGGTCCGGGCGCGGTGGCGCCGAGTTCGGCGGCGTGTGCGACGGTGGCTGAAGTGAGGGGAAGGGCTGCTGCTGCGGCGACTCCGGCTGCGGCGCCCAGGACCTGACGTCTCGGATACGTACTCATGAGCGGCTCCAATTCCTCGGATGTCTGATGATTGATTGGGGTAGCGATGCTGTCAATGGTGCGGACTGAGAGGGGAGTTGGGGAGATTCATAGGATGACTCGACTGCATGTCCTGCTCGGTCGGTTTTTGGTAGATCTCGGCCGCACCACCGCGCGCCATGGCGGAAGGCCCTGCATCCGGGCGAGCTGGACCGGGCCGCTCCCCTTCAGGTCTGCCTCTGGCGATGCAAGAGGTCTGTCATCTCTTCAGGATCGGCCCGGCGGCCGCACGCTGGATTGGGTGAAGGGGCCTGTTGCAGATTGGCGCGCGCCGGCAGCGAGACGACGAACACGTTGGTCTCGGCGATGTCCTCGGAGTGCAGCACGATGTCGTGGATACCGGCCGTCCGCTCCCGCACGCCCTTGTCGGTGATGTGGTCGTGCAGGTCGTTGTGCGTCGTGTCGGGCTCGATCGCCGACACCTGTACGTGCTTCTCGCCGAGCTCGGCCTGCAGGCGTCGATCCACGGCGACATCCGGGTGTTCTGGTGGTGCACCGCCCTCCTCGTCCTCGGCGCCGCCGTCTCCGCCCTGCTGCGCGGCGGCCCTCTGCCCGCACCGGCCGCACCGGCTGCCAAGCCGTCCGAACAGGCCGAAGCGGCCCGCTCCCAGCCCAGGAAGCGCAGGCGGCCCGCGGTGCGGACGGTGTACGGGTCGTCCCGGCGGGCGGCGCGGACCAGCCGGTACAGCAGGAACAGGGCGCCGATGCAGAGGGCGGAGGAGGGCAGTTCGGTCAGGGTGCTCAGCAGCCGCGCGCCGCCGCCGGGGGAGTTGTCGCAGTACCGCGATGTGAAGGAGACCTCGATGCCGGGCGCGGGCTGCATGGTCCGGCCGATTCGAAGAGATCAAAGCCCTGAGCATCACGGGCTGCCTGAACCTCCTGCACAAGCACATCAACCAAGGCCGCGCGGACGCCGACCGCAGTCAGATCTCCCCGCGCCGGCTCGCCCGGATGCTGCTGACCAGGCCCGACAACCTCAAGGCCGAGCAACACGGGCTCCTGGCCAAGCTCACCGCCGCCTGCCCCGAGATGATCCAACCGGCGGCAGCTATCAGGGACTTCGCCCCGCTCCTTGTACCTCACGCCGACAATGCCGACGCGCTCTCACATTGGATCGTCCAGGTCCGCGGCGCCGACCTGCCCCACCTGCATGCCTTCGCTCGAGGTCTAGAACGAGACCGCGACGCCGTAAACGCCGCCCTCACACTTCCGTACAGCAACGGACCCACCGAAGGCGTCAACTGTGAGACAGGGCCGTTAGATTGACACACCCGACCGAGGTCGAGAGCGACGCAGAGGCGGGGATCGTGGTGGGACAGAGCGTCGCTTCCGGCGACGAGGTCGAGTCGGGCACGGCGATCGGCGTGAAGATCGCCAAGGCCGTGCAGACCGTGCAGATCCCTACCGACATCGTCGGCAAGGCGTGAGCGGCGGTCCATAGATACTCACCGACGTGCACGATGTCGAGCAGACCGTGCACGGTGACGCGGCGCCGGGCGGCCACGGCGTGGATGAGCTCGAGTTGATGGCGGGCGCCATCGACAAGCACCACCCAGGTGCGGACATGAGCGGGGTCGTGGGCTTCGGCCTGGTCGAAGGCGGCGGCGATGGTGTGCTCGGGCGGGTGGACAACCGAGCCGGTGAGCCATTTCGCCGTGGCCTTCGGCCCCGGTCTCGGCGCGGGCTCATGGCTGGGGCCGGTCGGAGGGGCGACGATGCCGTGCGGCCGGCGCGGTGACGGGGCTGTGTCGAAGACGCAGGCCAGGGTGGCCATTCGCTCGCGGTGCGGCTTCTCGCCCGGACCGAGGCGGGTGCGCATCGCCCGGCGGGCAGCCTGGTGGGCCTTGAAGGTGGCCGGCCGTAGCGCCTCGCGCCGCATGACAATGCCCTTGCCGTCGATCTGCAGGACCAAGAGGGTGTCGGCGGTGGCCGGCAGCACCAGTTGATGCCGGTACAACGCGTCGATGTCCTGGGTGGCTCTGCCGGTGAGTCGTAGTGTCGTCTGTCGTTGAGCGCGGATGTCACCGTTGTTCCGGCAAAGGCGATGACGAGGTCTTCGGCCTGTCGTTTGCCCAGGATCTTCCCGCACCGATTCTCGATCGCCGCCTTGGCCTGGTCGTACGAACCGCGCACCGCTTCGGTCACCGCGAGTCGGCGCAGGCCATGGGAGTGCCGACCGGCGGGCAGTGGCAGGGCCCGGTCGGCGGGATGGACGTTCAGCTCGTCCATCTCCAGCGCTCGACGAGCAATGCAGCCGTCGCCCAACTCCTGCGAGGGTGAGGGTGAGCCACACGGAGCCACGGCGGGACGGGCTGCGACGCAGGCGAGGGCGAGGACCCGCGAGCCATGGGCGTGCGCGGTCGTACGACGCTGTCACATGGCGGGTGGGGGCAACGGAATCTGCCCGAGCGGACCTTCCGGCGCGGTGGCGGTGCGGCGTAGAACGGAGCCGACCGGGAACCGCCCCGGCCAGCGAGGAGGAATCCGCGTGCACCCTTACCAGCGGCAGCGCAGCCCGGAGACCGGTCAGTTACGGGGCGGGCCGTCCCGTACCACCCAGCCGCCCGCCCCACTCACCGGCGCCTGGTTGACCCACTTGCAGCGGGTGGCGTCGGGGGATGCGGGCGCGGGACAGCATCACGAGGGCGCGAGTCAGCAGACGCGGGCCGTCGACCACGGCCGCGGCGGGGCCGGAGTGACGGTCCAGCGTGTCGGCGCCGAAGCCCCGGCGGAGTCCGCCCGGGAGCAGGAGGCACCCGCGCCAGAGGTCGGCAGCGGCGACAAACACGGCGCGCAGCAGATCCGGCGCCTGATGAAGTCGATCCCCGACCACACGGTCCTACAGAAGATCAAGATCGGTTGGCTCGCCCCCAACACCTGGTGGCCCGAGGAGTGGATGGTCGAGGGGGAGCCCAAGCTGCGCCGCACCCTGGACCGGCGAGTGAAGCTCGGTGAGCCGTTCACCGACCAGGAGCTGGCGGACATCCAGCACCTGTCCAAGCTCAACCCGAAGTGGCTCGAAAGGGTCGGCATCGGCACGTACCAGGAGGCCGAGAAATACGTCGGAGGCCGGTTCGACAACTGGATGAAGCTTTCCTCCGGGAAACGCGTGCTCACCGCCACGCTGGCCTTCAAGAAGCAGCATCCGCACATGGTCGAGGCGATGACGGCTCCCCCGAGCCACCCGGACTACACCCTGGGCAGGTTCATGACGACCAAGTCCCCCAACATCCCCGACGACGTGAGGGAGGAGATGAAACGGGAGGCGTACGAACAGATCCGGCAGACGGCCGTGGACACCCTTCACCCGGCCGGTATCCCTGCCGAGCGGCGTCACCCGAACGCGGACAAGGACTCCACCCGGGCCTGGGCGCCCAAGGACAAGGACGCTCGGGAGATGCTCACCAAGGTGCTGCTGATCCTCCGCAACGGTCTGAAGCTCTACGACGCCGGCCAGAAGGCCCACGTGGACGACCACGGGCAGGACGTCATCCGGGCACTGGCCCACGGCGGCCGAGTCGTCATCGACATCCCCGCCCTGACCGACGGTCAGTCGCCGTACGACCTCACGGACTTCCTGGGCGCCACCCAGCCGGTCCCGCACCTCCCGGACTCGGAAGGCCAGGATCCGGCCCGCCAGCTCGGCCCCTCGGTGTCCCACCGCGGCTTCGCAACTCACCGTACGAAGATCACCGAGGACAAGGACGGGAAGCCCGGAAAGTTTCAGGAGGAGGGCGAACTCCCTGCCGCCGTGAAGAACTTCTTCTCCAAAGCGGGCTCGAACCCACCGATGCTCATGGGCATGGACATCTCGGGCGGCGGTCTCGGCGGCGCCGACTGGAACGGCGACGTGATCCTGCCCAACGGGTCCTGGGGTCACATGCTGCTGGTATTCCAGCAGCCGACTGCGAAGACGAAGGGTTCCCTCCTGGTCGGTATCGAGACTCTCGCCCCGGGCGCCACGAGCCCGGTCGGCTACGAGCACAAGGCCACCTCCAGCGAGGCCACGGCCAACGACGAGTCCGTCCTGCACGGCCACAAGGGCGACAAGGTCGGCGCGGGCAAGCTCAAGGACAACTCCCGCCTGGTCGAACTCTCCGACTTCGCCCAGAAGCGGAACGACGGCGACTGGCGCACGTTCCTCGACGAACTCAACCAGGAATGGGTGCGGAAGCTCGGGAAGACCGAGGACGGCAGCAAGGAACGAGAAGCCCTGTACAGGGAATTGGTGGGCCCCCGCCAGACGTAGCGCCCCGTTTTCCGCGGTCGTGCAGAGCACTGCGGCCGCCGGGCCCGACGCCATCCCCGTACCGCCATCCAGGCACGGAGCGAGGAATCAGTCGATCGCCGCCGGCCGCACCGCGGCGAGCCTGCCATCGACCGGACGATCCAGCCCGCGCCGCACGCCACCCTGTCAGACGCCGCAGAAACGGCCCTGAGCATGATCAGGCAGGCCCTCGCACAGATATCGGAACTCATCGTTCGACGCCGCGCCGAATGTGGTCAGATGCCGCCGCCGGTCACAGACGGTCTGAACGCAAACCGGTGAACCCCTGGAGGCACAGCGCAATCTTCCCGCCGTAGGATGAACGGCGCCGCGACGACCCGTGTTGCGGGGTGAGTTCCACGCTCGTGGCACTACACGAGTGCGAGGTGTGCGATGCGTGAACTGCCACATGCCGCAAGGCCAGTTGGAGATGGGCTCGATGACGGTGGTGCCTCAGGCGACGTGCAGCCACCGGGCGGGCCGGGCGAGAGCCGCAAGCCGGCGCGGGCCGCACCGGAGACCAGCGTCCTCGACCGCCTGGCCGCGCTGCAACGCTTGGCGGGAAACGCCGCCGTTGTGCGTCTGCTGAGTCCCCCGAGGACGGCGGCCGATCGGGAAGCCCCTTCAGCCGACGACCAAGACACGGGCTGAGCGGAAAGCAACAAGGGCTGGACGGCGCTGACTACCCGCCCCGTCCAGCCGATTCGTCAGCGCAGACTTCAGCCCGCCCCGCCCGGGTCGTCGAAGTTCTTGTATTTGTCGACAGGAAAACCGCCCGTGATGCCTGCCACCTGGCCTGCATCGTCGCCTGTGGGCCTGTAGTGACCGCTGTCGTTCGTCCACTTCATCAGGACACCGTCGGTGAACACGGCAGTACCTGCCCAGTACACGTGCCCGTCGCCGGCCTTACTGGCCTTCGCGAGAGCGGAATGCCCCTCTTCGTACTCGGTGCCGACCTGCGACGCCATGATCTTGTCCGGCTTCCGGACGGGGATCACGAAGTTGTACTTGCCGTTCGCCAGCTCGGGGGTCCCGTACTGTTTGCGACCCTCGTGCGGTGACGCCGAGTACAGCATTGTCGAGAGGTCGAGGGAGAGCTTGTATCGGCGGCCGTGACGCCGCTGGACCAGCATGTCGTTCGCGAACGCGACCGTCCCCTGCATGGGAAGGGGAAGCGATTTTTCCAGCTGGTCCTCCAGCTTGGCGGCCAAATCGTTCTTGCCCTGGGCCCGCAGCATCTGTGCGTTCCGTGTCAGCGCCGAGGCGGACCGGGACACCTCCATGTCCTCCCGAGTGGCCCGCCGGGTGCGCTGTACCGCGACGGCACCAGTCGCGACACGCTGCACGTCGTGCCCGCAGGCATGGCTGTGCCGGTGCTGTTCGACGTCGTTGGTCGGCTCCCCGGAGGCGATCCTCTGGATGGGCGCGGGGCCTTGCATGACCCGGTCCGCCGTGTCGACTGCGTGCCGTTCACCGGAGTCGCCCGGATTCGAGATGCTCAGACCGGCGCCGTTGTCCACGCCTGGGACGGACCCCTTCGCCTGGTCGAGCGTGTGTGCCAGCTCGTGCGCCCAGTCCTTCTGGCTCATCCCGCCGCCGTCCACGATGTGCTGTCCGGTAGTGAACGCCTTGGCCTCGACGACGGCCGCCGCCTCCCGCGCGGCAGGCCCGTCATGCACCCTCACGCTGCTGAAGTCGGCGCCGTCGAAACGCGCCTGCATCTCGGTCTGCAAGCCGGGATCCAGCTGGCGTGCCGGCGACTGAAGGGCATTGTCCACTGCGGCGCGCTGCACCTGGGCGTGGTCCGCGTTCTCCCTCTCCTGGTCGGCAGGCCCGCTTCCCTTGGCCGCGATACGTTGCAAGTGCGTCAGCCAGGCGCCCGTCAGCCCCGCGCGCGGCGTGCCGGCACGCGATGCGGGCGACGGGTGTTCGTTACTACGAGCCTGTCCGTGTCCGAGGTAGTGCACGCAAGTCCTCTCCAGCAGCAAGGAAGCTTTCGTCTCGTTCTAAGTCATGGCGACGGGTGCGACAAGGTCCATCCGGACAGACTGTCTGCCCTCCTGGTGCCCGTTCAGGCGCGCGCTGACGGCCTCTGGACAGCGACCGCACGGCTTGTGCCAGCTTCACGCCCTCTGCTTGAGAGACACCAGCACCGACCCACTCACCAAAGGCCGCCCGAGCGCCCGCACCCACTGCATCGACACCGGGGAATCGGACATGGGGTAAGAAGCCGTTGTCCTATCGATCATGAGGACGGTTCAGATCGAACACGGTCCTTGGTCGGGCGATCTTGACCGGGTGGATGCATGAAGGCAGACACCTCACGATGCCAACGAGTCAAGCTGCGGCGACGAGTTCGGTGGGGAACGCGGTGTGTTCGTCGAACAGCTGGCGGTGTTGTAGGCAGTGGTAGAGCTGGCCGATCATGCGGTTGAAGCAATGCCACGAAGTTAACAAGGCGGCCTCCACGTCAAGCCCGGTGCGGAGATGGATCGTTCCGGGGTTCCAGGCCGCGGTTCCCTGATAGGAGAAGGTCGACCAGCACCTTCTTGACCAGGGGATCCGTTGTCGAGTCAGCTCTCCACCTGCACCTTGACCCGTACTACCACCGTCGCAGCGGGCGCCTTCGCGCCGGGCCATCTGGGCGGGCTGACTCAACACATACCCTTCGAGCTCGTCGATCACGTCCTCGAAGAGACCAAGACCGTTCAGGTCCGGGTGCGTACGCTCCCGTCCCGGGAAGGATGCCCAGCTTCTTGGCGACCGCTTTCATCGCGGCCCACTCGGTGTCGTACTCCGGCCGGACCTCGGCGATCATCCGCACCGCACGACGCAGCCGGCCTGCGAGGGCGGGGCTGTCATCTCGGCGGGCTCGGGCGGCAGCCGGCCTCGGCGCCCCGGGCGGGCACGTCAGCCCAGTCGTCTCCATGCGCGCTGGAGCAGTGTCCGCAGCAGGGCCGTCTCCTCGGGCCCAAGGGCGGTCACTATGTGGTCCTTTTCGCGTTCGACCGCAGCGGTCCAGCGGGGGAGCGCCTCGTTTCCCCGCTCCGAGGCGAAGACGAGGACGCGCCGCCGGTCGGTGTCGTCCACCCGGCGCAGGACGAGGCCGAGGGACACCATGCGGTCGACGACCTTGGTCAGGGTCGGTGCCGTCAGCAGGGCGAACTCGGCGACTTCGGCCATGGCGTGGCCGGTGTCGTCGGCGAGGAACGACAGCACGCGCCACTCCTCGAGCGTCGCGCCCTCCGCCTTCAGCGCCTCGCCGAGCCGTTGGACGACGCTCCGCTCCACGAGCGTGAGTGCTCGTGCCAAGTCGAGTTCGGATACGGCCGCCGGGGTCGTGGTCATCGCCCTGCCCAGTGTCGTCGTGGTGTGGGGGTGGTCTGCGGCGCCAGCGGTCGTGCACGCTGTGCGCCGCAGGGAAGGTCCACGTGGAATGGTTCCACGATACAGTCGTTTCCTTATCGCTGTGAAATATTCTCGAAGCAACCAATCGCTAGTGTGAGCTCTATGATCGAGAAGGCGTCTGTCCGGCTGGGCTCCCCGGCAGGCCGGACCCGGGACGCGTTGGACGTCGCCCTGGTGATACCGCTCCAGGGGCCCGCCGGAATCTTCGGGCCCTCCTGCGAGTGCTGCGCCCAGCTCGCGGCCGAGGAGGTCAACGCCCGTTCGGGCGTGCTGGGCAGGGAGTTGCGGCTGGTGCTCGTCGACGGCGGGGCGCCGCCCGAGCGGGTGGCGACCGAGATCGACGCGCTGGTCTCCGGCGGTGTCGTCGACGCGGTGGCCGGCTGGCACATCTCCGCCGTCCGTGAGGTCGTCGCCCCGCGCATCGACGGCCGTGTGCCGTACGTCTACACCGCCCTCTACGAGGGGGGAGAGCGGTCGCCCGGAGTGTTCCTGACCGGTGAGACCCCGGGGCGTCAACTGCGGCCCTCGCTGCAGTGGTTCGCCGGTGAACTCGGTATCCGCCGCTGGACGATCGTCGGCGACGACTACGTCTGGCCCCGCTCCTCCGCCCGCGCCGCTCACCGCTACCTGCGGGAGCTGGGCGGCGAGGTCTGTGACGAGATGTATGTGCCGTTGGGCACCAGGGACTTCGGTCCGGTTCTGGCCCGGGTGGCGGCCAGCGGCTGCGAGGCGGTCCTCATGCTGCTGATCGGCGACGACGCGGTGCTCTTCAACCGTGCGTTCACCGCCGCCGGACTCGACCGTGACCACATTCGGTTCAGTTCGCTGATCGAGGAGAACGTCCTGCTGGCGACCGGGCCGGAGAACACCCGGGGGCTGATGACCTCGGCCGGCTACTTCGAGGACCTGCCCACCGCGTCCGGCCTCGACTTCGCCGCCGCGTACGGACGCCGGTTCGGCCCCAACGCGCCGGTGCTCAACAGTCTCGGTGAGTCCTGCTACGAGGGCGTGCGCATGCTCACCGAGTTGCTGCGCCGGGCGGGCGGCACGGACATGGACAGGATCCAGGAGACCGCCGAGGGCCTTGAGTACGAGACTCCGCGCGGCACCGTCCAGATCCGCGACCGCCACCTGCGCCAGCGGGTGTTCCTTGCCGCGGCCGACGGGCTGCAGTGGGACGTGCTCCAGCAGCTGCCGTAGGCGGGACCGCGGCGCGGGCATCCTTTTACACGCACGTAACACGGTGAACTCTTGCCCAATTGCTTCGGTTGGAAATAGTTTTTTCTCGAAGCTTTTGGAGGTGAGTTGTCCATGGCGACATACCAGTACCGCTGCCCGGGCTGCGGTCCCTTCGACGTGACCCGTCCGATGGGCCGTGCCCTTCCCGAAGAACAGTGCGCGACGTGCGGCCTCCACGGCCGCCGTGTCTTCAGCGCCCCGATGCTCCCCTGCACCTCCGCCCCTCTGGCACGAGCCCTCCAGTCCCAGGAGGCCAGCGCCCACGAACCGCGCGTCGTCACCGAGATCCCGCCGGCTCGCCGCCGCCCGACCACGGCCTCCGACCCCCGGCAAGCCCAACTGCCCAAGCCCTGAAGCCTGTTGCCCGAACCCCCAGCCACCTGCCCTTGGAGGCAGTCCTATGCCCGAAGTCGTCTTCAGCGTCGACCAGGCCATGTCCATGCGCGACCAGAAGGTCCCCGGCCACAACCGCTGGCACCCCGACGTCCCGCCCGCCGTCACCGTGAAGCCGGGCTCGGAGTTCCGCATCGAGTGCCGGGACTGGACCGACAACCAGATCGGCAACAACGACTCGGCCAACGACGTACGCGACGTCGACCTCAGCCACGCCCACATGCTCAGCGGGCCCATCGCGGTGGAGGGCGCTGAGCCCGGCGACCTGCTCGTCGTCGACATCCTTGACCTGGGCCCCGTACCGCAGTCGCAGGGCGAGGGCTCCGGGCAGGGCTGGGGCTACACCGGCGTCTTCGCCAAGGACAACGGCGGCGGCTTCCTCACCGACCGCTTCCCCGACTCGTACAAGGCGGTCTGGGACTTCCACGGCCAGCAGGCCACCTCACGCCACATCCCCGGCGTCCGCTACACCGGAATCACCCACCCCGGGCTTTTCGGCACCGCGCCCTCCGCCGAACTGCTGGCCCGCTGGAACGCCCGCGAGCAGGCCCTCATCGACACCGACCCGCACCGAGTGCCGGCGCTCGCCCTGCCGCCGCTGGCCGAGAACGCGCTGGCCGGGACAGCGAGCGGCGAGGCCGCTTCCCGTATCGCCGCCGAGGGTGCCCGCACGGTCCCGGCCCGCGAGAACGGTGGCAACCACGACATCAAGAACTTCACCCGCGGTTCCCGGGTCTTCTACCCCGTCCTCGTCCCCGGTGCCCTGCTCTCCGGCGGCGACCTGCACTTCAGCCAGGGCGACGGTGAGATCACCTTCTGCGGCGCCATCGAGATGGGCGGCTACATCGACCTGCACGTCGACCTCATCAAGGGCGGCATGGAGAAGTACGGGGTCACCACCAACCCGATCTTCATGCCCGGCAACGTCGCACCGCAGTACACCGAGTTCATCTCGTTCGTCGGCATCTCCGTCGACCACGACACGGACACCAACCACTACCTCGACGCGACGATGGCCTACCGCAACGCCTGCCTCAACGCCGTCGACTACCTCACCACCTTCGGTTACAGCGGCGAACAGGCCTACCTCCTGCTCGGCTCGGCCCCGATCGAGGGCCGGATCAGCGGCGTCGTCGACATCCCGAACGCGTGCAGCACCCTCTACCTCCCCACCGCGATCTTCGACTTCGACATCCGGCCGACCGCCGAAGGCCCGCGCAAAGCCGACCGCGGCCAGTGCGCCGTCACCTCGTAACCCCCCTCCAGGAAAGCGAGTTCCACTCATGCGCGACCATCTCACCTTCCAGCTGGGCGACTTCACCACCCGGCACGGCGCCACCCTGCGCGGCGCCACCCTCGCCTACACCACCTACGGCGAACTCAATGCCGACAAGTCCAACGTGATCGTCTACCCCACGTGGTACTCCGGGCGCCACTGGGACAACGAATGGCTCATCGGCCCCGGCATGGCCCTGGACCCCGAGCACTACTTCATCATCGTCCCCAACATGCTCGGCAACGGCCTGTCCACCTCACCGAGCAACACCCCACCGCCGTACGACCGCGCCCGCTTCCCGCACATCACGGTGTACGACCAGATCGAGGCCCAGCACAAGCTGGTCACCGAGGAGTTCGGCATCGAGAAGATCGCTCTCGTGACCGGCTGGTCGATGGGCGCCGGGCAGACCTACCAGTGGGCCGTCAGCCACCCGGAGATGGTCGAGCGGATCGCCCCCTTCTGCGGCTCCCCGCGCACCAGCCTCCACAACAAGGTCTTCCTGGAGGGAGTCAAGGCCGCACTGACAGCCGACGTGGTCTACAACGGCGGCTGGTACGACGAGAAGTGGCCGACCACCGGACTGCGGGCGCTCGCCCGGGTGTACGCCGGCTGGGGCTTCTCGCAGGCGTTCTACTGGGAGAAGGAGTACGAGAAACTCGGCTACACCTCCCTGGAGGACTTCCTGGTCGGCTTCTGGGAGGGCTTCTTCCTCGACGGCCGCGACCCGAACAACCTCCTCACCATGCTCTGGACCTGGCAGAACGGCGACGTCGGCCTCACCCCCGGCTTCGACGGGGACACCGAGGCGGCGCTCGGCTCGATCCGGGCGACCACGCTCGACATGCCCGCCGAGAAGGACCTCTACTTCCCGCCGGAGGACGAGGCCTGGGCCGTCAGCCACATCCCCGGCGCCGAACTCCGCGTGATCCCCGGCATCTGGGGCCACTTCGCCGGCCACGGCAGCAACCCCAAGGACACCGAGTTCATCGACACGGGGCTGAAGGAACTGCTGGCCAAGCCCGGCGGATTGGCGTAACCATGCACATCGGACGCATCAGACTCCCGCACGAGGTCAGCGCCTCGATCGTCGCCTTCGCCACCGTCTTCCTGCTGATGAGCCCGCTCAGGATGCCGACCTGGGCCATCTTCATCACCTGGGCAGGAACATTCCTCCAGGGCGGTCCGAGCCGCTCCAACGCGCTCGCCATGGTCACCGCCACCACCACCGGGGCGGGATTCGGAGTGGTGGCCGTGCTCCTCAACCGCGAGACGGGCACGATGTTCGGCACCGGCGCGTTCGCCCAGACCCTCGCCCTGGCCGTGGTGATCTTCGTCGTCAACGGCACCCTGCTGGCGACCGGCCGGCTGAAGCCGTTCGCTCTCATCCCGGGCATGTTCTTCGGCTTCGCCTCCCTCTTCGCCACGTACTTCGGCGGCTTCGGCTACGACGCCGGCCACCTGGGTGCCGCCTTCGTCAGCGCCGCCGCGATGTGCGCCCTGGGCCCACTCTGCGCCACCCTCGGCCTACGGCTGATGCTCGCACCTCCACCCACCGCGCCCGAGCCCGTGGCGCAGTTCGGGGTGGAGGAGGTGACAGCCTCGGTCAACGAGGCGCCCGCCTGACACGACTGCTCGCGCACACCGCCTCGCAGGGCGGGCCGACCACCGGCCGCCCTGCGAAGGCTTGGGGCAAGCTCGACGCACTGGCGGCTGTTACGGCGAATCTCCACGCCGAGGACCAAACCCTCCGGAAAAGAGCGGAAGAGAGTCGACAAGCTGTCTACCCGGACGCCGGGGGTGCGGTTTCTGGCGGCGCGGTAGGTGCTCGTCATGCCTGCGCCCGCCTCGCACACCGGGTGAACCGATATCGCTTCACCTCACTCAGGACCAGGTCGGTCCTCGGCCCACCGATGTGGCCGGTGCCCCGAGACCGGCCGTCCGCCCGTCGCGAGGAGTCCCCGCGCCGCTTTCTCACCGTCTTCACCGCCACGCCAACGGGCCGCGCGACGCTCCCGCTCGACCTGCCGTCGGCGGACGCCAGAACGATCCGTGCCCGTTCAGCGGGCCGCCGATCCGGTCATCCCGCCCCCCGATCAGCTCCGCACGCTCGTCCTTGAACTGCGGATTTCCACGGAGGACGGGACCGGATGCGACATGCCAACAGGTCCACTTACCGACCCCGGAATCTCTTCCACGTCACGTTGGATCGTCCGACCGGCCGCACATGCGCTCTCGCCTCTTGACGCTGCACCACGGACCGTTTGACACTCTCGAAACACAACATCACATTGTCGAAATGCCGCACCGTCGGCCTTTCTCTGCCCCGATTGCCCGTGGAGGAAAAACCGCCGATGTCGCATCGATTTGTCATGTCTAGAGCAAGTTGGAGTGCGCCCCGGAGCGGGTCCCGGCGGCCCAGACTCGCAGCGGTTGCCCTCGCCGCGATGTGCATGACGCTGCTGCCGACCACCGCACACGCCACGAACCCGGCAGCCACCGCGGGCTCCTCGGAGATCACCGACGGCCTCGCCCTCTGGTACAAACTCGACGCGGCCTCCGGCCAACTGGCTGCCGACTCCTCGGGCCACGGCCGGGACGGCACCGTGAACGGCACCGCCGGCTGGAACGCCGGCGACGGCCTCACCCTCAACGGTTCCGACACCTACGTGAAGGTGCCGGACAACATCTTGAGCGGCATGAGCGCGATCACCGTGTCACTGGACGTGCAGATCGACGCCGCGCAGGCCAGTCCGTACTTCATCTACGGATTCGGCAACTCCAGCGGCTCCAACGGCAACGGCTATCTCTTCACCACCGGCAACACCTTCCGTACCTCCATCGCTTCCGGCAACTGGTCGACCGAGCAGACCACCGCGCCCGCCGCCTCGTACAACCTGCCGCGCACCGTGTGGAAGCACCTCTCCTACACGCAGACGGCCGGCGGCACCGGCGTGCTCTACGAGGACGGTGTGGAGGTCGCCCGCAACACCGCCGTCAGCATCACGCCGGGTTCGATCGGCGGCGGCACCACTACCGCCAACTTCATCGGCCGCTCCCTCTACTCCGGCGACAAGTACTTCAAGGGGAGGATCAAGGACTTCCGGGTCTACGACCGGGCGCTGGACGCCTCCGAGGTCGAGCAGTTGGCGCTGCCGATCGCCACGGACGGGGTCGCGCGGGACAAGGCCGCGCTGAGCCTCGGCGACGGCACCAGCGCCGTCGTGTCGGACCTGACGCTGCCCACCGCCGGTACGGCGGGCGGCAGTTCGATCAGCTGGTCCAGCGACGCGCCGTCCGTGGTGTCGGCGACCGGCGCCGTCACCCGCCCTGCGAGCGGTGAGCCCGATGGTCACGCGACGCTCACCGCGACGCTGAAGAAGGGCGCGGTGACCGACACCAAGTCCTTCGACATCACCGTGCTGGCGGACTTCGACGACCAGCACGCCGTGGACCTGGCCGCAGCCTCGCTGACCGTCCCGAACATCGACGACGTACGCGGGAATCTGACGCTGCCCGCGAACGGCGACTACTCGACCGAGGTCGAGTGGTCGTCCGCCGACCCGTCCGTCGTCTCCGCCGACGGGGTGGTCAACCGCCCGGCCGCGGGCGAGGGTTCGGCCGCCGTCGAGCTGACCGCGACCGTCAGGCGCAATGACGCATCCGCGACCCGCACGTTCACCGCCAAGGTGCCCGAACTCCCGGCGCCGGAAGCCAAGTCCGGCTACCTCTTCAGCTACTTCACCGGCGAGGGCACCGCCGACGGCGAGCAGGTCCACTTCGGCCTGAGCAAGGGCAACGACCCGCTGAAATGGCGGGAGATCAACAACGGCAACCCGGTGCTGACCTCGACTCTGGGCGAGAGGGGGTTGCGCGACCCGTTCATCATCCGCTCTCCCGAAGGCGACAAGTTCTACCAGATCGCCACCGACCTGCGGATCTACGGCAACGGCGACTGGGACGCCGCGCAACGCACCGGCAGCCGGGCGATCATGGTGTGGGAGTCGACCGACCTGGTGCACTGGACCGACCAGCGACTGGTGACGGTCTCGCCGAAGGAGGCCGGCAACACCTGGGCCCCGGAGGCCTATTACGACAAGTCCCTCGGCTCGTACGTCGTCTTCTGGGCGTCGAAAATCTACGACAACGAAGCGCACACCGGCGACACCTACAACCGCATGATGTACGCCACCACCCGTGACTTCCGCACCTTCAGTAAGCCCAAGGTGTGGATCGACCGCGGCTACTCGGTGATCGACTCCACAATGATCGAGCACGACGGCCAGTACTACCGCTTCTCCAAGGACGAGCGGAACAACACCTCCTCCTCCCCGAACAGCAAGTTCATCTTCGAGGAGAAGGCCGACTCGATCCTCGACACCGACTACGCCTCCGTGGCCGAGGGCATCGGCAAGGGCGCGATGAGCGCCGCCGAGGGACCGCTGGTCTTCAAGTCGAACACCGAGGAGAAGTGGTATCTCTTCCTCGACGAGTTCGGGGGCCGCGGCTACATACCGTTCGAGACGACCGACCTCGACTCGGGCGTCTGGACCCCGTCCACCGACTACTCGCTGCCGTCGTCGCCACGCCACGGGACCGTGCTGCCGGTCACCGAGGCCGAGTACAACCGGGTGCTGCGCGCTTACCAGCCCGACGAGCTGGTGGAGAGCGCCGAGGATGTGACGGTCTCCACCGCCATCGGCAGCGCGCCGGTGCTGCCCGCGACCGTCATCGCCGAGTACGCCGACGGCATCACCCGCCCCGTCGCCGTGACCTGGGACGACGTCCCGGCGTCGGCATACGGATCGGCCGGGACGTTCACCGTGAACGGCACCCTGCCGGACGGCGCCACACTCCACGTCCAGGCCCATGTCACGGTGTCCAAGGACGGCGGCACCGACATCCCGTCGGCACTGGTCCTGCGCTACGACTTCGACGAGACGTCAGGCAACGTCGTCCGGGACTCCAGCGGCCACGGCAACCACGGCACCTACGTCAACACCCCGGCCTTCGGAACTGGCGTGCACGGCGGTTCGTTCGTGATGAGCGGCGGCTCCAGCTCCTCCACCACCTCGCCGTACGTCAAGATCCCCAACGGCGTGCTGAAGGACACCGACAGTGTCACCGTCTCCACCTACGCCAAGTGGGATCCGACGTCGACGGCGGTCAACCAGTGGCTCTTCGGACTCGGCCCGAACAGCGACAAGTACCTCTTCGCGACACCGTCGAACGGCGGCGGGAGTCTCTACTCGGCTGTCACCACCGGAAGTTGGGGCGCCGAGTCGAAGCTGTCGGCGGGCTCGAAGCTCGCCGCCGGTGAGTGGAAACACATCACCGTCACCCTCAACGGCGCCACCGGGACCGCGGTCCTCTACCTCAACGGCGTGCAGGTGGCCAAAACCACCGGAGTGACCATCAAGCCGTCGGACCTCTACGACGCCTCGAAGGGCTACAGCGGCTACATCGGCAAGTCGCTGTACGCCGCCGACCCCTACTTCGCCGGCCAGGTGGACGACTTCCGGATCTACAACCGCGCACTGTCCGCGGCCGAGGTGCTGGAGCTGAGCGGCAACACCACCGGTATCGCCAGTGCCAGGCTGCCCGAGCTGAAGACCGACGCGATCGTCACCGACACCCAGAGCCGGATCGTACTGCCGGTCAAGGAAGGTACCGAACTCACCGCCCTGGCACCGGAGTTCACCCTGGCCAACGGTGCGACCATCAGCCCCGCCTCCGGCACGGTCCGGAACTTCACCAAGCCGGTCAGGTACACCGTCACCGGCTCGGACGGCGCGACCCGCGTCTGGACCGTACAAGCGATGGAAATGAAGAGCCCGGTGCTGCCCGGTCTCAACGCCGACCCGGACATCGTGGTCTTCGGCGACACCTTCTACATCTATCCGACCACCGACGGGTTCCCCGGCTGGAGCGGCACCCAGTTCAAGGCGTACTCCTCCACCGACCTGGTGCACTGGACGGACCACGGCGTCATCCTCGACCTGGGTCCGGACGTCTCCTGGGCCGACAGCCGGGCCTGGGCGCCGACGATCACCGAGAAGAACGGCAAGTACTACTTCTACTTCTGCGCCGACGCCAACATCGGCGTCGCCGTCTCGGACTCCCCGACCGGCCCGTTCAAGGACGCGCTCGGCAAACCCCTCCTCGCGGCGGGCACGTTCAGCGGCCAGATGATCGACCCGGCGGCCTTCACCGACGACGACGGGACGTCTTACCTCTACTTCGGCAACGGCGGCGCGTACGTCGTCCCGCTGAACGACGACATGATCTCCCTGGACACCTCCAAGGTCGCCACGATCACTCCCGACGGTTTCCGGGAGGGCGCGTTCACCATCAAGCGGCACGGTGTCTACTACTTCATGTGGTCGGAGAACGACACCGGTGACGAGAACTACCAGGTCGCGTACGCCACCGGCAGCTCGCCGATGGGCCCCTGGACCAAGCGCGGCGTGATCCTGTCCAAGGACCTGGCGCTCGGCATCAAGGGCACCGGCCATCACTCGGTGGTCCGGGTCCCCGGTACCGACGACTGGTACATCGCCTACCACCGGTTCGCCATCCCGGGCGGCGACGGCACCCACCGCGAAACCACCATCGACAAGCTGGAGTTCGACGCCGACGGCCTGATCAAGACGGTGGTCCCCACCCTCACCAGCATCAGGCCGGTGACCGTCGCGCATGCCGGCCCCGACGCCACTGGAGCGGAGGGCAGCGCCATCGCCCTCACCGGCGCCCTCTCGGGCGCGGACGCCACCCCGAAGTGGAGTGTTGCATCCGGCGCCCCGTGCACCATCGTCCGCGCCAGGACCCTCACCCCCGCCATCACCTGCACCGACAACGGCACCTACGAGGTCACCCTCACCGGCGGCCGCAGCAGCGACACCCTCACCGTCACCGTCACCAACGCGGCCCCGGTGATTCGCGACGCCACCGGACCCGCCAAGCCGGTATCGGTGGGCGCGAAGATCACCCTCACCACTCACTACACCGACCCGGGCAGCAGTGACACGCTCACCTGCTCGGTCGACTGGGCAGACGGCACAGCCCCGACGCCCTGCCGCGCGGGCCACACCTACCGCAAGGCCGGCATCTACCACCCGACCGTCACCGTCACCGACGACGACGGGGCCGCCACCTCCAGGACCCTCACCGACCTGGTCGTCTACGACCACATGGCCGGCTCGGCCGTGGGTAGCGGCACCTTCGCCTCGCCGACCGGCGCCTACCCCGCGTCCCCGCGGCTGACCGGAAAGGCAGCCTTCTCCTTCTCCCTCTCCTACGGCAGGAACGCCACCACCCCCACCGGCAGGGTCGCCTTCGACTTCAAGGCGGCGGGCCTCAAGTTCCGCTCCACGTCGTCCGATTGGCTGGTGGTCACCGGCTCCCGCGCCCGCTACCAGGGCTCCGGCACCCTCAACGGCGTCAAGGGCTACGGCGTCAGCATCACCGCCACCGACCACCCGGACACCTTCCTCATCAACGTGTGGAGGAAGTCCACCGGCGCCACCGTCTACGCCGGCCCCACCGCGGCACTCGCCTGCGGCATCACCATCGGCCACCACCCGGCGGCGCACTGACAGCCCCGGCCCCAGCCGCCGGACGGCCCTGCAGACCAGGTCCGTCCGGCGCGCGTGCGCTGTCGACCACTGAACTTGAACCCGTGCTGCCGGAGCTGACGTGCGTCAGATACGGGCCCCCGACCTGCTGCACCGGATGTCCGAGCGAGTCCCCGACGGTGGTCGGAGACGTTGAGGCTCCGCAGCCGGGGACCACCACGGCGAGGATGGCGAAGCCGTCGTCGCCGTGGGCTTCGAGCAGGCCGGCCCGCCGCTCGGTGTCGATCGCCTCCCCCGCTGCACGGACAGCCGGTCTTCAGGGCCTGTCCGGTGCCTTGCCGGCCAGGTAAACCGTGTTGGTCGAGGTACCGCCCTGTAGCGGGTTGTCGAAAGCGACGACATGGGCCGCTGTGTGGGCGAAGACCTCGGAGAGCGCGGAGGTGAACTGCGGGTCGGGCGGGTCGTTCGACCACAAGGCGAACACCCCGCCGGGGTGGAGGTGACCGGCGAGGGCGCGGAGCCCGGCGGGCTGGTAGAGCGCCGCGTGGCGTGGGTGGAGCACATGGCGCGGCGAGTGGTCGACGTCCAGCAGGATGGCGTGGAAGCGGCGGCCCGGCTCCGTGGGGTCGAGACCGCTCGGACCGGCGGCCAGTGCGAAGAAGTCTCCGTGCAGCAGTCGGCAGCGGGCGTCCGAGGTCAACCGGGCTCCGAGGGGCACCAAGCCCCGCTGATGCCAGTCGATGACTTCGGCGAGCGCGTCGATCACCGCCAGTGTCCGCACCCGTGGATCATCCAGGACGGCCTGGGCGGTGTAGCCGAGTCCGAGTCCGCCGACGGCTACGTCCAGTTCGGTGTCCGGCAGTATGGCCAGGGCGAGTTCCGTGAGCGCGATCTCGCCTGTGGTGAAGAGGCTGGACATCAGGAACTCGTCGCCAAGCTTTACCTCGTACACGTCATCCCCCGAGACCGGGTGGCGGCGCCGACGCAGACTGATCTCGCCGATGGGCGTCGGTCGCCAGTCGATCTCCTCGAAGCGCAGGCCCATCCGTTCACCTTTCTGACGTGCGTGGAGGCACGGTGTTGTCGCGCATCGAAACATACTCCGCCCCGGCGTGGGTGCCGGGCGCTGATGAGGCGACGGCCCGGTCGGGCGCCGCGACCGGCGACGTGCGGTTGGAAGTGGAGATCGCGCCGGTCGACGATGTGGCTACCGACGGCGGAGGACCACATCGTGTCGCCGCACACGCCGGCAGGATGTGGGCGGTGGACGGGGCCAGCGGCCGACCGGTGTGGAACGTCTTTCGGAAGCGTACATGTGGGTAACAACAAAGGCCTGGTCGCTATGGACGCGGCGACGGGAGAGGAACGCCGGCGGCTCTCCCCCGGAGGAGTTGTGTGGGCGAATCCCGCGGTGGCCGAGGGCATGGCGGTCAGCGGTTTCAGCGGCTGGTATCTGATCGCGGTGGACGCCGATACCGGTCAGGAGAGGTGGAGGCCCAGGACCCGCGGGGAGACGTACCGGGGGTCGGCGGCCACCGACGGCACGGTGTACGCGGGCAGTGTCGACGGGCGTCAGTGGGCGGTGGACGCGGCCACGGGCGAGGAACGCCGACGTCTGCAGACCGGTGGGGAGGTGTATTCGACGCCCGTGGTGGCGGACGGGACCGTGTATGTCGGCAGCCTGGACAATTTCCCTGTACGTGATTCACACCTGACGCCCGTGCGCACTTGTGATCTCCCCCTCTGTGAAAGCCCGGTCGAGGGCGGTCAGCTCACCTTCTGCTGCACGTACGGCGTGAGTCGGACCGGTCCGACCAGGCCGTAGGCCTGTCTCGCGGATGTGCCGAACACCGTGGGGTTGCTGATCCGCAGCCGGTTGAACAAGGGGGTGGCCACCTCGACCTCGATGACGTTGGCGCCGTGGCGCAGATGTCCGCCGAGGTCCACCACGGGGTTGAGCCGGTCGACGGGGCCGAGTTGTGTTCCGTTGACGCTGACCCGGCAGGTGTCGCTGACGTTGCCGAGGCGGAGCAACGCCCCCATGCCGGAGGTCCAGGTGGTCGGCAGGGTGACCGTTGTCCGGTAGCGGCCGATGCCGCCCACGTCGGCCAGTTCGGGGATCTGCGACCACGGCAGCAGGGCATCGAGGGCGAGGCTGTGCGTGACGATCGTGGTGGTGGTCGCGGTGGCACCGGGTTGCCAGTCGTCGACCGAGAGGGTCCACCGGTCGAGGGGGACGGATGCCGGCACCTCGGGGATCTCCGTGGTGACCTTGCGGCCCGTCGACAGGGTGGTGGTGCGGATACCGGCCGTGAAGGCTCGTACGGCCAGTGATCCGTCCGCGAAGAGCGCGGTGTCCGCGTCGGTCGCGACCGCGTGCGGACGACTCCCGGAGCGGTCCCCGAACAGCCCCGGGGCCCCCAGCGCCACGACGAGGGTCTCGCCCGGCTGGAGCGTCGCCCGGAAGGTGAACGCGTCGCGGTCCTGGGTGTACTGGGCGAGCCGGGTGACCCGCCCGCTCCAGGGGTCCAACAGGTAGGGCACCGCGCCGGCCCCCTTGCGGTGGGTGGCGCGCAGCGTGACGTCGTGGTCGATGAGGACGACGGCGGGCTTGACGGTCTCGGCGTGCTTGCCGTTGCACAGGTAGTAGAAGTCGGCGTCGTCGGTGACCCGGTGGGCGTTCAGCAGGGTCGACGGCACGGAGTAGACGGCGTCGGAGGTCACGCCGAGTTCGGCGAACGCCGCGCCGACCAGAGTCTTGTCGGTGATCTGACGCACGTTCGACAGAGCGAGCAACTGGGCGGTCAGAGAACGCAGTTCGGCCTGCTCCCCGGCGTCGGGGAGGCCCGGAGTGAGTGCCTGGTCGAAGGTGCCGAGGAGCACGGTGGGCAGGCCCGCACGCGCGAACTTCAGGAGTCTGCGGGCGTCGGCGACGGCCAACGTGGGGTTGGAGCCGTAGAAGAAGTCGCCTTCGAGGAACAGGGCCTTGTAGGCGGGGCCGTCGGGTGCGAGGCGTCTGCCGGAGACCTTGGCGGTGGGCAGGTCGAGCAGGGGGCCGCTCAGGAACTGGTGGGTCCAGCCGAGCGGGACGCCCGTCGAGGTCAGCCAGGACGCGCCGATGCCGGTGGCCGTGTAGCCGGTCTGCCGGAAGACCGCGATGTCCGCGCGGACGGTGCCCGACTGGAGGACCTCGTGGACGCGGCCGAGGTAGGCGGTGATGTCGGGCACGTGGTGCCAGGTCGGCTGCCTCGGCCCCCACGACTCGCCGTATCCTGGGGCGCCGCTGTACGGGCTGAACGCGGCGAAGCCGGGCCAGCTGACGCCCGGTGCGGTGGCGTAGGAGAAGCCGTGGATCACGGTCTGGTTGACGCCCGCCGCGTACGCGCCGCCCATGGTGCGCAGGAACTTGTCCCAGGTGGTGTTGTAGGCGCCGCCCGCGTACGCGCCTGCCTCGCAGGACAGGATGCGATGACCGGCCATGTCCCGTCCGCCCGCCAGACAGCGGTAGTCGTCGAGGTTCTTGAAGCCGAGCGACTCGCCCTCGGGGACGTCGAGAACGGCCGCCGAGGCGATGGCGTCGGTCTGGAGACCGTACGGCTGGGAACGCATCTTCATGCCGTGTCCGTGCGCCCAGGACGTGAGCGCGCCGAGGTGGTGCTTGTTGAACAGGCCGGAGACGGTCTCCCAGAAGTCGTGCCGGATCTCCTGGCTGAGCCGCGCCTCGAAGGCGAAGATCTGGTTGCCGTTGTCGAGGACGACGGCCGGCAGATACGGCAGCAGGTCGCGTCCGGTGTGCTCGCGGAAGGCCGCGGGCAGGCCGGACGTCCACTGCAGCCCTTTGGTCTCCAGCTCGACGGAGTCCTCGAAGAAGGTGCCGCCCGCCGATCTGAGGAGCTGACGGAGCGTGGAGTCCAGGATGGTGGAGTCCCAGTAGCGGGTGACGGCCGCGGTCCCCGCCGCGCTGAAGTGGTCGACGACATACGCGGCGGGGGAGGAGTGCGGCCCTGCTTCGGGTTGCTGGCCCGAACCCCGTTGCCAGTACGAGAGGATCACCCAGGTCGCCGAGTCGGGCGGCGTCCAGCTCAGACGGCCTCCCGACACCTGGCCGGTGAGGTCGGTGACGCTCTCGGCGTCCAGTCCGGTCGCCTTCCCGCTGGAGTAGGCGGTGTTGACGCGGGCGGCCTGCACGGCGACGAGCTTCTGCTGTGTGACACCCGACGCGGGCGCGTAGACGGAGGCCGGCACCGGACCGTCGTAGGCTGCGCCGCCGGTCAACGTGGCCTTGCCGTAGGCGAGTTCCTTCACCGCGGCGTCGTCGTCGGGGGTCAGTCCGGGCACGGCGACGGGCCAACTCGGGCCGAGGGTGAGGTCGATGGTCAGTCCGCGTCGGGCGGCTTGGCGCAGCGCGGCCGTCACACCGTCGCGCCAGGCCGGGCTGCCCCACCCGTGGCGGGTGGTGTCCAGCACGGAGGTGTCGGTGATGCTGTGGTGCACGGCCGCGATCTCGGCGCCGCCGAATCCCGCGTCGGCCATCCGGTCGACTTCCCGCGCGATCTCCACGGGGTCCACCAGCCCGTCCGGCCACCACCAACGGAACCTGGGCCGGACCGACTTGGCCGGCCGGGCGAACCAACTCGCCGTGGACGCGGCTGCGGTGGAGCGAACCGTTCCGGATGATGCGGCGGCGCTCGCCGTCGGACCGAGTGTCGCGAGGACGCCCGTCGTCAGAGCGGCCGCCATGACGGACCGGCGCGTCGCACCGCCACGCTGCGGGTGGGTTTCGTGCATGGTTCAGCCCCAATTTGTCGCGGGTGAACGGGTTATGAATCGTTTCAGTCACTGCAGATGCCGGAACCGTATTTGGCCTTCCGAGCTGAGGTCAATAGAAAGGACAACGATTCAAAGCGATGAGAGGAGAGAGGAGTTGGGGAATCGATGAGCCGCGGGACCTCGGTCCGGACCGGGCACTGGGCGGGGGCGGGCCGGTGTCCGTCGGGAGAGGCGGGGACGCCGTACCGGCGTCCTCGGCCACGGACGGCGCTCGACGGTGATCTCTGATGTCCCGCCGGTGAGGAATCGGATCATGTTCGTGTCTTCTCTGCCGCTGTGTACGTCATGGGGCAGGGGCAAGAGCACGTAGGCCGTTGGGCGTTGGGCGGGGTCCGTGACCCGCGCGATTTCCTGATTGGCCGGGTCTCCGTAGTTCCGGGCCTCAGTGCGTCGGTCAGGGGTGGTCACCGCCGGAGGCGAAGGGGGTGTCGATGTCCTCCGGGATCCAGAAGCAGATCTCCAGGGTCTTCAGCCACCGGTTGTGTCGCGTTCTCCTCTCTGTCCATAGGGTGCCGACGGCAGCCGTTGACAGGAGGAGGGCGCACCAGGCGGCCGGTAGCCGGTGGCACAGTCGACCAGCGCGGCAAGGGGAGCCGTGGCCAGCGAGGGCGCTAGGTTGCGCTGCATCATCGCCACCGCTTCCAACGGGCACAAGAAACGTCGGGACGGAGCCGAGGGCCTGCTTTCTGCAAGCCTGCCCGGGTTGGTCGTCGTCGAGTTCCAGTACGCGCCCACACCGGGCGGCGTAGACGTACAGCACCGCCGGAACCGGCGAGGCGGCGAGAGTGTCGTCGAGCTCGTGCTCGGTGACGGTGGGGACAGGTACGGCGCGTCCTTGAGATCCTTGGTGACGGGGAGCCCTTCACGGGCCGGGGGCGATCGTTCAGCGGCAGGGCGGCTGACGGTCGGCGTCCAAGTCCCCTTCGGGCGGCGGGTGGACGCTCACCTGCGTGGGCTGGCTGGCCAGGCGCGGGCGCGTGGGAACGGAGCAGCACTGTTCCGCGGCTGAAGGCCAGGTGGGCTCGACAGCGTCCCTTCGCTGCCTGGGGCGGCCCGGGGGATCACAGTTCAGATCGCTGAGCCAGACTTGAATGAACTCCTTCGACGCATAGTGCGCTGAGGGGTTGTGGCAAGAATGCGCCGACGTCCGCGCGTCGTCGTGCGGTCGGGCGGATCCGCGATGGCGGAGCGTCGGGCGCGGGCGGTCACAGGTTGCCCGGGCTGTTGCCTGGCGTTCCCGGCTTGCGATCTCCTCGGACGAAGACCGCACCTGTGACGGCGCGGACTGACCCGGTGCATGGACGGCTGGCCCGGGCGCCGCCGCAACCTCCCCGCCCGCCCAGGTCACGGCCAGTCAGCCGTGTTCCCGGTCTGCCCGGTCAAGTCGGCCGGATCGAGCGGGTGCGGGGTCACAACCCTGTAGGGCCGGCACGTGTCAGACCTGTCAGGAGTAAGGCACTCCTAAGGCCATAAGGGGGAAATATGAGATTCAGTCATTCCGTTCTCGCCGGTGCCGCGATAGCGGCCCTGACGGTCGGCGCAACGACCGTTCTGGCCGGCTCCGCCTCCGCAGCGCCGAACACCACTGCGCAGAAGGTCTGTGGAAGCAACTACAAGACCGTCAATTCCGCGCCCGTCGGCACGCAGGGCACCGTCTACCTGACCTACAACGCTTCCAACGGCAAGAACTGCGTCGCGACCATCCGCACCAACCCCGGCGCCGCGCGCGACATGGGCGCGTGGATCTACGTGTCCGACACCGATGAGTACGCCCAGGACGAGGGCGCGTACACGTCGTACGCCGGACCGGGCTATGTCCAGGGCAAGGCCCACTGCGTCGACTGGGGTGGCCACATCGACAACGTGTACGTCTACGTGACGGGCTCCAACTGCGCCGCGCTGAAGGAGCACCGGGTCACAACGGTCCGCTGACCCGCGAAGCGCTGCTGCGGTCCGGTCCGCTCCCGTCGTCCGGGGGTGGGCCGGATCCCGTCGCAGGCCCTGATGCCCGCCGTCCCCGCGTTGGCGAGGGCGGCCCCTGGCCGGAAGCGACGGAACCGTGCCTGTGACCGGGTCTCGCGCGCCCGCCGTTCCGCTTCCGCGACTCTGTCCGCGACCTGCGCGTCGCTCAGCCCGCGCCCTGGCGCCGGACCACTGCCCAAGCCACGTCCTCCACAGTCCACGTCACGGGCCGTCCTCCTGTGCCCACTCCAGGCCGAGCGCGGCCAGCTGAGCACGTCCGCGTCGCGCTCGTGCACGCCTTCACCGGACTGTCGGCCGAGTTGACACACTCGCAGACCTGGGATCAGGGCAGCGAAATGGGATGGCACGACGAGTTCACGCGCGGCACCAACATCCCGATCGGCTTCTGCGAGCCGGCCGGCCTCTGGCAGCGCGGCCCGAACGTCAACACCAACAGCCTGCTGCGGCAGTACTTCCCAAGGGGCACCGACCTGTCGATCCACAGTGCCGAAGATCTCGCCTGCGTCGCCGCTGAGCTCAACGACCGCCCCCGCAAGATCCTCGGCTGACAGACACCCGCCGAGTTCCTCAGCAAGCTCGTCGCAACACTGGAATGATCACGTGTTGCGCCGCTCACTGGAATTCGCCCGCCTACGCCGCCGCGTTGTAGGCGGCACGCGACCGGATTTCGCCGCCGGTCCGGCGCTGCGGGGCGCCCTGGGCGAACACCGTCAGACGCAGTACGAGGTAGCGGCCGATTCCGACGAGTGCGGTGGCCGACAGGTACACCGTCTGCTGCAGGACGAGTCCGGCGCCGGGGCGGAGCACGGTCAGCGCGCCGACCGCGGCGGACGTGACCAGCCAGCCGGCGGCGATGGTGGCCGCGCTCTTCAGGTGCCCGGCAAGGCCGGGCCGTCCGTGACCGAACGAGACGCGGGCGTGCAACTCGGTGGCGACCACGGTGGAGGCGACGGTAGTCAGCGCGTTCGCCGCCATCCACGGGATCCCCTGCGAAAGCAGGACCAGGGCCGCCGAGGCCGCCAGAGTGACCGCGCTGCCCAGCCCGGCGAAGCGCCCGAAGGCCGCCGCGTGCAGACGGACAAGTCGCAGGCCGTTCATGGTGATCCCCTTCCGGGCCGCTGCCCCTGGCGGGGCCGTCGTCTTCATGCCGCAGAGCGTGACCGACCCTCCATTCAGCGCGGTCTCAGCGCGGTCTCAGGGGGACCCGGAGGTGGTGAAACCGGTGTGGCGGTACGCCGCCCACCTCGGCCGTGAACGCCAGCTCAACGGGCTGGAGTTGGGTAGGGACCGCGAGCCGGCCATGCCCACTGGCTGAACGCGGTCACCGTCAGAACCGCCCCGCTCCGCCCCGCTCCGCTCCGACATCGGCAGAGCCAGAGGGCGCCGTAGGCCAGGTACGAAGCGGTCGTAGTCGAGGCCATGCGGTGCTGAAACGTCATGTCCCTGCCCGCAAACGAGTGGTTCACGGGCAGTGGCGGTATGCGGAGTGCGCTTCCTGCGTTGCACCCGCCGTGCCAGATCGTCCGTGCTGTTCGTCTGCCTGATGATTGCGGGCTGCGCGCCTGCATCGCTCGGAAACCCGAACTCGGGCACGTCAGGGAGCGGGACCTCTTTGACGGGTCCTTCGGGCGCCGGCGGGGCAGGTCGGGCTATCGCGGTGGGGGCGGGGTCTGAGGTTCCCCCGAGATGCGGGGTGTGTTGACAGAGGGGCAGATGCTTCTCATGAGAGGAACATCGATCATGGCCGCTCCCTGAAAGTACTCGCTGGAGTTTGCGTGAGCGTGCGGTGCGGATGTACCCCGCCTCCGACCCGAAGCCGCAGATCAAGAAGCTTGCTGTCGATCTCGGCGTGCATCCGGAGGCCCTGTGGGGCTGGATCCGGCAGGCCGAGGCGGACGCCGGCGAGCGGGATGACCGGCTGACCACTGATGAACGCGCCGACTCGCCGCGCCGCGCAAGGAGAACGTCCAGCTCAAACGGACCAACGACGTCCTGCGGACGGCCTCGACGGTTTTCGCGGCGCAGCTCGCCCCGACCCGGCCGAGGTGACGGCGCTCATCGACGAGCACCCGCACCTGGGAGTCGAGTGCGTACTGCGGGAACTGTCCATTGCCTCCTCGACGTACTACCACCGGCGTCGTGCCGAGCGCGAGCCGTGCGAACGCCGGCGCCGGGACGTGGGACTCACGGAGCAGATCAAGGAGATCCACGCCGACTCGGACGGGATCTACGGCTCGCCGCGCGTGCACGCCGTGCTCCAGCGCGAGGCCGGCATCGCGGGCATCAGCCCCCGCCGAAGCGCTTTCACACGCCGCGATCTCAAGGCCACGCTCGCCCCGGACCTGGTCGAGCGCGACTTCACCGCACCCGCCCCGAACCGGCTGTGGGTCACCGACCTCACGATGATCGCAACCGGTGAGGGGCCCTTGTGGCTGTCGGCGATCCGGGACGCGTTCTCACGCCGGGTGGTGGCCTGGGAGACCTCCGCCCGGGCGGACGCCGACCTGGTCCTGACCACCATCGAGTACGCCCTCGCCTCCCGCGAGGTCGAGCCCGGCGCGCTCGTCCACCATGCCGACCACGGCTGTCGGTACACGTCCGTGAAGCTGACAACTCGCCTGGTGCGGGCGGGAGTTCACGCGTCCATGGGCTCAGCCGGGGACTCGTACGACAACGCCCTCGCGGAGAACTGTGGATGCTCATCAGGACCGAATGCATCCGTGGGCGCGTCTTCGCCACCCGGGCCGAGGTGAACCTCGCGCTGTTCGAGTACATCGACGGCTTCTATAACTCCCCGGCGCATCCAGAAACGGCTCGGCTACCTCAGTCCAGTCGAGTTCGAGGAGAAGCACTACGCCGACCAGGCACCGGCCAAACGAACGAACCTGAAACCCCGTCAACCCGCCCTGACCAGCTGATCAGCACCTCCCGCACACCGGGGGAACCTCACTTCATCAACGTTGGCTTTCCCTGAGTTCTCTCACGGGACGCGTCGAAGGTGACCGTTTCGATCAGCATCGAAAGGGTGGCAGCCATGGGAGGAAGAGCCCATGGTGGTGGCCACCATTCGTGCGGTCTACGCGGCTGTCGACAGAGCTGACCGTGCCTTGCTCTGTCCTCCGGATTGATCCGGTGCCTCCGAGACTGCAGGCAATCTCCAGCAGGGGGAAACATGCGCAAGGTGATGAGCGCCGCCGCCGCGTTCGCGACCGCGGCCACGGCGGTGGTGTCGATAAGCGGCGCCGCCCAGGCAGCGCCCGCCGGCGACTCCACGGTGTACGGATGCAGGTCCGGCAACGTGTGTATCTGGCGCGAGGGCGTCGAACCCTTCAACGACCCGCACCCGACGGTCCAGTACTCCAGCTACGGCTACCACAATCTGAGCAACCAGTACGGGGACCATTGGGTCCTCAACAACCAGTACGGTGACGCCACCGCCAGCCTGTGCAAGAACTACGGCGGCACCAACTGCGTTGAGATCCTCTTTCAGGACGATTGGGGGTACGAGAACCTCACGCCGATCAACTCCATCACCCTCAACCGGCCGTAGCGCACCCTTCGCCATGGGTGAGCGACCGCCGGGCCGGCTCACACCGGTCCCGTTATCGCCACTGCGGTGAACTTGCCGATCAGGGTCAAGTGGTGCGGCTGATCGGTGAATACGAGGGATTCGATGGCGATGATCGTTGATTTGTTGTCGTCCAGGCGACCGGCTTGCACCAGAGACAGAGGTCCGGTCCCTGCGGAAGGCTGATCGCGTACATGGGCATCGGCCAGACGGATGCCCCACGGGATGATGGCGATGCGGTCGGTGAACCGGCGCCCGGTGAGGCGGTCGATGCGGTCGGCGAAGACGGAGGTCGGGGTGACGATCGCGGCGCTGGCGCCGGCGACTTCGAGCACGGCCTCGTGTTGCGCTCGGCCGCCATCACTTCGGGGCCGTGAGCGATGGAGATGATCGGGATGGTTCCGGCGGTGCGGCTGAACGCGAGGCTGAGAAGGTCACCACCACGGTGCCCGCGCCGGACGCGGCCCAGGTCCCCGACCTGCTGCAGCGCGACTTCACCGCGGGCGAACCGAACACCAAGTATGTCGGCGACATCACCTACTTGCCCGTCGGCTACGGCCAAGTCCCGTACCGGGCAACGGTGTTGGACCTCTACTCGAAGCGCCTGGCGGGCTGGACGGTCGCCGATCACATGCGCACCGAGCTGGTCACCGACGCGCTCGACGCCGCCGCCCGCACTCGCGGCGGTGACCTGGCCGGTGCGGTCTTCCACAGCGAGAACGGGGCCCAGTACGCCTCGAAGGACTTCGCGAAGGCATGTCGCGAACTCCGCGTGATCCGTTCTCGCGGAGAGGTCGGGACGAGCGCGGACGACGCCGCCGCGGAGAGCTTCAACGCGGCCCTGAAACGGGAAACCCTGCAAGGCCGGAAACGCTGGCCAGGAGTGCGCGAGGCCCGCCTCGCGGTCTTCCGCTGGATCGCCCGCTACAACACCAGGAGAAGGCATTCAGCGATCGGCCAGGTCGGCCCGATCGCCTTCGAACAGCGAACGGGCCCGCGCCCTGACCGGCACCGGCGATGCCGGGCACTCCACGCCCGGTATCGTGCCGGCCGCCCTCTCCCTGGCGATCATGCCGTTCCTGTCCGCCGCCCAACGCCGTGCCGGTCTCGAACTGGGCTCCGCCTCCGCCGTGGCCGACTCCAGGCAGACCCTGCTGTGCACCTACCTGTCGGCCGTCCTCCTCGTCGGCCTGCTCGCCAACTCCCTCTTCGGCTGGACCTGGGCCGACCCGATCGCGGCCCTGGTCATCGCCGCCGTCGCGGTCAAGGAGGGCCGCGAGGCATGGCACGGCGACAACTGCTGCGCTCCCACCGGCCTGACGGCGCTGAAGGAGGCCGACGGCGCAAAGGATTCCTGCGGTTGCGCCCACGGCTGCTCCTGCTGCGGATGAGCTGACCGCGTCACGTGCGCGTCACTTCCGCCTCCCCGACCAGTCGCGGGGTGCATCGTGGGCCCTTTCCTGCCGGACTCGTCCTGGAGGCCGCCGGGCAAGTCATGGTTGACCAGGGCGACCGCCTGGACGAACCGGGCGATCAGATGTCGTCGAGACGCGCTTGAAAGAGGGCGAGACCCGGGCCGACAGGACAGAAAACGTGACAAGTCGCGTACTAGGACCCATGATGTCTGATTGTTGGAGGGGGGAAGATTGCGCGTTTTCGCTGTGGGCCGCCGTGGCCACGTGCCACCTGCGGCGACGATGGCAGTCGCCCGCGCAGGGATGTTTTCCCTGCTCGGAACCATGGTCACGGTGATCGTGCATGACCTGGCCTTCGAATCGAACCCGTCTCGGCTCGTGAAGGCGCTGGCGGCCTGTTTCCTGTTCGTCGTGGCACTGCCCGGTGCCGGCAGCGGCAAGTCGCTCCGTACGCAAGTGCTGTTGGCGTTCGGCTGCCAGGCCGTCATCGGGTACTGGTTCGTCCTCGCCGACAGCTCGGTCGCATTCCGGGACCACGGACCGCTGCCGTCCTCTGTCCTCGCTGGGTGGCCCGTGGTGATCGGCCACATCCTGCTGGCCCTGCTCTGCGCGGTCCTGCTGCATGGACTCGACGACAGTGTGCGCCGCGTGCTGTACGCAGCCAGGAAGGAGTGGTGCGCGTTGCGCGCACTGCTGCGCAGGCTCCTGGTTCCTGGTCATATCGCATACAAAGCAACGGAGTCCGCGGCCGCCGGGCGCGTGGACTCCGGACCGACGCGGGCTCCCTCGTCATCAGCTCTGCTGGCCGGCGCAGTGGTCCGCCGCGGCCCGCCGCACCTACCCCTGCCGTACCCCGCCGCTTGATCCGTCACAGCGGCATCCGTACGGCTTCCGGTGTACTCACCCGTCCTCCTCGGGGACGGTTCTGTCCGCCATTCCGGCACGCGGGCTCCGCGCGAGTCCCGTGGCAGGGGGAAGTCCTTTGAACCGCATGTCACTTGCGACGCGAGCGATTGTGCCCGTCGTCGCCGCGGGCCGCATCGGCCCGTCCACCACAGCACATCCGAAGGTCCGAGGCCGTGTTGCTGCTCGGGTCCCAGCCGAGCGCGCCGGCGCTCGCTCAAGGCGTACGTACGAGTTGTGCACCGCGCAAGGCCGGGCGCCATTGGCGGCCCGGGAAGGAGTGGACCGATGACGGCAGCAGGCAGGGCGAAGTCCGGGGCGAAGCGGCTCCTGGAACGCACGGGGTTCCAACTCGTGCGCAGCACCATCCCTCAAGGCGGTGTCGACGATTTCATACCGTTCGAGCCGACGATGCGGGCAGCGCGAGCGGCCGGTCTGTCGGTGGGCGACTACATCGACGAGGTCATGAACGGGACCCCGGGGGCCACCCAGTCCACCGTCGACGAACTACGGACCCTCGGCGTCTTCGCCGCGGTACCGGACTCGGTGCTGGAGATCGGCCCCGGATCCGGGCGGTACCTGGAGAAGACGCTGAAGGAGTGCTCGCCGACCCGCTACGAGATCTACGAGACGGCGGAGCCCTGGGCCACCTACCTGGTGAACACCTTCGGAGTGGTCGCTCAACCGGTGACAGGATTCAGTCTCGACGCGACACCGGACGTCAGCGTCGACCTCGTCCAGGCGCACAAAGTCTTCAACACCCTGACCTTCCTCGGCACCTGCCGCTACTTCTTCGAAATGGCCCGCGTCACACGGCCGGGCGGGCGGATCGTCTTCGACGTCATGACGGAGACCTGCCTCGACCCGGAGGCGATGCGTGTCTGGGCGACGAAGGGCGGGACGGGTCACGACTCGTTCCCGGCCGCCATGCCCCGACGCACGTGCGTGGACCTCTTCGCGACGCTCGGCCTCACCCTTGAGGCCCACTTCCTGGCTCCCCTGGGCGTGGCGTCCACGGAAGTGCTCGTCTTCAAGAAGACGGCCTGACCTACGGCAGGCCCTTCTGCTTGCCGGCCGGCGGGGATGGGTCACGTGGAGTATCAGCGGCTCAGCGTGACGCGTCCCCGCCGACCCTCACCAGCGCCGCTGACACGCCACGAACCGAACTCGACGCACAGGCGATGAGATCCGTCACGGAGCCTGCGTCCAACGTCCCTCGACGCTCACGCAGTTGACTCCGGCGTACTCGGAAGGTCGCGCACGGGTCTCCCTGTCATCGCCGGTCAACTTTCAACCCGGCTCCAAGGTCAAGTCCGGATCACTGCCAGTCCGTCCGAACTGACGCGCAGACGGCCGGCCGGCCAACACTCCTGGTGTGAGTTCGCCTGGTTGGGCCGCCAAGATTCCGGGACCTCGCGCGCTTGGGCGTGGGACATCCTTTTAGACCTTGGGCCCGGCCGGCAGTGAGAAGGCGACGGGTCCATCCCGCCGGCCGCATCACGTACGCGCTGTCCAACCGGGCGCGCAACGGCTACGTCCTCGACCGGCAGGCGGGCGACGTGCCCGGCTGCTTTCTGAACCAGAGCCGTGCCACGATGCCGCCGCCCGGTGGCAGCGCCCCGGGGCCGCGCTCGTGCGGTGCCCGCGATTACGCCCAACGGCTGATCGGCTCGCTTTCCGTACCAGTCGACTCCGCTGCCTCCCGTACGTTGCTGCTGTGCCCAGCGGCTCCGCGATGGTTGCGGGAGCCGCGTGACACCGGCACGAGCCCGGACCTCCGCGCCGGCCCCTCACCTCACGGAGTGACCATGAACGACTGGCACTGGCTGTTCGGCGACCAGTTGGGCCCGCACTTCCTCGCGCCGGAAGAGGGCGGTCCCGCTCGCGACAGCAAGGTGGTGATGATCGAGGCCCGCTCGGTGTTCCGGCGCCGCCGCTTCCACCGCGCCAAGGCCCACCTGGTGCTCTCCGCGATGCGCCACCGGGCAGCCGAACTCGGCGACCGCGTCAGCTATGTCCGCGCCGACACCTACCGTGAAGGGCTGCGCGAGGCGGTCGGCGACAATCCGGTGACCGTTCATCACCCCACCTCACGCGCCGCTCTGGGACTGGTGCGTTCCCTGGAACAGGTACGGGTGCTTCCCGCGCGGGGCTTTCTCGTTCCTCAGGACGCCTTCCGTGTCTGGGCCGACGAGCACGGCGGAGGCGGGAGGCTGCGGCAGGAGGACTTCTACCGCTGGGCGCGCCGGGCGCTGGGCCTGCTCATGGACGGCGGCAGTCCGGCCGGCGGGCGATGGAACCACGATGAGGCCAACCGGGAACGCCCCCCTCGTGGTGTGCGCACCCTGGGCGCTCCCGCGCCCTACCGCCCCCGCGAGGACGACATCGACGCCGAGGTGCGCGCCGACCTCGACCGCTGGGAGCGCGAGGACGGCATCCGTTTCGTCGGCCGCGACGGACCCCGCCTCTTTCCCGCCACCCCAGGGGAGGCTCGTGCGGCGCTCCGCCGGTTCGTCGACCATCGGCTGGCCGGGTTCGGCCCGCACGAGGACGCCATGCTCGCCGCCGACCCGGTGATGAGCCACAGCCTGCTCTCCGCGTCGCTCAACCTCGGCCTTCTCGACCCGTGGGAGACGGTCGCCGCCGCGGAGGAGGCCTGGCGTGCCGGCCGGGCTCCTGTCAACAGCGTCGAGGGATTCGTCCGGCAGGTAGCCGGATGGCGTGAGTACGTGTGGCAGCTGTACTGGTACTTCGGCGAGGACTACCGGCACGAGAACGGACTGGGGCATCACACCGCGCTGCCCGAATGGTTCCTCGAACTCGACTCCGACGCGGTCACGGCCCGCTGTCTCGCCACGGTCCTCGCCCAGGTGCGGGACACGGGATGGACCCACCACATCCCGCGCCTGATGATCCTCGGCAGTCACGCCCTCCAGCGGGGCTGGGAGCCGAGCCAGGTCACCGACTGGTTCCACCGCTGCTTCGTCGACGGCTACGACTGGGTGATGCTGCCCAACGTCACCGGCATGTCCCAGTACGCCGACGGCGGTCGCATGACGACCAAGCCGTACACGTCGGGCGGCGCCTACATCCACCGTATGAGCGACCTCTGCGACGGCTGCGCCTACCGCCCCGGCGACCGCGCGGGGGAACGGGCCTGTCCTTTCACCACCGGATACTGGTCCTTCGCCCACCGCCATCGCGACCTGCTCGCCGCCAACCAGCGCACCGCCCGGGCCGTGCAGGGCCTGGACAGGCTCGGCAACCTGGACGAGGTGCTCGCCGCCGACCGGCGCTGGGACAAGCAGACGCCGTGAACCCGGTGCACGGACCGGCCGGTTCAGCCCAGGTCGGCGGCCACCTCCCGGGCGGCGCGCGCCCCTGAAGCGAGCGCACCCTGCACCGAGCCGGTGGCCCGGTGGTCACCGCAGACGTAGCGCCCGGCGGCCGTCCGGGTACGGCGGCTGAGGGGCAGACCCGGTTCCATGGCCGGCAGCGCTCCGGCCACCGTCCGGACGGTGAGCAGGCCCCAGTCCGCCGTGTCGGTCCCATAGCACTCGGCGAGCGCGTTGCGCGTCGCCCTTTCCCGTCCCTCGCTGTCGTCGCCGAGCACGGAAGTGGCGATCAGCGCGTACCCGCGCGGCGCGTAGCCGGTGTGGACCTCGCTCAGTACGACGCTGTTGGTGAAGCGTCGTCGCGTGTCCGTGAGGAGGGTCGGTTCGCGCAGCGGTGAGCGGGACGCGAGGTGGTAGTAGGTGGTCACCGTGCGGTGCGGCGGCACGGTCAACCCGGGCTCCAGCCGGGCCGCCGTGGCTGCGTCCGTGGCGACGACCACCGCTCGCGCGGGCACCGATCGGCCGTCAGAGTCCAGCACGCCCTCCTCGGTCAACGCCGTCACCGGCGATTCCAGCGCGACCGTCCCCGGAGGCAGTGCGGACGCCAGCGACTCGGGTACGGCACCCACACCCGCCGCGGGGAGACAGATCGTGCCGCGCGCCATGCTCCGCCACACCAGGTGGAAGAACCGGCTGGAGGTCGCCAGGTCCTCCTCCAGGAACACGCCCGACAGGAACGGACGGAAGAACCGTTCCACGAACCCCTCGCTGAAGCCCGCCGCCGCCAGCGCCCGCCGTGTGGACGTGTCGCGTGGCCGCCGAACCAGAGCCGCCGGGGCCAGCGCGTCGAAGCCGGTCAGCGAGGCCAGGGCCGCCAGATCGCGGGGCCCGGCCAGCCCGCCGACCGCACCACGCAGTGCCTGTCTCGGTGCGCGCGTCGGGTCGGCGAACCGCAGCCGCCGGCCGCCGTCGTGCACCAGCACCCCGGGTGTGAACGGCCGCAGCCGCAGCTCTCGCAGCGGCACACGGGCACGCACCTGCGGATACGCGGTGTTGAACACCTGGAACCCCCGGTCCACCACACAGCCCTCCACCCGGTCGCTGCGCATCCGGCCGCCGACCCGGTCCCCGGCCTCCAGCAGTCGTACCCGCAGCCCCCGCGCACACAGATCGCGCGTACAGGCCAGACCGGCCAGGCCGCCACCCACCACGACCGCGTCCCACCGCTGAGAGGGCGGTAAGTAACGTGT
>NZ_JAENRY010000369.1 GCF_016612545.1 Streptomyces sp. MBT65 | reverse complement strand
GGCGCCGACGAACAGGCCCTCGTCCTGTCCATCGCCATCCGCCGCCGGGGCCGCGACAACCGTTCCCGCGCGGGCTACTTCGCCTACTTCTCCGACCCCGCCAACGCCGTCCGCACCGCCATGTCCTTCGTCGCCGAGGTCGGCCGCGAACTCGGCCAGTCGACCCGCAGCCGCCTCACCAAGCAGCGCCCCCGCGTCAAGCGCGGCGGCCTCTACCCCCTCGTCCGCGCCTTCGCGACCGTTGTCGAACGGGACGTCGTCGTCGCCGCCGTCATGGGCGACATGCTCTACGACGAGGTCGCCCACCACTCCGGCCCGCGCAGCCGCGACGCCGCCAAGGTCCTCCAACGCCTCGACCGCGCCCTCGCGTTGATCGAGAACGTCGCCGAGCACGCCCCGCGGCCGTACCGCATCGTCGTCCTCTCCGACCACGGGCAGAGCCCCGGCGAAACCTTCCAGGGCCGCTACGGCCTCACCCTCGGCGACCTCGTCCGGGCGGGCTGCGGACTGCCCGTGCCGCGCCGGGCCCGCCGCACCCACAGCGGCGCCGAGGCCCGCGCCGCCGTCCGCGCCGCGCTGCGCAGGCCCGCCAAGGACGGCGACGAACGGCAGGCCCACTCCGGCCGCCACTCCGAGCCGATCGTGCTGGCCTCCGGCAACCTCGGCCTGGTCTCCTTCCCCGACGTGCCGCACCGCATGACCAAGGAGGAGATCGACGCCCGCCACCCGGCACTCCTCACCACGCTCGCCAACCACCCCGGCGTCGGCTTCGTCCTGGTACGCAGCGAGGAGCACGGAGGGGTCGTGCTGGGCGCCCACGGCGCGGAGCTGCCGGTGGCCGAACTCGACGACAAGCAGGGCCCGTTGGCGGACTTCGGCCCCGGTGCCGCGGACGCCGTGCGGCGCACCCACTCCTTCCCGCACACCGCCGACATCATGGTCAACTCCTGGTACGACCCCGCCGAGGGCGAAGTCCTCGCCTTCGAGGAGCAGATCGGCTCCCACGGCGGCCTCGGCGGCTCCCAGGGCAAGCCGTTCCTGCTGTCGCCGCACACCTTCTCCGCACCCGTCGACGACGGCGACGACCTCGTCGGCGCCGAGCAGGTGCACCGGGTCCTGCGCCGCTGGCTGCGCGAGTGCGACGGGCCCCAAGTCCCGCTGCCGGCCGAGCCGGAGGAGCGCGCCGCCTGAAAATGGGCTGCGGTGGGTCGGCCGCGAGCACACACTGTGGGAGTCTCCCCGCCTCGAACCTCCTTCAGGAGCCGCTGCCTTGCAGGCTGCCGTCACCGTCACCCCCGCCCGCATACCGGAACTGCTGCTCGGTCTCGCGACCGTCCGGCCCGTGTTCATCTGGGGTGCGCCCGGCATCGGAAAGTCGTCCCTGGTAAGGGAGTTCGCGGAGTCGCTGGGCCTGGAGTGCGTGAGTCTGCTCGGTACGCAGCTCGCGCCCGAGGACCTGATCGGCGTCCCGCAGATCCGCGACGGGCGGTCCGTGTTCTGTCCGCCGGAGGCGATCGCGCGGGACGAGCCGTACTGCCTCTTCCTCGACGAACTCAACGCGGCCACACCGGATGTGCAGAAGGCGTTCTACTCGCTGATCCTGGACCGCCGGATCGGGAACTACGAACTCCCCAAGGGCTCCATCGTGATCGGCGCCGGCAACCGCGCGACCGACAACGCGCTGGCCCGGCCGATCTCCTCCGCGCTGATCAACCGGCTCACCCATGTCCACCTGGAGGCGTCCCCCAAGGACTGGCTCGACTGGGCGGCCGCCAACGGCATCCACCCGTGGATCCTGGACCACCTCACCGACCGCCCCGACCACCTGTGGTCCAAGCCGCCGAAGACCGAGGAAGCCTTCTCCACACCCCGCTCCTGGCACATGCTCTCCGACGCGCTGGGCTCCTTCGGGCCCGACCTCGACGAGGACACCCTGAAGGTCATCGCGCACGGCACGCTGACGCCCGCGCACGCCGTCGCGTTCTGCGGCTACGTCAAGATCGTGCGCAGCCGCTTCGGCATCGAGGCGATCATCAAGGGCGACGCCCGCTGGCCGCACCGCCCCGAGGACCGGGACCTGCTGTACTACCTCGCCGAGTCCTTCCGGGGCCGGCTCGTCAAGGAACTCCCGGTCAGCAAGGAGCACTTGTCGGCGAACGGGCTGCAGACCGCGTACCGCGCCAAGTCGCTGCTCGTGCAACTCGCCGAGATCTCGGTCGAGGTCGCGCAGAGCGTCATCGCCCCGGACACCGACGGCAACCCCCTGCTGCCCGCCTGGTTCCTCGTCGAAGCGGCCCGTGACATGCCCCGGCTGGTCGAGGCCCGGCAGTGAGCCGCACCCAGGGCAAGGGGAAGCCGAAGAAGAAGGACCTCGCCGCCGAGGCCTTCGAGGAAGGGCTGCGCCTCGTCCGGGCCAACCGCGCGCTCGCCGCCATCGGCTTCAGCACCTGCCGCCGGGACGACTGCCCCCACACGCCCGACTCCGGTCTGGTGCGCGTCGATTCCGACGGAGTGCTGCACGTCCACCCCACCCGCCGCGCCGAACCCGCCGAGTGGGCCTGGGCGATCGCGCACTGCATCATCCACCTGGGCTTCGGCCATGTCCCGGCCGCGCCGAAGCTCCGCGAGCAGCCCGACGGCCCCGCCCTCGCGGCGCGCTGCGCCGTCGTCAACCGCTTCCTGCTCGGCTTCCCCATCGGCATCACCCCCGAGGACCTGCCCGCCGCCTACCCGGCCGGTGACGAGGAGCAACTCACCGCCCGCTGGCGCCGCGACGGCATCCCGCCCCTCTACGAGCGCTGCGGCACGGCGGGCGGCGAGCCGGACCAGCTGCTGGTGCCGTGGGACACCTGGCGGGGCGGCAAGGCCCCCGACTGGCAGCTCAACTTCGCCAACGCCCTCACCCGCACCGTCGCCACGGCGATGGACGTGGCGGGCGGCCGGCGCGCCTCGATGCGCGGCGGACCCACCCGACTCCAGCCCTGGGAACGGGCGTTGAGCTGGTTCGTCTCCTCCTACCCCCTCCTCGGCGGCATCGCGGCCGGCATCACCCTCGTCGCCGACGCCGAACTCGCCCGCGCCCACGGCATCTCCGTCGCCGCCGTCGACACCTCCGCCGCCGAGATCTACGTCAACCCGCTGCGCCAACTCGACGACGAGGAATGGCGGTTCGTCCTCGCCCACGAGATGCTGCACGCCGCCCTGCGGCACGGCGACCGCTGCGGGGTCCGCGACCCCTTCCTCTTCAACATCGCCGCCGACTACGTCATCAACGGCTGGCTGTGCGAGATGGACGTCGGCCGGATGCCCGAAGGCCTGCTGTACGACCCGGAGTTGAAGGACCTCTCCGCCGAGGAGGTCTACGACCGGATCGCCGGCGACCTGCGCCGGATGCGCCGCCTGGCCACCCTGCGCGGCAAGGGCGTCGGCGACATCCTCGGCGGCCCGCTCGGCAGCCCGCGCGACTACGTGGACCTCGACGAGTTCTACCGGCGCGGCCTCGCCCACGGCCTCGACCTGCACCAGCAGCACCAACGCGGCTTCCTGCCCGGCGGGTTGGTCGAGGAGATCCGCGCCCTCAGCCATCCACCCCTGCCGTGGGACGCCCGACTCGCCCGCTGGTTCGACGAGTTCGTGCCCCGCCGCGAGCCCGTACGGTCCTACGCCCGCCCCTCGCGCCGCCAGTCCTCCACCCCCGACATCCCGCGCGCCGGGCGGTACTTCCCGCCCGAGGAGATCCCCCGCTGCACCTTCGGCGTCGTCCTCGACACCTCCGGCTCCATGGACCGCGCCCTCCTCGGCAAGGCGCTGGGCGCGATCGCGTCGTACGCCGAGGCCCGTGACGTACCGGCCGCCCGGGTCGTGTTCTGCGACGCGGCCCCGCACGACGCGGGCTATGTCGCGGTCACCGACATCGCCGGCCGGGTGCGCGTGCACGGTCGCGGCGGAACCGTACTCCAGCCAGGAATCGACCTGTTGCACCGCGCGGACGACTTCCCGCCGGGGGCGCCGGTCCTCGTCATCACGGACGGCTGGTGCGACACCCTGCGTGTCCGGCGCGAACACGCCTATCTGATTCCACAGGGCGCTCGTCTGCCGTTCACCCCGCGTGGGCCGGTCTTCCGGGTGAGCTGAACCGGAATGTGATCGGATGGCTTCGAACGACATCCGCTTCGAAAGGAATCACCGTGGCAACCACGCGCACCGCACACACCGTCTGGGAAGGCGAACTCATCAAGGGCAGCGGCGAGGTCACCTTCGACTCGTCAGGCATCGGTGCGCAGCCGGTGACGTGGGCGTCGCGCGCCGAGCAGGCCAACGGCAGGACGAGCCCCGAGGAGCTGATCGCCGCCGCCCACTCCAGCTGCTTCTCCATGGCGCTGTCGCACGGCCTGACCGGCGCGGGCACCCCGCCCACCCGTCTGGAGACCAAGGCCGACGTCACCTTCCAGCCCGGCGAGGGCATCACCGGCATCCACCTCACCGTCCGCGGCGAGGTCCCCGGCCTGGACGCGGCCGGTTTCGCGGCCGCCGCCGAGGACGCCAAGAAGAACTGCCCGGTCAGCCAGGCGCTCACGGGTACGACGATCACGCTGACGGTCGAATCCGCCTGATCCCGCGCTCCCTCCCGCTTCGATGCCGCGCCCGGAAAAACGGGTGCGGCATTGACATTCCCGCACTCAAGTTTTGAGCTGGAGATCGGGCAGCGCCTGGCGGAAGGGGACGGCGATGGGACGTGCGGTCGGTATTGATCTCGGGACCACGAACTCGGTGGTCGCGGTGTTGGAGGGCGGGGAGGCCACGGTGGTGGTCAACGCCGAGGGCGCGCGGACCACGCCCTCGGTCGTGGCCTTCGCGAAGAACGGCGAGGTGCTGGTCGGCGAGGTCGCCAAACGGCAGGCCGTGACGAACATCGAGCGCACCGCGCGCTCGGTGAAACGGCACATGGGCGAGACCGAGTGGCGGTTCCCGGACACGGGCGCCATCGACGGAACGCGGTACCGCGCCCAGGAGTTGTCCGCGCGCGTGCTGCAGAAACTGAAACGCGACGCGGAGGCCTATCTCGGCGAGGACGTCACGGACGCCGTGATCACCGTCCCCGCCTACTTCGACGACTCCCAGCGCCAGGCCACCAAGGAGGCCGGGGAGATCGCGGGCCTCAAGGTGCTGCGGATCATCAACGAACCGACCGCCGCCGCCCTCGCCTACGGCCTCGACCGCGGCGAGGAACAGACCGTCCTCGTCTTCGACCTCGGCGGCGGCACCTTCGACGTCTCCCTGCTGGAGATCGGCGACGGCGTCATCGAGGTCAAGGCCACCAACGGCGACACCCATCTCGGCGGCGACGACTGGGACCAGCGGGTCATGGAGTACCTGGTCAAGAAGTTCCGGGGGCAGTACGGCGTCGACCTCGGCAAGGACAAGATGGCGCTCCAACGCCTGCGCGAGGGCGCGGAGAAGGCGAAGATCGAGCTGTCCTCGTCCTCCGAGACGACGATCAACCTGCCCTACATCACCGCCTCCGCCGACGGCCCGCTGCACCTCGACGAGAAGCTGACCCGCGCCGCCTTCCAGGAACTCACCGCCGATCTCCTCGACCGCTGCAAGACCCCCTTCCACCAGGCCGTCAAGGACGCGGGCATCAAGCTCGCCGCCGTCGACCACGTCATCCTCGTCGGCGGCTCGACCCGGATGCCCGCCGTCACCGACCTCGTCAAGGAACTCACCGGCAAGGACCCGCACAAGGGCGTCAACCCCGACGAGGTCGTGGCGGTCGGCGCCGCCCTCCAGGCCGGCGTCATCCGCGGCGACGTCAAGGACGTCCTCCTCCTCGACGTCACCCCGCTGTCCCTGGGCATCGAGACCAAGGGCGGCATCATGACCAAGCTCATCGAACGCAACACGACCATCCCGACCCGGCGTTCGGAGATCTTCACCACCGCCACCGACAACCAGCCCTCGGTCGGCATCCAGGTCTACCAAGGTGAGCGTGAAATCGCCGCGTACAACAAGAAGTTGGGCGTCTTCGACCTCACCGGCCTGCCGCCCGCCCCGCGCGGCGTCCCGCAGATCGAGGTCGCCTTCGACATCGACGCCAACGGCATCATGCACGTCTCCGCGAAGGACCTCGCGACCTCCCGCGAACAGAAGATGACCGTCACCGGCGGCTCCGCCCTCGGCAAGGAGGACATCGACCGCATGATGCGGGAGGCCGAGCAGTACGCGGACGAGGACCGCAGGCGCCGCGAGGCCGCCGAGACCCGCAACCAGGCCGAGCAACTCGTGTACCAGACCGAGAAGTTCATCCGCGACAACGAGGAGCGCGTCCCGGTCGACATCCGGCCGGATGTGGAGGCGGCGGCCGCGGAGGTGAAGGCCCTTCTGGAACACGAGGCGGACACCGCGGAGTTGCGTGCGGCCGTGGAGAAACTCGCCACCGTCAGTCAGCGGATGGGCCAGGCCATGTACGCGCAGCAACAGCCTCCGACGGAGCAGGCGTCGAGCCCCGAGGAACACACCTCGCCCCAGGAGGAGGAAGGGGTCGTCGACGCGGAGATCGTCGACGACGAGCGGGAGAGCAAGGGGCCGGCCGCGTAGGCGCGCCGCCCGCGCCTCACCGGAACGTGCTCATCGGCGGGCCTCGGTGGGGGCGGGCGGCAGCGTGGCGCAGACGGCGTCCAGGACGGAGGCGTACGGCGTGCCGAAGTCGGCCAGCCGGGACCGGAGTTGCTCCAGGGCGGCACGGTACGCGGAGAGGAGTTCGAGGTTGCCGGTGCGGGAGGTGAACTCCAGGACCGCCGGCAGGAAGTCCGGCGGCTCCTCACCGGCGAACTCCAAGTCGTGCGCGCGGTACAACTCCTCGAACCGGGCCAGGGACATACCGCGCCGCCGGGTGTCTCCGTCGTGCCACCGGCTCAGGTACAGGCTGTGCCGGTTCTCGAAGTCGAAGACCTGGACGTAGTGCGCGGCGAGTTCCCCGGGCGGGGTGAGGGCCGCGTGGTCGACGAACGCCCTCAGCTGCGGGGCGGCTTCCCGCAGCAGGGGGAGCCGGGCGCGGAAGTCGTCGTCGGGGTAGGTCAGGCAGAGCGCGGCCGCCTGGTACAGCACACCGTCCGAGGGCATCAGGCCCCCCTCGCGTGGAGGCGCGCGGCTGCGACGACGAGTCCGATGACCTCGCCCCGGGTTGCTACAGGATCCTGTATGCGATATTTCGCATCTGTTCTACGGCCCCCGGCCGGTCCGGTGGGCGGTGTCCGCGTGTCCGTCACCTGCGCTCCCTTGCTCGCCCGTGGTGTCGAACCTAGGGCGGGGCAGGGGAGCGCACCCGTTCACGGCAGCCGTACGGGTCAGGACCCGTAGGCGTACGGGGAGTGCGTGCGGACGGACGGGTCAGTGCTTGAGGGCGACCCCGCCGTAGACCGGGACGACGCCCTCCGCCTGGGCGGCCACGTCCTCCGGCTCCGGCCGCCAGCCGTAGACGGAGATGACCCCCGGGCCCAGCAGCTCCAGGCCGTCGAAGAAGCGCGAGACCTCGGCCAGCGAGCGCGGGTAGAACGGGGTGCCGCTGCGCCGGAAGTGCTCGGCGGCCTTCGCGATGGCCTCGGGGATGAGGTCCGGGGTGACCTGCGAGAGCACCAGATAGCTGCCCGGGGCAAGGACGTCGACGTACCGCTTGAGCAGGCCGTACACGTCGTCGCCGTCGGGGTCGTCACCGAGGTAGTGGGTGAGCGCGACCAGCGACAGCGCGACCGGCTGCGAGAAGTCGAGGGTCTCGCCGGCCAGCCGCAGGATCGTGTCCGGGTCGCGGACGTCCGCGTGCACGTACTCGGTGCTGCCCTCGGCCGAACCGTGCAGCAGCGCCTCCGCGTGCCGCAGCACGATCGGGTCGTTGTCCGCGTACACGACCTTCGCGTCCGGGGAGACGCTCTGCGCCACCTGGTGCAGGTTCGGCTCGGTCGGGATGCCGGTCCCGATGTCCAGGAACTGGCGTATCCCGGCCTCGGCCGCGGTACGGGTCGCCCGGTGCATGAACCGGCGGTTGGCCCGCGCGCCGCGCACCGCCGTGCCGTCCGAGGCGAGGATCTTGCGCGCCAGCTCCTCGTCCACCGGGTAGTTGTCCTTGCCGCCGAGCCACCAGTCGTAGACCCGCGCCGGGTGCGGCCGGCTGGTGTCGATACGGGTGGGCGCGGCTTCGGATCCGGTCATGCGGTGTCGTCTCCTCGGGAGTTCGGGTCGGTGTGCCGGGCATGCTGTGCCGGAAACTGTGCTGTGTGCGGGCCGTACTGTGTGCGGGCGGTGCTCAGAAGGTCTCGCGACAGTCCCGCAGGATCTTCTTGGTGCGCTGTGCGGACGCGGCGTGCGCCGTCATGTGGTCGAGGACCTCCAGATGCGCGGAGACCTCCGCACGGGAGTCCAGGTACAGGGCGCCGGTCAGATACTCGGTGAACACCATGTCGGGCAGCTCCGGTTCGGTGAAACGGAACAGCGAGAACGGCGCGTACGTCCCCGGGTGCGGGCCGTTCCCGAACTCGGCGACCTGGAGTGTGATCCGGTCGCGCTCGCCGAACTCCAGGAGTTTGTCGAGCTGTTCGCGCATGACCTCGCCGTGGATGCTCACCGGACGGCGCAGCACGGTCTCGTCCATGATCACCCACAGGTGCGGCGGATTGTCCCGCTCCAGCAGCCCCTGCCGCGCCATCCGCAGCGACACATGCCGCTCGATGGTCTCCGGACCGGTCTGCCCGATCGTCCCGGCCTCCAGCACGGCACGCGCGTACGCCTCGGTCTGCAAGAGGCCCGGCACGAAGTGCGGTTCGTAACTGCGGATCAGCCCGGCCGCGCCCTCCAGGCTCACATACAGGCTGAACCACTCCGGCAGCACATCGTGGAACCGCTGCCACCAACCCGGCTGGTTCGCCTCCTCGGTGAGCGCGACGAACGCGTCCGTCTCCTCCTCGGGCACGCCGTACGTCGTCAACAGCACCTGGACGTACGGCACTTTGAGGGCAACCTCGGCCATCTCCATCCGCCGTACGGTCGCCGGGGCCACCCGAAGGACCTGCGCGGCCTCCTCGCGCTTGATGCCGGCCGCCTCACGCAACTCCTGCAGCCTTCTGCCCAGCACCACTTGGCCCACTGTGGGCGCGGGCCGCCGTTCACTCACGCCACGCCTCCCCATACGCGCCGAAGTCTGGGGGCAGTGTGCCATGTTCCGGCCATCCGGCTCAGCGGTTCGGAGGTGATCATCCGTCAGCCCCCCGACTCGTTCAGGTACTTCGCCGTCGCCGGGTCGGCGGGCAGGAACGTCTCGATCGCCAGCTCCGAGACCGTGACGTCCATGGGAGTGTTGAACGTGGAGATCGAGGAGACGAAGGACAGCACCCGCCCGTCGTGCTCGATCCGCATCGGGAGCGCGAAGTACGGGACGGAACCGGCCAGTTCGTCTCCCTCGTCGACCGACTCGGGCACCGGGTACGCGGAGACCTCCTCGTACAGCGCCCGCAACGGCTCGGACCGGTCCAGGGCGATCTGCCGCTCCATCTGCGCGAGCAGATGCCCGCGCCATTCACCCAGATTGCGGATGCGCGGTGCCATGCCCTCGGGATGCAGCGTCAACCGCATGGCGTTGAGCGGGGGTTGGAGCAGGGACTCCGGCACGCCGTCCAGGAGCATGGTGATGCCCCGGTTCGCCGCGACCACGGTGTACGTGGCGTCGACCACCAGCGCCGGATACGGCTCGTAGCCCCGGATCAGCCGCTCCAGACCCTCGCGCAACGCGTCCAACGCCGGGTCGTCCAGCGGGGTCTCCGGATAGTGCGGGGCGTAACCCGCCGCCAGCAGAAGGGAGTTGCGCTCGCGCACGGGCACGTCCAGGTGCTCGGCGAGGCGCAGCACCATCTCCTCGCTCGGCCGGGACCGCCCCGTCTCGACGAAGCTGATGTGCCGGGCCGAGGAGTCGGCCCGCAACGCCAGCTCCAGTTGGCTGACCCGCCGGCGCTCCCGCCAGGCACGCAGCAACGGGCCGACACCCTTGCCGGCCGGGGCTGCGGCAGCGGTGTCGGTGCGGGTCGGGACAATGGTCATACGCACGACCGTAGTCGAAGGAGCGCGCACGTGAACGAGTCGAGGAACCCGTCCGGGGAAGCCAGGAGGAAGTCCCTGGCGGAGGCCACCGCGATGTACCGGGCCAGGGTCCGCGGCTGTCTCCTCGGCGGCGCGGTCGGCGACGCCCTCGGCTACCCGATCGAGTTCACCTCCCTCGACCGCATCCGCGAGACCCGCGGCCCGCGCGGGGTCACCGGCTATGTGCCCGGCCCGCACGGCGCGCTGGGCCTGATCAGCGACGACACCCAGATGACCCTCTTCACCGTAGAGGCCCTCATCCAGGCCCAGGCACGGGAGCGGGAGAAGGGCATCGGCGGCGCCTGGTCCCTGCTGCTGCGGCACGCGTACGAGCGATGGCTGGAGACCCAGTCGAAGCCCGCACCGGGAGGGGGCGCCGCGGCGGGCGCGGGCCCTGCGGTGGGGGAGGGCGCCCTGGTGGGCGCCGGTGCCGTATCGGGGGACGGCGCCAAGGGCGGCCTGCTCGCCGAGCCCTGGCTCTACGCCCGCCGCGCCCCCGGCAACGCCTGCCTCTCCGGGGTCGCCCAGATGCACGCGCCCGACCCGTGGCTCGCCCTCGACGGCACGCCCGGCCCCGTCAACCCCGACTCCAAGGGCTGCGGCACCGTGATGCGCTCGGCCCCCTTCGGCCTGGTCAACACGGCCGAGGGCGCCTTCGCGATGGCCGCACGCGGCGCCCAGATCACCCACGGCCACCCCACCGGCTACTACGCGGCGGGCGCCCTCGCCGCGATCGTCGCGCACCTGGTCGCCGGGGAGTCCCTGGAGGGTTCCGTCCTGCGCGCGCTACGACTCCTGGAGCGCCACCCCGCCCACGAGGAGACCTCGGCCGCCCTGCGCGCGGCCCTCGACCTGGCCGCCGAGGGCTCGCCCACCGCCGAGAAGGTCGAGTCGCTCGGCGCGGGCTGGGTCGCGGAGGAGGCCCTCGCGATCGGCGTCTACAGCGCGCTCGCCGCCAGCGACGTGAAGAGCGCCCTGCTCCTCGCCGTCAACCACTCCGGCGACAGCGACTCCACCGGATCCATCTGCGGCAACCTCCTCGGCGCGCGGTACGGCGACCACGGCCTGCCGCACAGCTGGGTGCAAGGTGTCGAGGGCCGCGCCATGATCGCCGCCCTCGCCGACGACCTGGCCGCCGAATGCGTACGGGACTGACCGCCGGGCACCCGTCTGACCAGGAACGCGACCACCCGCCTGTGGCACGCTGAAGAGGAACTCGCCCGCAGTCCGACCGAAGTTCCACCGCAGTCCGACCGAAGCCCGATCGAAGTCCGACCGACGTTCGATCCCGAGTAAGGAGCGAGGCCATGCCCGTCGCACCGTTGTCGCAGCAGGAGATCGAGGCCCGTCTCACGGAACTCCCGGGCTGGTCCGTCGACGCCGACCGCCTCGTCCGTTCCTACCGGCTCGGTTCCCACTTCGCGGCCACCGCGATGGTCGTCCACATCGCCCAGGTCCAGGAGGAACTCGACCACCACTCCGACCTGACCCTCGGCTACAACACCGTCTCCCTCACCGTGAACACCCACAGCGTCGGCGGGGCGATCACCGAGCTGGACTTCCAACTCGCCCGCAGAGTCGAGGACTTGGCCCCGGGACACGGCGCGTCCTGACCGGACCGGAAGAGACCCGGAAGAGACAGGGACAGAGCCAGGGACACGGCCAGGAACAGGACGACAGCGCGTGCTCGACTACGACAAGGAAGCCGACGCCTACGACGCGACGCGCGGCGGTGAGCCCCGCGCTGCCGCCGCTGCCCAAGCCGTACTCGGCTTCGTCCCGCCGGACGCCCGGGGCCTGCTGGACGTGGCCTGCGGCACGGGCATCGTCACCCGCCGCCTGGCAGCGGCCCGCCCCGGTCTGCGCGTGACGGGCCTCGACGCCGCACCGGCCATGGCCCGCCGGGCGGCGGCGCGCCTGCCGGGCGCCGTACTCCTCGCGGACAGCCGTCAACTCCCCTTCCCCGACGGGGTGTTCGACGCGGTCACCACCGTATGGCTGTTGCACCTGGCGGAGGGCCCCGAGGTCGTCAGCGCGATCATCGCGGAGTGCGCGCGGGTCCTGCGACCCGGCGGGGTGTACATCACCACTGTCGACAAGGCCGCCGCCCACGACGTGGGCAGCGACATCGACACCGTCCTCGCCTCCCGCCCGCGCCGCCCGGCCCAGGACCACCCCGACCAAGTCCGCGCGTACGCGGCCGAGTTCGGCCTTCGGTCGGCCGGTACGACCCGCTTCCGGGGCCATGGCCAGGGCCGCAGCCCCCGCAGCACGATCGCGGACCTGCGGCGCGGCTGGTTCACCCGACTACCGCCCGGCGAACCGTTGTCCGAGAGTTTCGCCGAGCGTCTGGGTACCCTGCCGGACCAGGAACTCCCGCGCCCCGACCCGGAGTTCACCCTCCTGGCGCTGCGAAAGCCGACCGGGAAAGGCGGCAACCAGCCCGCGCCCAGCGGCAACTGAGGGTACGGAACCCGTCCGTCCTCCCAGGAGGTACGTCACGTGAGCTACCCGCACCCGCACCCCCACGTACACC
>NZ_JAENRY010000368.1 GCF_016612545.1 Streptomyces sp. MBT65 | reverse complement strand
AAATTCTTCTACTGGTCCGACGGTTCGATCGCTGTCGCGCCCCTCGGCTTCGGGGACTGCGGCGACACCGGTTCCTGGGAGTACGACTTCAGGTAACCCACCACCGTGTTGAGCACCGCGACCAACGGCACGGCCACCACCGCCCCGCCGATGCCCGCGACCATCCCACCCGCGGCGACCGAGAGGACCACCGCGAGGGGGTGCACCCGGACCGCGCGGCCCAGGATGAAGGGCTGGAGGATGTGGCCCTCGATCTGCTGGACCGCGAGGACCACCGCCAGCGTCATCAGGGCCGTGAACACGCCCTGGGTGACCAGCGCGACGACGACCGCCAGCGCGCCGGAGGCCACCGCGCCGACCAGCGGGATGAACGAGAACAGGAAGATGAACACGGCCAGCGGCACGGCCATCGGTACGCCGAGGAAGTAGATGCCGACGCCGATGCAGACCGCGTCGATGAACGCCACTATCACCGTGCCGCGGACGTAGGCCGTCAGCGTGCGCCAGGCGCGCGGCCCCGCGCCCGCCATCGCCGGCCGGGCCGCCGCGGGCACCAGCTTCAGCGACCACTGCCAGATGCGCGGGCCGTCGTAGAGGAGGAAGAGGGTGGAGAAGACCGTCAGGAGGATTCCGGTGAGGGCTTCCACGATCACCTGGACGCCCTCCAGGCCGGCCGAGGTGATCTGGTCGGTGTTGGCGCCGATGGCCTCGCGGAGGTTCTTGGCGATCTGGTTGATCTGCTTCTCGGTGACGTGGAACGGGCCCTTGAGCAGCCAGTTGCGCAGATCGTCGACGCCGTTCTGGACCTGGTCGGAGAGGTTGTCGATGTTCGCCATGACCTGCCAGGTCACGAACCAGCCGATCAGGCCCATCACGACGAACCCGAGGATCGCCGTGAGCGCCGTGGCCACCCCGCGCGGGAAGCCGTAGCGGATGAGGCGGGTCACCGTCGGCTGGAGCAGGGCCGTGATCAGGAGTGCGGCGACGAAGGCCAGGACCACCAGTTGGACGGCGCTGATGACGCGCATCAGCACCCAGACCGTGCCGGCCAGGATCAGCAGCCGCCAGCCCGCCTCGGCGGCGACCCGCACTCCCCAGGGCACGGCGAGCGCCGGCTCGGGGCGGTCACGGGCGATGACGACGGGTACCGGTGCGGGGGGCTGCGAGGGTCGGGCGGGTTGCTGGTCGTCGGGCTGTTCGGGTTCGGGCGCGGCCTCCGCGTGTTCCTTCGCCACCTCGGCGCGCCGCTCGTCCAACCGCTCCCCCATCTCGCTCAGTCCGGCGCCGACCTTGCCGAGCCATCCTGGTACTCGCGACATGAATTGTCCTCTTCCCCCGTCTTGCCCCACTACTCCCCCCAGGAGTCGCTGCGTGTCCGACCGTACAGGGCGAAGGCCCCTCCCCCTATGACGGGGAGGGGCCTTCGGAGGTTGAGCGGCCCGGAACGGGCGTCCGACCTAGTACCAGTTGTTCGCCTGCCAGAACGACCAGGCCTCGCACGGGCTGCCGTAGCGGCTGTCCATGTAGTTGAGGCCCCACTTGATCTGGGTGGCGGGGTTCGTCTGCCAGTCGGAGCCGACGGACGACATCTTGGAACCGGGCAGGGCCTGGAAGAGGCCGTAGGCGCCGGAAGAGGCGTTGACCGCGCGGTAGTTCCAGCTGGACTCGTGGTCCACGATGTTGCTGAAGCACTGGAACTGGCCGCTGGGCACCATGGAGGCGGCCATCGACTGGATCTGCGCGACCGTGTAGGAGCTCTGCACGGGGAAGCTCGACGAGGACGAACCCGCCTTCGCAGCCGCGGCCTTGGCCTCGGCCTTCTCCTTGGCAGCCTTCTCCGCCTTCTCGGCAGCCGCCTTCTTGGCGACGGCGGTCTTGGCGGCGGCCAGGCGGGCCGACTCCTCCGCGTCCTTCTTGGCGCTCGCGTCGGCCTGGATCGCCTGGGCGTCGGCCTGCTGCGTCAAGGAAGCGGTCTGCACCTGGGCCTGCTGGCCCGTGGGGATGTCCGCCAGGAGCGTGGTGTCGGCTGCCGTCGTCTCGGCGTCATTGTTCTGCGCCTGTGCGACGCTGCCCGAGGCAACGCCTACGACGCTTCCGACGGCGGTGACCGCGGTGGCCGAAGCCACTGCGAATCCCCGGACCGAAATCCGGCTCACACGGTTTCCTTCCAGCATCGCCCGCTTCGGTGACCCTGGCGGACGCAATCGTGCCCCTGAACGCTGGCCTCCCAACTGCGGGGTCACGGGAGGCACGGGCCCGGTGGGCAACTCCCGCTCGGGGAGCGCCGCGTGAAGAGCGGGCGGCATACGACTTCGCTGTGGAGTTGGCTGTGATGCTCAAGTGGTGCGTACCGCTGGGGGTACACGTGTGTCGTATGCGGGGCCTGACAGGAACGAGACTCTGCCGTAACCGGACGCCGAGTGGCAATTCTGAGTTGCGTGTGAAAGCTCACATCCCGTTTGCCTCCTGGGATTTGGAGAAAGCCCGGGACGCCGAAGCGCCGCCCCGCTAAGCTCTTCGGCTTCGCGGGACGGCGCCAACTGGCCGTAACTGCCTCAGATTTGGCCGTCCTCCAGCATTTCGGTCACAAGCGCCGCGATCTGGGACCTCTCGGACCTCGTGAGGGTCACATGCGCGAAGAGCGGATGCCCCTTCAGCTTCTCCACGACGGCGACGACACCGTCGTAGCGGCCGACCCTCAGGTTGTCCCGCTGCGCCACGTCATGGGTGAGGACCACCCGTGAGTTGGCGCCGATGCGGGACAGGACGGTCAGCAGGACGTTCCGCTCCAGGGACTGTGCCTCGTCCACGATCACGAACGCGTCGTGCAGCGAGCGGCCGCGGATGTGGGTGAGCGGCAGGACCTCCAGCATCCCGCGGGCGGTGACCTCCTCGATGACCTCGCGGCTGGTGACCGCGGACAGCGTGTCGAAGACCGCCTGGGCCCAGGGGCCCATCTTGTCGGCCTCGGAGCCGGGCAGATAACCCAACTCCTGTCCGCCCACCGCGTACAGCGGGCGGAAGACCATCACCTTCTTGTGCTGGCGGCGCTCCAGGACCGCCTCCAGGCCCGCGCAGAGCGCGAGCGCGGACTTGCCGGTGCCGGCCCGGCCTCCCATCGACAGGATCCCGATGTCCGGGTCGAGCAGCAGATCCAGCGCGATGCGCTGCTCCGCGCTGCGGCCCTTGATGCCGAACGCCTCCCGGTCGCCGCGCACCAGCCGGACGTTGCCGTCGGCGGTGACCCGGCCGAGCGCCTTGCCGCGCTCGGACTGGATCGTCAGACCGGTGTGGACGGGGAAGTCGGCGGCCTCCGGGACGTAGATGTGGCCTTCCTCGAAGAGGATGTCCACCTGTTCGCCGGTCAGGGTCAGTTCGGACATTCCGGTCCAGCCGGAGGAGCCCGTGATGGCCAGTTCCGCGCGGTACTCCTCGGCGAGGAGCCCGACGGACGAGGCCTTGATCCTGAGCGGAAGGTCCTTCGACACGACGGTGACGTCGTACCCCTCGGCCTGCAGATTGCGGGCGACCGCGAGGATGCGGGAGTCGTTGTCCCCCAGGCGATAGCCGCTGGGCAGCACGCTGGGGTCCGAGTGGTTGAGCTCGACCCGGACGGTTCCGCCGAGTTCCCCGATCGGGATGGGGGCGTCGAGGCGACCGTGCCGGACCCGGAACTCGTCCAGCAGGCGCAGGGCCTGGCGGGCGAAGTAGCCGAGTTCGGGATGGTGCCGCTTGGCCTCCAGCTCTGTGACCACGACGATCGGCAGCACGACTTCGTGCTCGTCGAAGCGGTTCAGTGCGTTCGGGTCGGCCAGCAGAACGCTGGTGTCGAGAACATAGGTGCGCCGGTCAGGCATACGGCGCTTTGTGCTGGTCACCACGGAAGGACGTACCCCCTCGGAAGAGGTCGGGGAGCGACGGAGAGGAGCTGGACCGGTCCAGGCCGCGATGCGCGGGCCGGAGACCGGCCCTCCGTCTCGCCCGTACTGACCGCACGGTCGAACTGGTGCAAAGGGCCTCCCGGGCGGACGGCCCCGTGCCGTCCGCTGAGATACGACACCCGTGGTTCGGGCGTCGACCTGCTTGGCTTATGCCCTCGAACATGCGCCGCCATGCCACGGCATATGACGACGCCCTGGTGAACTCCTTGTTACTTGTGCACCAAACGGGGTAGTCGGGGCGCCTTGTCCGTCATCCGCCGTAACGCCGGTGTCGCGCGGCGTAGTCACGCATCGCGCGCAGGAAGTCGACCTTGCGGAAGGCCGGCCAGAAGACTTCGCAGAAGTAGTACTCGGAGTGGGCCGTCTGCCAGAGCATGAATCCGGACAGCCGCTGCTCGCCGCTGGTGCGGATCACCAGATCGGGGTCGGGCTGTGCGCCCGTGTAGAGGTGCTTGCCGATGAGGTCGACGTCCACGTGGTCGGCGAGCTCCTCCATGGAGGTGCCCTTGTCGGCGGCGTCCAGGATCATCGAGCGGACCGCGTCGGCGATCTCCTGGCGGCCGCCGTAGCCGATGGCGACGTTGACCAGTATCCCGTCGATGTGCGCGGTGGACTCCTCCGCCTCCTTGAGGGCGGACTGCATCCCCGAGGGCAGCAGGTCGAGGGTGCCGACGTGGTGCACGCGCCAGCGGCCGTCCGCGGCGAGGGAAGTGACGACGTTCTCGATGATGCCGAGCAGCGGGCCGAGTTCGTCCTGGGGGCGGTCGAAGTTGTCCGTCGACAGCAGCCACAGGGTGACGACCTCGACGTCCGTCTCGCTGCACCAGCCGAGGAACTCCTCGATCTTGTCGCCGCCGGCCTGGTGTCCCTGGACGGTGGTGGAGCCGGCGGCCTTCGCCCAGCGCCGGTTGCCGTCCATGATGACGCCGATGTGCTTGGGCACCGATGCGTGGTCGAGATGGCCTCCCACCCTGCGTGCGTAGAACCTGACCAGCAGGCGGCGCAGGGTGTCGCGCACGTTCACGTGTTGTCAGCCCCTCCGTGGATGGCGTCCCCGGCTGCGAAGCCTACCCCCGCCGTGACACCGATTCCCCAAGGGGTGTCTGGGCTCATCCCGGTTCGGCACGAAGGTCGGAACCGGTCCTCGCGATGTCGTTCGCGCACGGAGGAGCGGGCGCGGAGGAGCAGGCGCGGGAGCGGGCACGGCACAGGCACGGGAGCAGGGACGGAACCGGGCGTGGAAACGGGCACAAAAAATCGGGCCGGTCCGTGGGGGGGATACGGACCGGCCCGAGGGGGGGGTTTCCACCATAACCCTTCGTAAGTGATGCTGCGTGCATCGGCGCTCCACAACTACTCTCCGAAACCGTCCGACGACGCGTCAGGGGGTGCAGAAGCCCTGATTCCGGCCCTGATCATGGCCGATTCACAGCGGATCCCGAGGAGAACGTGGAGGTTTTCCGCCGACCCGCGGTGTGTCGCTCTCAGGGGTGACGCCGTCAGCGAACGTCCGCTTGACGGGGCAGGGCACCGCGCGGCCCCCTCCACCGCGCGGTGCCGACCGCGCGGCTTTGCTCACGCGAATTACCTTGGTCTGAACTTACGTGAGGCCAGGGGCGGGGCGCGAGTCGATCTCGATAACGATGTGGAAAACCCGTGCACATTTGGGGGCTGTGGTGTGAGGCCCCCCGGTGCGGCTCACGGCGGAGCTCAGCCGGTCGGTTTGCGGACGTCGAAGAGGTGGCGGGTGCTGTAGGTCACGAACGGGCCCGTGGTCTCGATCTGCTCGTGCAGGGCGCGGAGTTGGGGCTCGTAGGCCTCGACCGTGAAGTCGGGGACCATCCAGATCACCTTGCGGAGGAAGTGGACGACGGCCGCGATGTCGTGGAACTCCATGCGCAGCCGCTCGGCGCGCAGGCCGACGATCTCCAGGCCCGCGGCCTCGGCGCCGGCCCGCTCGAGTTCGGGGTCTCGGGCGCCGCTCACGCTCTCCGGCTGCGTCCCGAGGAAGTACTCGACGAGCTCGAAGGCGCTGCGGGGGCCGACGTGCTGGGCGAAGTACGTGCCGCCCGGGCGCAGGACGCGGGCGATCTCCGGCCAGTGGGCGCGGACCGGGTGACGGCTGAGGACCAGGTCGAAGGCCGCGTCGGCGAAGGGCAGCGGGGCGTCCTCGGGCGCGGCGACCACGACGACGCCGCGGGAGCGGAGCAGCGCGGTGGCCCGGGCGACGTTCGGCGGCCAGCCCTCGGTGGCGGCGACGAGCATCGGGGGCTGCGCGGCGGCCCGGCTCAGGGCGAAGTCGAAGACCTCCCCGCCCCCGGTCTGGACGTCCAGCGCGGTGGTCGCGCGGCACAGCCGGTCACCGGCGGAACGCGCGTAACCCCAGGAGGGGCGCGCCTCGGTGGCCCGGCCCTCGAACCAGGAGAAGTCCCACCCCTCGGTGGGGACGGCGACGCCCTCCGCGACGAGGTCGTCGAAACCGCGCGTGCCGCCCGTACTCGCCGTGCTGCTCCCGCTGTTGTCCATGGGGCGATGGTCGCAGGGTGATGTCAGTGGCCGCTGCTAATTTCGGAAGCATGGCCAACGACGGAGACACGGACGCGCTGTACCAAGAGAGCGAGAAGGCGACCCTGCACAGAAGCCTGGACCGGGTCCGGGACGCGGTCCTGTGGAAGCTGGAGGGCCTGGACGAGGAGCAGGCCAGACGCCCGATGACCCCCTCGGGCACGAACCTGCTCGGGCTGGTGAAGCATCTGGCGTCGGTGGAGTACGGCTGGTTCGTGGAGAGCTTCGGCCGCGAGGTGGAGCCCCTGTGGTTCGACCCTTACACGGACGAGGACATGACCGCGGGCCCGGACGAGACGACAGAACGGATCATCGCCTTCTACGGCCGCGCCCGCACCGCCGCGGACCAGGTGATCACGGAGCTGCCGCTGGACGCGCTCGGCCACCCGGCGTGGCGCAAGCACTCCGTGTCGCTGCGCTGGGTGCTGGCCCATCTGATCGCGGAGACGGCGAGACATGCGGGGCACATGGACATCGTGCGGGAGCTGATCGACGGGGCGGCGGGGGATCATCGGGCTTCGGCGGTGTAGGGCCCCGGGGG
>NZ_JAENRY010000367.1 GCF_016612545.1 Streptomyces sp. MBT65 | reverse complement strand
TCTCCCCCCGGACCGACCTGCCTGTCTGCGAGGGGAGTGTAGTTCGACGCCCCCTCCCCGGTCCGGCCCGCAACGGGAACCGGTGCCCGCCCCGCCGACACCCCCTGAACTGGCCGTACGCCATGGGGCGTTGCGAGCCCCGGACACGGCCCGGCATGCCGTCCCTACCGTGGTCGTACGCGACCGGGTGGCCGGAAGAAGCCAAGGAGCCGAAGAAGCCGACCCAGCCGACCCAGCCGACCCAGCCGACGAAGCTGAAGAAACCGATGGAGCCGATGGAGCCGAAGGAGAGGTCCCCGTATGGGAGTTGAGGATGCCCACCCCGAGTTGATCCGCGACGAGCATCCCTGGCAGTCCGCCCAGGGCTGGCGCGGCCACGCGCATGTGCGGGTGTGGCGCACGGCACCGGACCAGGTGATCGTGGCGATCAGCGGCAGGAGCGCCGAGTACGACCTGGAGACGGTGCTCCCCCTGCTCCGCGCCGAATACCCGGACGACACCGCCGAGTTCTTCTTCCACCGCCCGATGGACTGGACGACCCTCGGCTACTACGCGGAGCTGACGTCGAACGACGACGGCACGGTCACCAGCACAGACATCGCGGGCGACACCGTGGCGGCCCGCCTCGGGCCCTCCTTCTACGCGACCGAGGATCCCGACGACCACTCGGGCGGCTATGGCTGTGCCTGACCCGGGAGTTCAGCGGGTCGGATCCGGACGCCCGCCGCGGGTCAGCGCGCGGGCGCACCAGCCGATGACCGAGGCGTTCACCAGCGCGCCGAGGACGACGGCGACGACGAACATGGCCTTGCCGTCCGGCAGTACGAGGAGCACGAAGCTGGCCGGGGCGGTGGCCAGGACAGGGACGACGCCCGCCATGGACTCGCCCGAGTCGTCCATGACGGTCACGACGACGGTCCAGACGACGATGGCCAAGCAGATCCCGAGGTAGCCGAGCGCGAAGGGGTTGCGGAGGTTCAGGCCGAGTCGGTGGAAGGTGGAACGGCCGGCATGGGCGTCGGTACCGGGCATGGGTGTACTCCTAAGTGCGCTCAGGCGAAGGGACATTGATGGTCCGTCAGAGGTGTTCCGCACCCGGCGGGTTCGGGCGGGTGATGCCGAGGTCGTAGGCGAGGATCGTGGCCTGGACCCGGTCGCGCAGGCCGAGTTTGCGGAGCAGGGCGTTGACATGGGACTTGACCGTGCCGACGGTGATGTCCAACTCCGCGGCGATCTCCGCGTTGTTGAGACCGGAGGCGAGCAGCGCGAGGACGTTGCGCTGGCTGCCGGTGAGGCTCTCCAGCTCGCGCGGACCTTTCGCCGTACCGGAGCCGGAGTGGAATCCCGCGCCCGGGCCGGACGCGTAGTGGCCGATCAGACGGCGGGTCGCCGACGGCGCCAGCACGCTCTCCCCGCTCGCCACCACCCGGATGCCGTCGAGGAGTTCGGAGGCGTGCACGTCCTTGAGGAGGAAGCCGGAGGCTCCCGCGCGCAGGGCGTCGAAGACGTACGCGTCCAGGTCGAAGGTGGTCAGGACGAGGACCCTGGGCGCGTTCTCCTTGCCGGTGATGATCCTCGTGGCGGCGATCCCGTCCAGTTCGGGCATCCGTACGTCCATCACGACCACGTCGGGGGCGAGTTCCGCGGCGAGGACCACCGCGGTCGCGCCGTCGGCGGCCTCGCCCACGACCGTCATGTCGTCCTCGGCGTCGATCACGGCGGCGAAGCCCGCCCGGACGATGCCCTGGTCGTCTACGACCAGCACCTTGAGGCTCATCGTTCTCTCTCCTCGTCGTCCGGCGCCGCGAGCGGCAGCCGGAGTCGGACCGTGCCCGGCGGCCGGCCGGCCGTCAGGGTGCCGCCGAGCGGCGCGATCCGTGCCGTCAGACGATCCCGTACGGCGGGGTCGGCGGCGCGCGGCACGCCGGTGGCCGTGATCGTCAACGTACTGTCGTCCACGTCGAGTTGGAGAACGGCGGGGTCGTCGTCGCCGGTAGCGAGGAGGGTCTCGGCGACGTGGTAGGCGGCCAGGTCCACCTCGGTGGGGAGCTGGTCCGGGACGCGGTCGGTGAGACGTATCTCCACGTCGCGGCCGGTGGCGCGGCACTGGTGGGCGAGCAGGTCGAGGGCCTGGACGGTGGGTTGGGGGCGCAGGGCGGGGGTTGTCGTCCCGTCGTCGTGGACGCGGACTTCGTCCAGGAGGGCGCGCATCGCGGCGAGGGCCTCGCGGGCGCGGGTCGCTGTTTCGTCCAGTCTGCCTGCCTGGGCCTCCGCGATCATGTCGGCGGTTCGGGCCAGCACGGTGGTCTCCAGACCGGCGGCGATCCGACGGCGTTCCGCCCAGGCGTCTCTTACGGCGTCCTCGGTCCAGGTGGCGAGTTGTTCTGTCCGGGCGCCCTGGGTTGCCCGGTTGCGGTGGGCGATCCGGGCTCCGATCCCGTGTGCGGTGACCATCACCAGGGACACGCCTGCTGTTGCGAACAGGATTACCGCCCAGGTGGGGAGTGTTGTGCCGCGGTGCAGGACGGCGATGGTCAGCGCGGTGGTGTGTGCGGCTGTGGCTGTGATCGAAAAGACGGGTACGGGGAGCTGAGGCAGTCGGTAGGCGCGGGCTGGCAGGGGCTGGCCGCGCCCCGCGGCGGAGCTGCACATCGATGCAGCCCCGCGCCCCTTGAAAGCCGCAAGCGCCACGCTCGTTGCGATCATGCTCAGTGTGGGTGGCAGCAGTACCGGGCCTGTGTAGTTGCCGACCTGCATCGCCAGCGGCCACAGCAACGCCAGCCCGATCAAGGTCAGTTGGACGGTTCGGGGCGCTCTGCGCAGCCACAGCAGGGCCACCGCCTGAGCTGCCGCCAGCAGGGCGAACAGCACTCCCGCCGACACATGCGAACCGCTCGACGCCGTCTCCGTGCGGATGATCAGCACCGGAAGCAGGGGCTGGAAGCACAGGCCGATCGCCGCGACGATCTGGGCGACGCGATAGCTCCGCGGGACGACGTGTTCCACCGGAGCCGCCGTACGGCCGGGCAGGACCGCTCGTACTTCCCAACCGCCGTCCGCCGTGGGGCCGGTGGTGAGCGTGCCGCCCGTCTCGCGGGCCCGGGAGCGGAGGAAGCCCTGGCCGCGGCCGCCGCCGAGGCCCGCGCCGTGGGCCGGTGCGCCGGACGGTGGTGCCGCGCTGGTGACGACGATGTCGGTGCGGGTGTCGCCGTAGCGGCAGATCACCGTGGTGTGGGCGCCCGGTGCGTGGCGGGCCACGTTGGTCAGGGCTTCCCGGACGATGCCGTAGGCCGCGTCCGCGACGGCGCCGTCCGGGAGGGGGTCGATCTCGGAGTCGACGGGTTGGTTGAGGCGGCGGAAGCCGGCGATCAGGGAGCGCAACCGCTCCTCGGGGGAGGGGAGTTCTTCGCGTGAGGGGGCCGGGGCGCGGACCGCGCCGAGGGCGCGGGTGACCTCGCGGCCGGTCTCGGTCGCGAACTCCAGTGCCTCGGCGGCAAGTTCGGGACGGCGTTCGCGCAGGCCGAGCGCGGCGCCGGCGGTGACGACGACGGCGGTGAGGTGGTGGGCGCTGACGTCGTGCAACTCCCGTTCCATACGGCGCCGTTCGGCCGCCGGGAGACGGTGGCGCTCGGTCTCGGCGCGGTTCAGGAGGAGTTCGGCCGCGTGCCGGGCGCGGCGGGACCGGCGTACGAACAGGCCCGCTCCGCACGCGGTGGCGTAGAGCAGGGCGATCAGGACGATGTCGAGACCGTTGTTGTCGCTGAGGCCGTGCAGGGTGATGTTCTGGAGCAGCTGCCAGGCGGCGAGCGTGACCACGCACAGGACCGTGGTGAAGGTGCCGCGCTCGCTCGCCACCGTGAACAGGGCGAGCGCGACGCCCGCGGTGCCGAGGACCGCCATCGCGCCGGTGGGCAGCGGGCCCGCGCCCACCGCGCAGGCGGCGGCGACCACGATCAGCGTGATCACCGGGCGGCTGCGGCGCAGCGCGAGCGCGGCCGCCACCGGTCCGGCGACCAGCGCGGCCACGAGCAGGTCGGCCGCGCTCGGCACGGTGCCGCGCAGCAGCGGAGCCCCCGGCCACACCAGGGCCTGGGCACAGATCAGCAGGACCGGGAGCAGCCGGTCGTCGGTTCGTTTCATGACATCCAAAGGCTAGGGGCGCAGGTGAACGGCCCGGCTCAGGCTGAAGGGGGATTACGGTCCCCCGCCTCTCTATCTCTGGTTCGACGCGGCAACCGTCCTTCCGCCCGAGGACCGGGCCCCGTCCCGCTCCTAGGCTCGATCACATCGAGGGAAGCGGTCGACCACCGCCTCCCACACCACCCACACCACCCAGGGGGATCTCCCATGTCCGTCACCAAGCGCACGCTCCTCTTCTCCCTCGCCGGCGTCGCCGCGGTCGGCGCAGTCGTCGCCGGCGGACTCGCCGCGTCGGCCGCCTCCGCGGCCCCCGAGAAGCCGACCCTGGAGCACGGCTCGGCCCACTACACCGCGCCCTCCGCGCACGCCGCCGGCTCCTTCACCTACACCGTCGACGTCAGCGACGACTCGGGCATCCGCGGCCTCAAGGTCGTTGCCTGGCCCGCGAGTTCGAAGCTGAAGCCGACCTCGGCCGACCTGCGGTCCGTCGAGTCCGCCACCTGCAAGAGCACCTCGGACGACACCTCGCGCTGCACCTACACCTTCAAGGTCACCCAGAAGGAGGCCGCCGAGGTGGCCAAGGGCACCTGGTACGTCTCGGCACTCGCGACCGCCAAGGACGGCGACACGACGTTCGTGCCCAAGGCCGCCACCTTCGACATCACCGGCTGACCCGGAGACACCCGCACCACCCGCACCACCCGCACCACCCGTACGGAAACACGGCGCCCCGTCTCGATCGAGACGGGGCGCCGTCGTCGCTGGTGTCGCGGGACGTCGGCGGACACCCCGAACTACCCTTCCGCACATGCGGACGGACGAGAGGGGCACGGAATGACCAACTCCCCGACAGCGACCGGGGGTTACTCCGCCACCCCCCTCGCCAGGAAGATCGGCGTCAAACCCGGCCACGAGGTGCACCTGCACCACGCCCCCGACCACTGGACCATCCCCGGACTTCCCGACGACTGCGAGGTCACCCCCGGCGGCCCCCGAGGCGCGGACGTCACCGTCGCCTTCTACCAGGAACGCCGGCACCTGGAGGCGGAAGCCCCGGATCTGGTTCTCGGTCTCGCCGATGCCGCCATGCTCTGGATCGCCTGGCCCCGCAAGGCCGCCGGGCATGTCAGCGACATCACCGAGAACGGTCTGCGCGAGCTCTTCCTCCCGCTCGGTGTCGTCGATGTGAAGGTCGCCGCGCTCGGCGACGACTGGTCGGGGCTGAAGTTCGTACGACGGCGGGAAAACCGGCAAAGCCGGAACAAAGGTCCCGCAAAATGAACGTGAGTTGGGGCAACCGGTCGATGTAGGGAAACATCTTGGTGAACGGCGAGTGCCGCGCGGTCGGTGCGCGGGCAGCGCCGGATGGCCGGATGGAGCGAAAGACGTGCCGGATGGAGTGAGCGACGTGGTGCAGCCGAGGATCGCCGTCGCCGTGGTGACCATGGGAAACCGGCCCGCCGAGGTCGACGCGCTCCTCGAGTCCGTGGCCAAGCAGGATCTCGCGCCCACCCGCATCGTGATCGTCGGAAACGGCTGCCGGCTCCCCGAGTTCACCGACCGCCTCTCCCTCCCCGGCGAGGTCACCACCATCGACGTCGACGAGAACCTCGGCTGCCCCGGCGGCCGCAACGTCGGCCTGGCCCGGCTCCGCGCGTTCGGCGACGTGGACGTCGTGGTGGAACTCGACGACGACGGTCTCCTCGTCGACGCCGACGTGCTGCGCCGCGTCCACGACCTGTACGCGGCCCAACCCCGCCTCGGCATCGTCGGGTTCCGGATCGCCGACGAGCACGGCGAGACCCAGCGGCGCCATGTGCCGCGGGTCGGCGCGGGGGACCCGATGCAGGGCGGATACGTCACCGGGTTCCTCGGCGGCGGGCACGCGCTCAGCATGGCGATGCTCGCCGAGACGGGCGACTGGCCGGCCGAGTTCTTCTTCGCGCACGAGGAGACCGACCTCGCCTGGCGCGCCGCCGACGCCGGCTGGCACATCCTGTACGCCCCCGAGCTGCTCCTCCAGCACCCCAAGACCTCGCCCGCCCGGCACGCCATCTACTACCGGGTCACCGCCCGCAACCGCGTCTGGCTGGTCCGCCGCCGGCTCCCGCTCGCGCTGATCCCGGTGCACCTGGGCGTCTGGACGCTGCTCACCCTCGTACGGACGCGGTCGCGCGCCGGACTGCGGGCCTGGTTCGGCGGCTTCATGGAGGGCCTGCGCGAACCGGCGGGGGAGCGGCGCCCGATGCGCTGGCGCACGGTGTGGCGGCTGACCCGGCTGGGCCGCCCGCCCGTCATCTGAGACACGGGTCTTGCGTAAGGGACGAGGACCCCGGTCGTTCACCTCCGCCGACCGGGGCCCTCTCGCGTCCCCGGACCCGGCCGCGACGGCGACACTCCCCCGAGTTGCGCGTCGTACGCGCGCACCGTCGGGCCAGATCCGATGAAGTGATCACATCAGGTCGCACCAACGGATCGCTAACATGTGGCCAAGGGTGCGCCCGGTGCCCCTGGGCAGTGTGGCCTGAAGTCGTGGGGCGACCGCCGGAGACAGCCGGTACGGTAACGGATTCCGGCTCCCGGACGCAGGGAGAAGGTGGCGGGAAACCGCTGTGAGCAGGGCGGAAATCCGCCAGGGACGGCGGAGACCTCCGCCGCGGAGCACGGCCGTGAGCGGCCGCGCGGAAGGGCGACGGGTCGGCGTGATGCGGTGCGAGCTGCGGTTCGGACTGCTGGGCACGACTGTCCTCTACGGCCGTGACGGCGACGGTGTGCAACCCGTCGGCAGCCCCAAGGTGCGGGCCCTGCTCGCCGCGCTGCTCCTGGAACCCGGCCGGGTGGTCTCGGTCGACGCCCTCAAGGACGCCCTGTGGGGCGGCGCACCGCCGGCGTCCGCGCACGCCTCCCTGCACAACCACGTGACCCGACTGCGCCGTCTGCTCGACGACCCCGAGCGGCTGCGCGCGGTC
>NZ_JAENRY010000366.1 GCF_016612545.1 Streptomyces sp. MBT65 | reverse complement strand
CGCGCTGGTGGCCGGCGGCCTGGGCGGTGGCCTCGGCTACACCCTGGCCAAGGACCACGACGACAACAGCAACTCCACCACCGTCTCCGCCGACACCGGCAGCAGCGCCTCCGTGAAGCGCGACCCGGGCACCATCGCCGCGGTCGCCGCCAAGTCCCTGCCCAGCACGGTCACCATCGAGGCCGAGAGCACCAGCGGCGAGGGCGGCACGGGCACGGGCTTCGTGTTCGACACCCAGGGCCACATCGTCACCAACAACCACGTCGTCGCCGACGCGGTCGACGGCGGCAAGCTCACGGCGACGTTCCCGGACGGCAAGAAGTACGACGCCGAGATCGTCGGCCACGCCCAGGGCTACGACGTCGCGGTGATCAAGCTCAAGAACGCCCCCAGCAACCTGAAGCCGCTCGCCCTCGGCGACTCGGACAAGGTGGCCGTCGGCGACGAGACGATCGCCATCGGCGCCCCCTTCGGGCTGTCCAACACGGTGACCACGGGCATCATCAGCGCCAAGAACCGCCCGGTGGCCTCCAGCGACGGCAGCTCCACCAGCAAGGCCTCGTACATGAGCGCCCTGCAGACCGACGCCTCGATCAACCCCGGCAACTCGGGCGGCCCGCTGCTCGACGCCCAGGGCTCGGTCATCGGCATCAACTCCGCGATCCAGTCGACCAGCAGCGGCGGCCTCAGCGGCACCAGCCAGTCCGGCTCGATCGGCCTGGGCTTCGCCATCCCGATCAACCAGGCGAAGTACGTCGCCCAGCAGCTGATCAAGACCGGCAAGCCGGTGTACGCCAAGATCGGCGCCTCGGTCTCGCTGGAGGACAGCACCTCCGGAGCGACGATCACCGCCGAGGGCGTCAGCGGCTCCTCCTCGGTGGAGGCCGGCGGCCCGGCGGCCAAGGCGGGCCTCAAGGCCGGCGACGTCATCACCAAGCTCGACGACTCGGTGATCGACAGCGGCCCGACCCTCATCGGCGAGATCTGGACCCACAAGCCGGGCGACAAGGTGAAGATCACCTACAAGCGCGGCGGTACGGAGCACACGACCGACCTGACCCTGGGGTCGAGGGTCGGCGACAGCTGACGTACCTGACGTAGCGTCACAAGATCGGCCGACGGGCCGGGCGAGGACTCTCCTCGCCCGGCCCGTTCGTGTTGGGCGCCCTCCACGCGTGCGTGCACCACCTCCACGCGTGCGTGCAGCACGAGGGAACCCGATTCCTCCCTGCGGCGAAGTACGGGTGAAAGCCCAATCTTCATCAGCGAGTTCGCATGGACGAGAGGAGCCCCGATGACCGTCGAACCAGGCATCAGAGTGGGGCAGGACAGTGCCGCCCCGATCAGTGACGCCTCGGTGATCGAACGGTCGTGGGACGAGCCCGAGGCGTTCGCCGTGCTCTTCGACCGCCACGCCGACCCGGTGCACCGTTACGCGGCGCGCCGTCTTGGCACGGAGGTCGCCGAGGACCTGATGGCGGAGACGTTCACCACCGCGTTCCAACAGCGCTTCCGCTACGACACCCGGCTGCCCGACGCCCGCCCGTGGTTGTTCGGCATCGCGACCAACCTCATCGGCCGGCACCGGCGCGCCGAGGCCCGACGGCTGAAGGCGATCGGCCGGCTGCCGTCGGCCGCACCCGCCGCCGGTTCCGAGGACCCGGTCGCCGACCGGGTGGCCGCGAAGGTCAGCGCCCAGGCCGTACGCGGCGAACTGGCCCTGGCCATGGCCCGGTTGCCCGCCCGGCACCGGGACGTGCTGCTGCTGGTCGCGTGGGCGGACCTCGGCTACGAGGAGGTCGCACGCGCCCTGGAGGTACCGGTGGGGACGGTCCGGTCACGGCTGCACAGGGCCCGCAGAAAACTTCGCGACGCATTGGGCGGATCCGATCCGACAGCCTTCCGAGACGAATCCGAGGAATCCGACGATGAGTGAACTGATGCGTGGACTGGAGCCCTTGAGGGAGTGGGACGCGGACACGCCCCCGCTCACGGACGCCGCACGCGCGCGTGCCCGATTCCGCCTCTACGAGACGATGAGCGCTCCCGCCGCCCAAGTGACCGTCGGGAGGCGTCCGTTCCTGCGCATGGCGGTGGCCGGCGTCGCGACGGCGGCGGTCGCCACGACCGTGCTGGTCGCAGGGAACAACAGCTCCTCGCCCCACACCCGGCCGGTGAGCGCGACCACCGTGCTGCACGGCGCGGCGGCCGAGGAGCGCAGGCTCGAGAAGCCGATCGCCCCGCGCGACGACCAGTTCATCTACACCAAGGAGATCATCAAGGAGACCCCGACCAAGGGCGGTGGGACCCGCACCTACGTCGACGAGAGCTGGAATTCGGTCGACGGCTCCAAGAAGTCCTACGTCAGCGAACTGGGCCGTAAGCAGTGGGTCCCGGTGTACCGGCCGGGCCAGGGCACCTGGCCGCCGACCAAGTGGACCGAGCTGAGGCAACTGCCCACCGACCCGGGCAAGTTGGTGATCGCCCTGCGGGACATGGGCGGAAAGCCGGACTACAGCCAGCCGATGAGGGCCGCCGACTGGCCGATGACCCAGGTCTTCGTCTCCGGTCTGCTCCGCGCACCCGTCCTCCCGAAGGGCCTGCGCTCCGCGGCCTACGAGGCGCTCGCCACCGTCCCCGGCATCAAGGTCCTGCCCCACCAGAAGGACGCCGACGGCCGCGAGGGCATCGGCATCCAGTACGTCGGCGCCCCCGGCACTCCCTGGGCGCACGGCGGCCCGATCCTGGTGTTCGACCCGAAGACGTACCGCTACCTCGGCATGCGCGACCGGCGGACGGCGGGCGGGACGACGTACGACCAGTGGTCGTACGTCGCCGCGAGCGCAGTGGTGGACCGGGTGATGCAGCGGCCGTAGTGCCGTTACAGGCGGGTCGGCAGGGGTGCCGCTCACTGGGCGGTGCCCCTGTTCCGCGCCGGGTCCGGTGCGGAGGAACCCTGGACGGAGGTCTGCGGTGGTGCGGAGGAATTACGAACGGAGGCTTGCGACGGTTTTGAAGGAATCGCGGACGCGGGCTTGCGGCGGTTTGGAGGAACCACGGACGCGGGCCTGCACCGGTACGGAGGCCCCCCGGAAGCGCGCCGCTGCGGTGCGGAGGAACCACGGACGCACGCCCGCAGCACGGGAAATCATGAACCATGCGACCGGCCGACTGGCACCTCACCGAAGACCTGGACGACTTCCTCGCTGGAGGCGGGGACTTCCTGCGCTCGCGCCCCGCCCTGCACACCACGCAGTTGACGGCGATGGAGAGACTGAGAACGCACGGCTCGGCCCAACACGGCGACGGGGCAACCCTGTTCGGCCGACGGGAGCGAGCGGGCGAGGTCGAGGCCGTCTTCCACCGCCTCCCGTCCCGTGGCCTGGCACCCACCTCCCTCACCCCCGACCAGGCCGACACCCTCGCCGCCCGCCTGGCGGATCTCGGGCAGGCCCTTCCCTACGTCACCGCGGACCAGAACACCGCGACCGCGTTCGCCGAGGCATGGCAACGGCGCACAGGCGCGACGTCGAAACTCCGCGTCCGTCTCCACCTCTACCGACTCGGCACGCTCACCCCACCGGAACCTCTCCCGGAGGGCCAGGCCCGGATCGCGGGCGAGGAGGACCACGAGCAAGTCACCCACTGGTGCCACGAGTTCGCCACCGCCGTCGACGAAGTCCTCCCCGACTCCTGGGCCGACACCCGCTTCGCCGACAAGCACTTCACGTTCTGGGAGACCCCGGACGGCACGCCGGTGTCCATCGCGGGCGCGACCTCGAAGATCGGCGGCATGATCCGCGTGGACCCCGTCTACACCCCGGGCCACCTCCGGGGCCACGGCTACGCCGCCGCCGTGACGGCCGAGGTGAGCAGAGCCGCGCTGGCCACGGGCGCGAGTGACGTCGTCCTCTTCACGAACCCGGCCAACCCCACCAGCAACGCCCTCTACCGACGGCTGGGGTACGTCCTGCTCACCGACTGGGCCGTGTACGACTTCTCGGGCGCGACACCGGAGTAGCCACACCCGGGCCCCGAAGCCGGACCGCGCACCCCGCGACCCGCGCGGTGCCGGTACGCTGTACCCGCTCCGTCCCTGGTGGGCGGCTGCGCAGGTGGGTTGCCCGAGCGGCCTAAGGGAACGGTCTTGAAAACCGTCGTCGCAGCGATGTGACCGTGGGTTCAAATCCCACACCCACCGCAGAATGAGAGCCTCTGACCAGCGAAAACGGTCGGAGGCTCTCGGCATGTCACCAGGACTCGGCCTCGAGGAACAGCGTGACCGCCTCCGTGACGAACCAGATGATGAACGCCAGACACGCAAGCCACAGCCCCCACAGGACCCAGCGGAACCACTGGACCCGGTGGAGCTGACGGACCCGGTGGACCTCTCGGCGTATGTGCATGAGGGGATCATCCCCCGTCGCGGGCCTGCGATGGGGTGGAGAAGCCTGAACTCGCGGTAGCTGCCGAGGAGTTCACGGCCGATGCCCCGTCATCCGAGCCGCCGACGCGATAGTCGCCCGCGCCTCCCGCTCCGACAGCCCCGTGCCCAGCGCCGCCTCCACCAACGGCTCGATCAGCGTCGGCCCGATGTCGTTCTCGTAGGCGCGGCAGGCCGCCCAGAAGAGGCGGGTGTTGCGTTGGCCCTCATGGGCCGCGAGGACGAACTGGACCAGGCCCTGGCCGTGTTGGCCGGTCGAGGTGGGGGTCGGGTGGTGGGTGCGGGGCGGTGGGAGCAGCAGGCGCAGGAGCGAGGGCGGGCACGCTGCCGGTGCGAGGTGGGCCGTGGCGGGCGCGGCGCCGTAGAGGCCGTGTTCGGTGCGGGAGCCGGGGCCGACGAGGTAGCCGCCGGCGCCGCGGATGTCGATGCCGGGGGCGAGCCGGCTCGCGGAGTTGGGGACGACCACGTCGGGCGGCCCGCTGAGCCAGAGGTGGCGGCCGCCGCTGGGGGTCAGGACGACGACCGTCTCGGGGATCGTGAACAGGTGGCGGAGGGCGAGTTCGCGCAGGGCGGAGGACGAGTCCGTGCCCGACTTGGTGTCGAGGTCGATGCCGATCAGGTGGTGCGGCGGCAGCCCGCACGCGATGCCGTAACCGGTGGCCCAGGGCGCGGCGGCGAACAGTTCGCGGATGCGCGCGGGGTCGGTCGAGGCGTCGTAGACCCCGTGGCCGAGCCGCCCGCACTCGCCGTGGCAGGGCACGCCCACCGGGTCTGCGCCGGGGCCGGTGTCGGGGCCCGGACCCGTGCCGGGACTGGAGACGGGACCGGGACCGGTGCCTGGGCCTCGGTCGAGGTCGTCGCGGTGCGGGGAGCGCAGGGCCGGGAGTTTTGTCCGGGACAGGGGGATCACGGCCAGTCCGCGTTCGGCGGCTGACAGGGCGTGTGCGAGGGCCAGCGTTGTGGCCTGCCGGTCGGTGGTGGCCATGCCTCCATGTTCGTACGTGTGTTCGAAAAAGGGAAGGGGGAGAGGGTGCGACTCGCCGAGCAGGGCGTATTGGCAGGAAATGTGGAGGAACGCTTCGCCTCTTGGGGTGCCCGGGGCGAGCTGTCCGTACTGCGACGGATGACACCTTCTGGGTAACCAAGGGGGTTTATCGACTTGTCATCACGCTTCAGAGGGAATAACCGCTTCCGCTCTGGTTCGCCGGGGATCCGGTGGGCAACTCTGGTCTCGCGACGTCGTGCACAACACCGAGGTGGTCGGCCAACTGCCTTGGTAGCAGCCGTACTTGAAGCCGTAGTTCATGTACGTCCGGCCACGGAGCCGGTACGTACCCTGTTCTGGAGGAACAACATGGCAAGCATCCGTACCGCCCGCATCATCGCCGCCGTCTCCGCCCTTCCGCTGGCAGCCGCCCTCTTCACCGGCGTCGCGGCGGCGGACAACGGCGCCATCGCGGGCAACGGATCGAACGCGGGTGTGGCGACCGTGAGCGGCAGCGGGGTCGGACACGACAACAAGGGCAACTCGTCCACCACACAGCAGCAGGCGGTCGGCTCCGGGGCCTCGAACCAGAGCAACACCGCCCAGGTCAACGGATCCGCGTTCACCGCCATCAACCAGGGAAACGAGAACGTCGCCGTCAACTTCGCCAACTTCTGGTAGCCGGGCCCGGCTTCCGCGCGGGGATGCGCGGGGGTGCCTGAGGTGTGCTCTCTGGGGTCGTGACGCGTCTGCGCGGTGGTGCTTCGGTACCGCCGCGCAGGCGTTTTTCCGTGATCTCCCTTCTCCGGAACCGACCTTGACAGTGCACGGTATCTGACGGACAGTCAGAAACCCTCGCCCCTGCGATGTCGCCCCGGAGGTCCGCCGCCGTGCACCTCGCCCCCACCCTCCGCCAGCAGCAGCTCCGCGCCGAACTCCGCACCTACTTCGCCGAGTTGATGCCCGACGGCCCACCCGCTATGGACGACCCCCAGGGGCAGCGGGCCCTGTTGCGCCGTATCGGGGCCGACGGCTGGCTCGGGCTCGGCTGGCCGGTCGAGTACGGCGGTCAAGGGCGCGGCGCCGACGAGCAGTTCGTGTTCTTCGACGAGGCCTACCGGGCGAACGCGCCCGTCTCGATGGTCACCCTGAACACCGTCGGACCGACCCTCATGAAGTACGGCAGCGAGGAACAGAAGGCCGCCCTTCTGCCGGGCATCCTGCGCGGCGAACTCGTCTTCGCGATCGGCTACAGCGAACCGTCGGCCGGCACGGATCTCGCGTCGCTGCGGACCCGGGCGGTGCGTGAGGACGGCGGCGGCTGGCTGATCGACGGGCAGAAGATCTTCACCTCCAACGCCCACAACGCCGACTGGATCTGGCTCGCCTGCCGCACCGACCCCGAGGCCCCCAAGCACCGCGGCATCTCCATCGTCCTCGTCCCGACCGACGCGCCCGGCTTCTCGTGGACGCCGATCGAGACGGTGGGCGGGCAGCGGACGACGGCCACGTACTACGACGGGGTCCGCGTCCCGGCCGGCAACCTCGTCGGCGCGGAGAACGAGGGCTGGTCCCTCATCACCAACCAGCTCAACCACGAGCGGGTCGCCCTCGCCGCGACCGGGATGCAGGCCGAGGACTTCTACACGGCCGTGCTGACCGCCGCCCGCACACCCGATCCGGTGACGGGGCGGCGCCGGGTCGACGAGCCGTGGGTGCGGTCCCAGTTGGCCGAGGCACATGCCCGGCTGGCGGCGACACGCCTGCTCAACTGGCGTTTGGTGGCTGATGTGGGGGCGGGCCGCCTGGCGCCCGGCGACGCGAGCGGCGTGAAATTCGTGGGAACCGAATCGACGGTGGCGGTGTACCGAATATGTCAGCACGTCGCCGGGACGGCCGGACCGGTCTGGCCGGATGGGCCCGTGGGACGGGTCGGGACGGTTGGACCCGTCGGATCGGATGGACCGTATGGACCTGACGGCTCGACTGGCCTGGCAGGGCTGGTGCGTTCGGGATCGCCGGGTGTCTTCGGGGACGGCGAGCTGGAGCGGTTGAACAGGGCGGCGCAGATCAACACGTTCGGGGGCGGGGTGAGCGAGGTGCAGCGGGAGATCGTCGCGACGATGCGGCTCGGGATGACGAGGGGGCGGCGGTGAACACGATGACCGACGAGCTGGGGGCGCGGCTCAAGACGTACGAAGGGCGTGCGGCCGCCGTCGCGGGCACGGGCCGTGACCCCGTCAACGAGCCGATGATCCGGCACTGGTGCGAGGCGATGGGCGACACGAATCCGGCGTACGAGGGACCGGACGCGATCGCCCCGCCCACCATGCTCCAGGCCTGGACCATGGGCGGCCTCTCCGGACACACGGGTCGCACGGGGGCCTACGACGAGCTGTTCGACCTCCTCGACGAGGCGGGCTGCACCTCGGTGGTCGCCACCGACTGCGAGCAGGAGTATCTACGGCCCCTGCGGCCGGGCGACGAGGTCACGTTCGACGCGGTCATCGAGTCGGTGTCGGAGCGGAAGACGACGAAGCTGGGCACGGGGTATTTCGTCACGACCCGCATGGACGTCCGGGTCGGCCCGGACCTCGTCGGCACCCACCGCTTCCGCATCCTCAAGTACGCCCCCGCCCGCCCGAAGGGGAAGCCGGAAGAGAAGCGGGCCCGGCGCCCCCGCCCCGTGATCAACCGGGACAACGCCGGCTTCTGGGAGGGCGTGCGACGGCACCGACTCCTCATCCAGCGCTGCACGGACTGCGGAACGCTGCGCCACCCCTGGCTCCCGGGCTGCAACGCCTGCGGCGGCCCGGACTGGGACACCGTCGAGGCGAGCGGCGAGGGCACGGTCTACTCGTACGTGGTGATGCACCACCCGCCCTTCCCCGCTTTCGATCCCCCGTACGCGGTCGGCCTGATCGAACTCGCCGAGGGCGTGCGGATCGTGAGCAACGTGGTGGGGGTGCCGTACGACAAGGTCCGCATCGGGCTGCCGGTGCGACTCGAATTCCGGCGGTACGACGAACCGCAGCCGCACGGCGACGAGTTGGGCGGCGACGGGTCGGGCGGCGACCCCCTGGTGCTCCCCGTCTTCCGGGTCCAGGAAGGCCGAGAGGGCGAGGCGGGCTGACATGGACTTCACGCCCACGGAGGAGCAGGCGGCGGCCCGTGACCTGGCCGCCCGGATCTTCGGCGACCTCGCGACACCCGAGCGGCTCACGGCGGCCGGCACGGACGGCGACCCCGAGCTGTGGAAGGCCCTGTGCGCGGCCGGACTGGTCGGTGCCGTCGAGGAGTTGGGCCTGCTCGGCCTCGTGCTCCTCCTGGAGGAACAGGGGCGGACGACCGCGCAGGTGCCCTTCGCGTCGACCTGTGTGTACGGGCTGCTGGCGGTGGCGGCCCATGGTTCACCCGAGCAGCGGGAGCGGTTGCTGCCGGGGATCGGGGACGGGTCGGTGGTGGTGTGCGGGGCGTTTCCGGCGCAGGGGGGTGTGCGGGCGAGAGGTGTACGGGGTGAGGCTGAACGGGGCTCGGCGCAGGGTGAGTTGACCGGCACGGTTCCTGTCGTGCCCTGGCTGCGCGACGCCACGCATGTCCTTGTCGCCGACGAGGAGCGGGAGTTGTGGCTGACGCCGGTCGCGGAGGCCGCGCGCGTCGAGGCGGTGGAGCTGACGGCGCCCTGGTCGGCGGGGCGGCTGACCCTCGACGGGGCCTCGGCGGAGCGGCTCGGTGCCGACGTCCACCGGTCTCGCTCCCGCCCTCCGACTGCCGGTCCCTACACGGACGTTCTGGCCACCGCCCGCACCGCGTTCGCCGGTCTCCAGGCCGGGGTCTGCGCGGGTTCGCTCGCCCGGGCGGTGGCGCACGTCAACACCAGGGAGCAGTTCGGGCGCCCGCTGGCCACGCGGCAGGCGGTCCAACTCCGGGCAGCCGACGCGCACATGGACGTCGAGGCGATCCGGGTGACGGCGTACGAGGCGGCCTGGCGGCGGGACGCGGGACTGCCGTATGCCACGCACGCGTTGACCGCCGCCTGGTGGGCGTCCGAGGCGGGCAGCCGTGTCGTCCACACCGGTCAGCATCTGCACGGCGGTGCGGGAGCCGACCTGGACCATCCGGTCCACCGGCACTTCCTGTGGGGCCGGCAGCTGGACGCGTACCTGGGCTGCGGGGGCGAGGTGCTCCAGGAACTGGGGGAGTTGATCGTCGGTGAGGAGGAGGCGCGGTCATGAGGGCAGGTGAGGAGTTGCCCCCGCTGGAGATCGAGATCACCCGCACGCTGATCGTCGCCGGAGCGGTCGCCTCCCGGGACTACCAGGACGTGCATCACGACGCGGAGGCGGCACGGCAGAAGGGTTCCCCGGACATCTTCATGAACATCCTGACGACCAACGGCCTGGTGGGCCGCTACATCACGGACCACTTCGGACCGGGGGCCACGCTCCGCAGGGTGGCCATACGGCTCGGCGCCCCCAACTACCCGGGCGACACGATGGTGTTGACGGGCAGGGTCGAGGAGACGGACGGCGACACCGCGACGGTGCGGGTGGTCGGGGCGAACGGCATCGGCAGACATGTGACCGGCACGGTGACGGTGACCGTGCCGAGGGAGGCCGGGGAATGAGCGCCCGCACCCGCGACACCCTCGGCGGACGGGCCGCGATCGTCGGGATCGGGGCGACGGAGTTCTCCAAGGACTCGGGGCGCAGCGAGCTGCGGCTGGCGGTGGAGGCGGTGCGGGCCGCGCTGGCCGACGCGGGGCTGACGCCGGCGGACGTGGACGGGATGGTCACGTTCACGATGGACACCAACCCGGAGATCACCGTCGCCCAGGCCTGCGGGATCGGCGAGCTGTCCTTCTTCTCCCGGGTCCACTACGGCGGCGGCGCGGCCTGCGCGACCGTCCAGCAGGCGGCGCTGGCGGTGGCGACGGGGGTCGCCGAGGTGGTGGTCTGCTACCGCGCCTTCAACGAGCGGTCGGGGCGCAGATTCGGCTCCGGGGTGACCCATCGGGAGCCGTCGGCGGAGGGCGCGGCGCTCGGCTGGTCGCTGCCGTTCGGGCTGCTCACGCCGGCGTCGTGGGTGGCGATGGCGGCGCAGCGCTATCTGCACACGTACGGCCTGACACCGGAGGTGTTCGGGCAGGTGGCGGTGGTGGACCGCAAGTACGCGGCGACGAACCCGGCGGCGTACTTCCACGGCAGACCGATCACCCTCGCCGAGCACGCGGCCTCGCGCTGGATCGTGGAGCCGCTCCGTCTCCTGGACTGCTGCCAGGAGACGGACGGCGCCCAGGCGATCGTCGTCACCTCGGTGGAGCGGGCCCGCGATCTGCCCCGTCCGCCCGCGGTCGTCGCGGCGGCGGCCCAGGGCGCCGGGCGGGCACAGGAACAGATGACCAGCTTCTACCGCGACGACCTGACCGGCCTCCCGGAGATGGGCGTGGTCGCACGGCAACTGTGGCGGACGGCGGGGCTCGGACCGCAGGACATGGACGTGGCGATCCTCTACGACCACTTCACGCCGTTCGTGCTGATGCAGCTGGAGGAGTTCGGCTTCTGCGGGCGGGGCGAGGCGGCGGACTTCGTGGCCGAGGAGCGGGTGCCGGTCAACACGCACGGGGGACAGCTCGGGGAGGCGTATCTGCACGGTATGAACGGGATAGCGGAAGGGGTGCGGCAGGTGCGGGGCAGCGCGGTCAACCAGATACCGG
>NZ_JAENRY010000365.1 GCF_016612545.1 Streptomyces sp. MBT65 | reverse complement strand
CGTCGGGCATCGCGGTGGCGTCGGACATACGAACCTCCAGGAGGTGTTTGGGGTCGGTCACGCGAGAGCCGCGCGGCCCGCCCGTCCCCTGCGGAGACGGGCGTTTCGGAAGACTCCTGCGGGCGGGGGCCGGGCGCGGAGGAAGCCGGACGGGCCATTCGTGTGCGGCGGTGCGGAGCAGGCACCTGACCTCCGCCGCACGCGGGCTGTCAGGGACGGTCCCCGGTGCCGCCCTCGGTGGGGGTGGAGGTCTGGCGGTGGCCGCCGGGGCGCGGGGCGCGGTCGGCGTCCTGGAGGCTGTCGCGGGCGGCCGCGGCGACGGCCTCGGGGGTGATGCCGAACTCGGAGTACAGGCGCTCGTAGTCGGCGGAGGCGCCGTAGTGCTCCAGGCTCACGATCCGCCCGGCGTCGCCGACCACATCGCGCCAGCCCTGCCCCACCGCGGCCTCGACACTGACCCGCGCCCGCACGGAGGGCGGGAGGACCTCGTCCTGGTAGGCCGGGGGTTGCGCGGCGAACCACTCCCGGCACGGCATCGACACGACCCGCACCGCGAGGCCGTCGGCCATCAGCAGCCCGCTCGCCTCCAGGGCGATGTGCACCTCGGAGCCGGTCGCGACCAGGATGACGTCCGGCGCGGTGCCGTGCGCGGTGTCGGCGAGGACGTATCCGCCGCGGGCCGCGTCCCGGGCAGGAGCGCAGGCACCGCTGCCGCGGTCCAGCACGGGCACGTTCTGCCTGGTCAGGATCAGTGCGGCCGGGCGGTCCCGGTGTTCGAGGACGGTACGCCAGCAGGCGGTGGTCTCGTTGGCGTCGGCGGGGCGGACCACGTCCAGGCCGGGGATGGCGCGCAGTGAGGCCAGGTGTTCCACGGGCTGGTGGGTGGGGCCGTCCTCGCCGAGGCCGATGGAGTCGTGGGTCCACACATAGGTGGTGGGCAGCTTCATCAGCGCGGCCAAACGGACGGCCGGGCGCATGTAGTCCGAGAAGGTCAGGAACGTACCGCCGTAGGGGCGGGTCAGACTCTGCAGGGCGATGCCGTTGAGGATCGCGCCCATCGCGTGCTCGCGGATGCCGAAGTGCAGGGTGCGGCCGTAGGGGCCGCCCTTCCAGTCCTTGGTCTGGCGGTCGGCGGGCACGAAGGACGGCTCACCGTCCATGGTGGTGTTGTTGCTCCCGGCCAGGTCGGCCGAGCCGCCCCACAGCTCCGGCAGCACCGGCGCCAGCGCGCTGAGCACCTCGCCCGACGCGGCACGGGTGGCCATCCCCTTCGGGTCGGCCGCGAACTCGGGCAGCGCGTCGGTCCAGCCCTCCGGCAGCCGCTGCGCCCGCAGCCGGTCCAGCAGTTCGGCCCGCTCGGGGTTGTCCGTCCGCCAAGCGGCGAACGCCTCGTCCCATTCGGCATGCGTCCGCCGCCCGCGCTCGGCGGCCAGCCGGGTACGGGCCAGCACCGCGTCCACTACGACGAAGTCGCGCTCGGGGTCGAAGCCGAGCAGCCGTTTGGTCGCGGCGACCTCGTCCGCGCCGAGTGCGGAGCCGTGGGCCTTGCCGGTGTTCTGCTTGGTGGGCGCGGGCCAGCCGATCAGCGTGCGCAGCATGATCAGCGAGGGTCGGCCGTCCTCCTCGCGGGCGGCTCGCACCGCGGCCAGCAGGGCGTCCACGTCCTCGACGTACTCGCCCGTGCGGGTCCAGTCGACGGTCTGCACGTGCCAGCCGTAGGCCGCGAAACGGGCCGGGACGTCCTCGCTGAAGGAGACGTCGGTGTCGTCCTCGATCGAGATGTGGTTCGAGTCGTAGAAGACGACGAGGTTGCCCAGCTCCTGGTGGCCGGCGAGCGAGGCCGCCTCGGCGGTGACGCCTTCCATCATGTCGCCGTCGGAGGCGATGACGTAGACGTGGTGGTCGAAGGGGCTGCCGCCCGGCTCGGCGTCGGGGTCGAGCAGACCGCGCTCCCGCCGGGCCGCCATCGCCATGCCGACCGCGCTGGCCAGCCCCTGGCCCAGCGGGCCGGTGGTGATCTCCACGCCGCGCGTGTGCCGGTGCTCGGGGTGGCCGGGGGTGGCCGAACCCCAGGTGCGGTACGCCTCCAGGTCCGACAGTTCAAGGCCGTAGCCGGTCAGGTAGAGCTGGATGTAGAGGGTCAGGCTGGAGTGACCGCAGGAGAGCACGAACCGGTCGCGGCCCAGCCACTGGTCGTCGGCCGGGTCGTGCCGCATGACGTTCTGGAACAGCAGGTGCGCCAGCGGGGCGAGGCTCATCGCCGTGCCGGGATGGCCGTTGCCGACCTTCTGCACCGCGTCGGCGGCCAGTACGCGGGCGGTGTCCACCGCCCGCACGTCGACCGGGTCCCACCCGGCGCCGTCCGCCACGGGCATCGTCACGGACCGGCCCGATGAGGTCGTGTTGCCGGACTGCTCACTCGTCATGCCGTCGCTCCTCGGAAAGGCCGGTGGTCGGTTCTGCCGGGTCCAGGCCCGCCGGCTCGGACAGCGTCCACAGCACGACGTGGTGCTCCTCGACGCTCTCCAGCACGTGGTCGGTGGTGGCCGGGACGGCGGCGCGGGCGCCTTGTCCGGCACGTCCCGCGGAATGCGGGGCTGTTCTCGCCGGTGGAATACCGAAAGCCGATCGGCTCCCACGGTCCGGCTACCCCCGGCATCGCGTCCGACCCACCTGAAGCGCACCTTTTGCCGGGTTCGGTGATGGTGTCATCGTCGATCTCCGGGGCACCCGTTCTGTATCAGCGGCTCAGGAGACAGAACATGACCACGATCCACGCGGCCGATATCCGCGAGTGGCGCAACCGCAACGTCGTCGACTCCGAGGGGCACAGGATCGGCGTACTCGAATCGATCTACGTGGACACCGCCACCGACGAGTCGGCCATGGCCACGGTCCGCATCGGACTGCCCACGCGTCAGCGACTGGCGTTCGTCCCCCTTGGTGACGCGGTCCTCGGACCCGACTACGTCAAGGTCACCTACGCGAAGGCGCAGGTGAAGAAGGCACCGTCGATCGGCACGGACGACATCCTGCCGGCCGAGGGAGAGGAAGCGATCTTCCAGCACTACGGCATGGACTACCGGCCCGGCGCGGGCGGCGAGCGGCAACTCGCGCGTCGCTGACCCGCGTTCGACCCCACATCTGAAGGTGGTGTTCCGTGATGGTTCTCTTCCTGCTGCTTCTTCTGATCGCCCTCGTACTGGGAATCGTCGGGGTGACCGCGAACGGCCTGGGCTACCTGCTGGTGATCGGCATCGCGGTTCTCGTGGCGGCCCTGGCCCTCGTCGCCGTGCGCTGGTCCCGGCGCTCCGGCAGCCGCCCCGTTCGCTAGGGGCGACAGCGCGGTTGGCGGGGGACTAGGCGTCCAGGAGACCGGTGCGGAGCTTGGCCAGGATGCGGTTGAGCAGACGGGAGATCTGCATCTGGGAGACGTTCAGCTCGCTGCCGATCTGTGCCTGGGTCAGCTCCTGGCCGAAGCGCATCTCGATGATGGTCCGCTCCCGCTCGTCGAGTTGCCGGAGCAGCGGGCCGAGCGCGTTCAGGTCCTCGAACAGCTCCAGGGCCGGGTCGTCGACTCCCATGGTGTCCGTGTACGTCGGCCCGCATTCGCCGGTCTCGGTGTCGCCGCCCGGGGTGTCGATGGAGCCGGCGACATAGCCGTTGGCGGCCACGAGCCCCTCGACGACCTCGTCCTCGGTCAGCCCGAGATGGGCGGCGAGTTCCTTCAAGGTCGGGCTGTGGCCGAGCGTCGTGGTGAGTGATTCCTTGCCTTTGGCGAGGTCGACGCGGAGTTCCTGAAGGCGTCGGGGGACGTGGACGGCCCAGGTGGTGTCGCGGAAGAACCGCTTGATCTCGCCGGTGATGTACGGGATCGCGAAGGACGTGAACTCGACCTCGCGGGTCAGGTCGAAGCGGTCGATGGCCTTGATGAGACCGATGGTGCCGACCTGGACGACGTCCTCCATGTCGCCGCTGCCCCGGTTGCGGAACCGGCGGGCCGCGAACCTGACCAGGGACAGATTCATCTCGATCAGGGTGTTGCGGACGTACTGATACTCGCCGGTGCCCTCTTCCAGCGAGGGCAGCCGGTCCAGGAACAGCCGGGACAACACCCGCGCATCCTTCGGGGCGACCTTGTCGGCGTCCTCGATCCACGGCAGTGCTTCGACGACGTTCCCGGTGGGCGTCATGGCGCCGCCTCAGGTGCAACAGCAGGATGAACGCTTTCTGTGCGCTCCGACCGCATCCGTCTCGGCGAGGCCCCGCCAGTCCGTCGGGGGTTGGAACGCTCGGCACGGTGGTTTTCACCACACTACTCCTGGGCCCTCTTCCGGCCGCCCGACGGGGAATCCGAATTCCCTGGAATCGCAGGAATATGCGCTCGAAATTCCAGGGCGTGAAGCGGGAAACGCAGGGCAGATGAAGGGGCGGAGGTTGATAAAACATGGTTCCCCTGCTTGTAGTTCTGCTCCTCGCGCTGATCCTTTTCGGCGCCGGTTTCGCTCTCAAGGCCCTGTGGTGGATCGCCGTCATCGTGCTGGTGGTCTGGGCGCTGGGCTTCGTGGTCCGGCCCGCCGGGAGCGGTGGCCGTAAGGGCCGCTGGTACCGCTGGTAGAAAACCCGCCTCATGGGCCCCGTCGACCACGGTCGGCGGGGCCCTTCGGCATGCCCCGGCGGACGCTGATCCGCTGAATTCACCGATCTGGTCGGTAGGGGCGTATGTGTGGGGCAGGAGTATCCGTGCGGCCGGAGCGATCGGTGTTTCGCAGGGAAACCCGCGGCCTCCAGCGCCTTCCGTTCCGGCCGCTTTTCGACGGGTGCAGGCGGGCGAACGGCTGCACGCAGGCGAAGGGGTATCCGTTGTCCCGGGTTTCCCTGCGAAACGGTGAGACCGGACACCAGCCAGTGACCGGACCTCATTGTGGGAACGGCGCGACGAAACGGTGGGACCGATACTCCGACCCCGGCGACCGCGAGAACGACTGAAGCTGGGGCGTCGAGGTCCTCCTCGACAACGCGGGCGTCTCCGACCACTTACCGCCGGCGAACGCCGTGCCCACCGCGATCGCCGCCAGCTGCCGCAGGCCGCGCGCGAGCGACCGGTACACCGTCGACTCCACCAGCACGGCCGCCATCCACGGCGCGACGTGGCCGCGGCGCCGTAGTACGGCTCGAGGAGGCTCACGAAGGAGGCCCGCATGGCATGACCGACATGCACTGGTCGCCCTTCGTCGAAGCCCCGGGCACGCCGACGGCTCCCGTCCTGTGAGACAGAAGGGAGCCGTTGAGGTGGTGCGGGCGTGTGCCGTCGGTCGGTCAGGCGTGGCGGTGGGAGCGCCGGTTGCCGGTGACGAGGCGATAGACGAGAAGCAGGATGAAGGAGCCGACGATCGCGGCGATCCAGGTGGAGATGTCGAAGAACCCGTCGATGGAGTCGACGCCGAAGACCACCTTGCCGAGCCAGCCGCCGAGCAGACCGCCGACGATGCCGATGAGCATGGTGACGATGATGCCGCCGGGGTCCTTGCCCGGCATCAGCATCTTGGCGATGGCGCCTGCGAGCAGACCGATGATGATCCACGCGATGATTCCCATGGTGTGTCTCCGCTTCCTCTTCTTCGGACAAAGGCTGTGTCAGCTCTTCGTGTGCGCCGAACGAGCCCGAACAAACGTCTCCCTTCTGCATCGGGACATCGCCGGTTCCTGATGTGACCAGTGGGGCGTGGGCGCCGAGCCGCCCATCGTGTCCGCGTACGTCGGTGCGCCGAGCGTTGGTGGTGCCCGAGCCTCCGGAGGTACCTCCGTCCCGCCGCCGACGCCGCGGAGCACGTGTGCGGTGGCACGGCACGCCAGATGGGCGAGATTCTCCCGGTGTCCCCGGGGTACCCGGCAGTGATGAACACACCGAGCATGGAACTGGCCGCGTCGAGCGGAGCGGCCCTCGGAGTCTTTCCGGCGGTCGCCGGACTGATCCTCGTCGTCGGGCTGATCTGGGCCGTACGGTTCGGAATGAAGGCCCGTCGGCGGGAGTCCGCGCCGCCGCGCCCGGAGGAGCAGCCCCGGCTGCCCGAGTCCGGGCCGACCGGCGAGATCCAGGAGATGCGCGAGCCCGACGAGGTGCCGCGCGCGAAGGACGAGAGCGAGCGGCTCACCCCGCACCAGTTGTCCGGCGGTGGGACGTCGGGAAGCAGGCGCAGCGAGGACCAGAGGCGTCGGCGTTGGGGCTCGGGTTCCGCGTGATCACGGGTCCCGTTCGCAGCGGAGAAGCGTCGTACGTGCGCTCGGCCACCACCCCCGTCACGAGCGGCGTCACTCCGTCCGGCGGTGGTCCTCCTTGCTCCAGGCTCGGGTGTCACGGGGCGGGAGATACGGCTCTTCGTCCTTCGGGAGCCCTCCGGCCACGGCACGCTGGCGGGCCAGTTCCGCGTCGAATTCGAGGCCGAGCAGGACCGCTATGTTGCTGATCCACAGCCAGATCAGGAAGACGATCACGCCGGCGAGCGTGCCGTAGGTCTTGTTGTACGACGCGAAGTGGGCGACGTAGAACGCGAAGCCCGCCGAGGCGAGCATCCAGACGAGCAGGGCCAGCACGCTGCCCGGGGTGATCCAGCGGAAGCCGCGGCCCTTCACGTTCGGTGCCGCCCAGTACAGGATCGCGATCATCGCCATGACCAGGATGACCAGTCCCGGCCACTTCGCGATCGACCACACCCTCAGGGTGGCGTCCCCGATGCCGAGCGCCGAGCCGGCCGCGCGAGCGAGGCTGCCGGTGAACACCACGATCAGCGCGCTGACCACCGTCAGGACGAGCAGCACCACCGTGACACCGACCCGGATCGGCAGCACCTTCCACACGGGGCGTCCCTCGGGCATGTCGTAGACGACGTTGGCGCTGCGGATGAACGCGGCGATGTAGCCGGAGGCCGACCAGACCGCGACCACGATGCCGACCACGGCCACGACGGAGCCGAGGCCGCCGGTGGTCTGGAGCTGGCGTACGGCGTCGCCGATGATGTTCCGGGCCGAACTCGGAGCCAGTTTCTCGATGTTGTCCAGCACCTGCTGGGTCGTCGACTTGCCGGCGATGCCGAGCAGTGAGACCAGGACCAGCAGCGCGGGGAAGAGCGAGAGAACCCCGTAGTACGTCAACGCGGCGGCCCGGTCGGCGAGTTG
>NZ_JAENRY010000364.1 GCF_016612545.1 Streptomyces sp. MBT65 | reverse complement strand
GCCCAGGAGGGCTGTCCGCCGCCGCGGGGATGCCCATGGCGGGCGGTGCCGGCGGCGGACAGCCCTCCTGGGCGCAGCAGGTGCACCGGCTGGCGGGGGACGAGGAAGGTGCCGTAGCGCCCTGGAAGCCTCCCGTGGAGGACGTGTTCCAGGCGGCGGCCCGGCGGCAGTCGGCGGCGCGGCCCGCGGGGCTCGGCAAGCGGCTGCTCGCCCGGCTCGTGGACACCGTCGTGCTCGGCGCGGTCACCGCCGTGGCCGCCGTACCGCTGGGCACCAAGGCGGTCGACCACCTCGACGGGAAGATCGACGCGGCCAAGCTCTCCGGCCGTACCGAGACGGTCTGGCTGCTGGACGGCACGACGGGCGCCTACCTGGGCATCGTCCTCGCCGTGATCCTCGTCTTCGGTGTTCTCTACGAGGCGCTGCCCACCGCCAAGTGGGGCCGCACCCTGGGCAAGAAGCTCTGCGGTCTCGAGGTGCGCGGCATCGAGAGCCACGAGCCGCCCGGCTTCGGCGGGGCGCTGCGCCGCTGGCTCGTGTACAGCGTCCCGGGGCTGCTCGGCATCGGGATCGTCGGGGTCGCCTGGTGCCTGTTCGACCGGCCCTGGCGCCAGTGCTGGCACGACAAGGCAGCACATACGTTCGTGGCGGGATAGCGGGGTACGGCATCCGGGGGACCTGATTCCGTACCCCGGACGGCCGCTCGCCGGATGCGAAGTCGCACGGTTCGCGGTCGACTCGGCCCATGAGCACCGAACCGCCTCCGGGCTCCGGCCAGCAGCCGCCGGAAGACGACCCGTTCAGGAAGCAGCCCCCTCCTGGCCAGGGATCGGGCTCACCGTACGACCCGTCCTACGGGAACCAGCCCCCTCCGTACGGCGGCGGTGGCGGTGACCCCTACGGTGGCGGCTCGTACCCCACCGACCCCCTCGCCGGCATGCCCCCGCTCGCCGACAGCGGCCGCCGCACGCTCGCGAGGATCATCGACATGATCCTCGTCGGCATCGTCGTCTGGCTGGTCACCTGGGCCTTCGGCGTCCACGAGTACGACGTCGGCTCCGACGGCGCGTCGTACGCCAAGTCGCTGGGGCAGTCGCTCGTCGCGGCCGTGCTCTACATCGGCTACGACACCGTGATGCTCGCCAAGTCGGGGCAGACGCTGGGCAAGAAGTGGCTGGGCCTGCGCGTGGCCAACCTCGACAACGGGTCGACGCCGTCCGTGCAGACCAACCTGATCCGCGCGGCGGTGCTGTGGATCCCGTTCGCGTTCTGCTGCGCCTGCATCTGGACGGCGATCAGCGGCGGTTGGAGCTTCTTCGACAAGCCGTACAAGCAGGGGCTGCACGACAAGGCGGCCAAGACCGTGGTGGTCAGCACGCGTTGAGGTGACCGGGGGCCGACTCCCGGGCCGTACACAGCGATCGGCGGGTCCGTCGTCAACGGACCCGCCGATTCGCGTGGTCGAGCGTGCGCTTGAGCCTGGGCTTGTGCTTGGTCTAGGGAGTGCTCCGCTCCCGTACCGGCTGCGCGGACGACACGGCGGCGGCGGAGACGGTCTCCCGCCGTACCGACACCCGTGCCTGCTGCGGAAGGGACGGAACGGGGGCGGGGACCGCGGTCTGGACGGCGGCCCTGGCCGCTGTCCGGGCGCGGGCCTTCGGCTGCGGCACCGTCAGGGAGACGAGCAGTCCGAGGGCGAGCGCCGCGCATGCGATGACCGCGATCCCCAGACCGGAGTTCGTCTGTGACAGCAGCAGCATGGCGAGCGTCGAGAAGATCACGGTGAACGAACCGTAGGCGAGCTGTGCGGCGGTCGGACGAGGCATGGCAATCGAGTCCTCGTTAGGCGATGGAGGGGAGCTGTGAAAGGGGGGTGCGACAAGGATGTCGGCCTGGCTTTCCGCCGGGTTCCGGGCGATCCGCCAATCGACTCTATTCGCCTGCATGCCCGAGTGGAACGTGCAGTAAGCATGACCTAACACACAGCTCCGGAGCATGGGGGGCGCACGGAGTCATACCGTCCACCAAGTGGACGGATGCACGCGCCTGTTGAGCGAGCCTCGAGTCGCCCGTGCGTGTCCGTAAAGCGGACCCCGGCTTCGCATAGTGCACTTGTCCTGCTCAAGTCAAGGTCTGTCTTTTCTCGTAAACCTCTAGTCAAATAACGTCACTTGACTATCACGCGTACACCGCGCGCGGACCTTCCATGACTTCCAGGACCCCCCCTTCCGCGCGGTCGGGTACGCAGGGGAGGACCTCAAGTGACCAGCAGACCCTGGACGTTCAGAGCGGCCGCGGTGGGCGTGGCCCTCGCGGCGGCCACCGCCACGTTCTCGACGTTCGCCGTGGCGGAAGCCAGCACCTCGGCCAAGTCCACCACCGTGGACCGGCACGACCCGGCACCGGTCGCACAGAAGGAGCACGACCTCGACGGCCCGCTGAGCAAGACGCAGGACGCGCAGCGCCAAGAGGCCCTGAACCAGGTCATATCCGGCAAGGCGTCGGTCAAGGACCGCAACGGCTCGCAGGTCGTCCAGCTCAAGAGCAAGGGCGGCAAGAGCAAGTACGTCGAACTGGGCCGGGAGAAGACCGACAAGATCTTCACCATCCTGGTCGAGTTCGGCGACAAGGTGGACACCCGCTACGGCGGCACCGTCGGCCCGCTGCACAACCAGATAGCCGCGCCGGACCGTACCAAGGACAACTCCACGGCCTGGCAGGCGGATTACAACCAGGCGCACTTCCAGGACCTGTACTTCGGCACCGGCAAGAAGACCGAGTCGCTGAAGAAGTACTACGAGAAGCAGTCCTCGGGCCGCTACTCGGTCGACGGCGAGGTCACCGACTGGGTCAAGGTCCCCTACAACGAGGCCCGTTACGGCTCCAACGACGCCCCCACCGGCGCCTGGTACGCGGTCCAGGACGGCGTCAACGCCTGGGTCGCCCAGCGCGAGGCCGCGGGTGACACGGCCGCCGAGATCAAGACGGAGCTGGCCCAGTTCGACCAGTGGGACCGCTACGACTACGACGGCGACGGCAACTTCAACGAGCCCGACGGCTACATCGACCACTTCCAGATCGTGCACGCCGGTGAGGACGAGTCGGCCGGCGGCGGCGCGCAGGGCGAGGACGCGATCTGGGCGCACCGCTGGTACGCCTTCGGCACCGACGCCGGCGCCACCGGCCCGGGCACCAACAAGCTCGGCGGCACCCAGGTCGGCGACAGCGGCATCTGGGTCGGCGACTACACCATCCAGCCGGAGAACGGCGGACTCGGCGTCTACGCCCACGAGTACGGCCACGACCTCGGCCTGCCCGACGAGTACGACACCGCGGGCGGCGAGAACTCCACCGGCTTCTGGACGCTGATGTCGTCCGGCTCCTGGCTCGGCACCGGCAAGGACGCCATCGGCAACCTGCCCGGCGACATGAACGCCTGGGACAAGCTCCAACTGGGCTGGCTGGACTACGACGTGGCCAAGGCGGGCGTCAAGTCGAAGCACACGCTGGGCGTCGCGGAGTACAACACCAAGAACGCGCAGGCGCTGGTGGTGCAGTTGCCGGAGAAGGAGGTCACCACGCAGGTGGTCACCCCGGCGCAGGGCGCCACGCAGTGGTGGAGCGGCAGCGGCAACGATCTGAGCAACACCCTTTCCCGGACAGTGGACTTGACCGGGAAGTCGGCCGCGTCTCTCACGCTGGACGGCTACTACGACATCGAGGCCGACTACGACTACCTCTACACCGAGGTGTCGAAGGACGGCGGCGCGACCTGGACCGCGATCGACGGCACGCTGGCCGACGGTTCCGCCATCCCGCGTGACGGCAGCGGCAACCCCGCGCTCACCGGCACGGCGGCGGCGTACCAGAAGCTGACGTACCCGCTGGACGCCTACGCGGGCCAGAAGATCGACGTGCGCTTCCGCTACCAGACCGACAGCGGTGTGGCGCAGAAGGGCTTCGCGGCCGACGAGATCACGGTGACCGCCGACGGCGCGACCCTCTTCTCCGACAACGCCGAGGCCGCGGACGCCGCGTGGACCGCGAAGGGCTTCTCGCGCATCGGCGCGTCCTTCACGGACGACTACGCGCAGTACTACATCGCCGAGAACCGTCAATACGTGTCGTACGACAAGGTGTTGAAGGTCGGCCCGTACAACTTCGGCTTCTCGACGACCCGTCCGGACTGGGTGGAGCACTACGCCTACCAGAACGGCCTGTTGATCTGGAAGTGGGACACCTCGCAGGCGGACGACAACACCAGCCAGCACGCCGGTGAGGGTCTGATCCTGCCGATCGACTCGCACCCGACGCAGCTGAAGTGGTCCGACGGCACGCTGATGCGCAACCGCATCCAGGCCTACGACTCGCCGTTCAGCTGGTACCCCACGGACTCGGTCACGCTGCACAAGGCCGATGTCGCCACCAAGATCAAGTCGCAGCGCGGCGTCCCCGTCTTCGACGACGGCAGGTCGACCTACTACGACACGTCGAACCCGACGGCCGGTGTCAAGATCACTGACACCAACACCCGGATCAAGATCGTCAAGGAGCCGCTGGACGGCTCGACGGTCACGCTCCAGGTCGGCCCTTCGGCGAAGTAGTCGGTAAAAGCGCAGGTCAGAAACGTATCGGCGGTGACCCCCTGGCGGGTCGCCGCCGATCCGTGTTTAGGTGCGTCCTGTGCGTCGCTTATTGACACCGACTTCGACACCGACTCTCCCGGGGGTGTGACCGCATTGTCCGCAGGAGGTTTCTGCAGGCTGCCGACAGGCAGCGTGGTGGTGGCGTTGAACCTGCCCAGACCCAGCGCCCAGGGTGACGGCTGCGTTCGCGTCCTCGTCCACGCACGCAACCGCGCCCGGGCGCTGACCCGGCTCCGCAACCTCGGGATGCGGGCCGTCTACCTGCGCGGCAACGCCGAGCCGCCGACCCCGGACGAGATCACGGCCGTCCTGCACCACCCCGACGGCCTGATATGGCGCACGGCCCCGGCGGCTGACAACGCTGTCCTGATTCCGGGCCCGGAGCTGACGCAGGAGTTGTGGCATCCGATCCGGGCGTTGTTGCGGCGGCCTCCGGCGGCTGCGTGACGCTCCGCTGGGCGGTTTGTTGTCTGCGGGCCGGTGTCTGTGGGCTCGGGGGATGGGTGGTGTGGTGTCCGCGGGCCGGTGGGGCTGGGTTCGGGAGACGGTTGGTGTGGTGTTCGCGGGCTCGGTGGGGGGCTGGTCGGGCGCACGCGGCGGGGCCGCACATCGATACAGCCTCGCGCCCTTTGCGGCGCGGCCGGCGCCGCGATGGTGCGGGGGCGCGCGTTTTCTGCCGACCGGTGGGGGCTGGGCGGGGCTATGCGGTGGAGCCGCGAGTGTCGCAGCCTCGCGTCCCTCGGGGCGGGGTCGGCGTCGTACTGGGGTCGCTGGTGGCTGACGGCTTGAGGCGGCTTCGGTGGGGGCTGGTCGGGCCTACGTGGTGGACGGGCACATGTCGCAGCCCCGCGCTCCATAGGGCGCGGTCGGCGCCGTGCTGAGGTGGCCGGTGGCTGACGGCTTGAGGCGGCTTCGGTGGGGGCTGGTCCGGCCAGCGTGGTGGAGTTGCCCATCGATACAGCCTCACGCTCCTTGTGGTGTGGCTGGCGCCGCGAGTGTCCCAGCCCCGTGCACCTCGGGACGCGGCCGGCGACGTGCTGAGGTCGCCGGTGGCTGACGGCTCGGCGCGGCCCCGGTGGCGGGCTGGTCCGGTCCACGCGGTGGAGCCGCACCTTGTTGCAGCCCCGCGCCCCGTTGGGCCGCGTCCAGCTTCGGGGCGTCGGCCATCACAAGCCGTGCCGTAGGCACCTAACCGCGCCGCAGGCAACCGACGGCGCCGTAGGCAACCGACCGCGCCGCAGGCAACAAACCGCGCCGCGCTCCCCGCGCTCCCCGCCCCGAGCGGCCGATGCGCCCCGGCAGGTGGTCCGTGGACCCGCCCTGCGCGACCCCCGCGCCCCCGACAGGCGGGTCGGGGTGATTGAGCCCATCCTGGGATGGCTCGGGGCAGCCTAGACCGCAGCGGAGGCCCTTTCGTGGCTACCGTCCTCTACCGCCTGGGGCGTCTGGCGTTTCGCCGGCGCTGGTTCGTGACCGTGTTCTGGGTGGTGATCCTCGCGGCCCTCGGGTTCGCCTCCAGCAAGGCGGCCGAAGCGCCCGCGACCACCTTCTCCACCCCCGGCGTCGAGTCCCAGCGGGCCTTCGACCTGATCCAGCAGCGCTTCCCGGGAGCACAGGCCGACGGTGCCGTCGCCCGGGTCGTCTTCGTCGCCCCCGACGGCCAGAAGATCAGCGCCGGCGCGGACCGCGCGGCCGTCGTCCGGCTCGTCGACGAGGTTTCCGGGGGACCGCAGGTCGCCTCCGCGATCAACCCCTTCCAGGCGGGCGCGGTCAGCAAGGACGCGACCACCGCCTACTCGACGATCACATACACGGTGCAGGCCAACGACCTCTCCGACACCGCCAAGAAGAACCTGGAGAACGCCGCCGCACAGGCCCGTGACTCCGGCCTCACCGTCGAGATCGGCGGCACCGCACTGGCCGCGCAGCCCTCGGCGGGCGGCGTCGGCGAGATCCTCGGTGTCGCCATCGCCGCCGTGGTGCTGCTGATCACCTTCGGATCGCTCGCCGCCGCCGGACTCCCGCTGCTGACCGCGATCCTCGGCGTCGGCATCTCCATGACCGCGATCACCACCCTGGCGAGCACCCTCGGCCTCTCCGACACCACCGGCACCCTCGCCACGATGCTCGGCCTGGCCTGCGGCATCGACTACGCCGTGTTCGTCGTCTTCCGCTACCGCGAGGAACGCGCCAACGGCCACACGACCGAGGAGGCGGCCGGCCTCGCCGTCGGCACCGCCGGCTCGGCGGTGGTCTTCGCGGGCCTCACCGTCGTCATCGCGCTCGCCGGGCTCTCCGTCGTAGGCATCCCGCTCCTCACCAAGATGGGCCTGTGCGCGGCCGGCGCGGTCGTCCTCGCCGTCCTCATCGCGCTGACCCTCGTGCCCGCCCTGCTCGGCTTCTGGCCCCGCGCCGTCCTCTCCCGCCGCTACAAGACGACCGGCCGCCGTATCCAGGGCGTGGCCGGCAACATGGGCAGCCGCTGGGCGGGCTTCGTGCTGCGCCACCCCTGGCCGGTCCTGTTCGGCACGGTCGCCGGACTCGTGGTCCTCGCCCTCCCCGCACTGGGCCTGCAACTGGGCCAGTCCGGCGACGAGGCCAAGTCCACCGCGACCACCGAACGCCGGGCCTACGACGACCTCGCCACGGCGTTCGGCCCCGGCTTCAACGGCCCGCTGACGGTGGTCGTGGACCTCACCGACGCCGACCACCCCAAGGCCGCCGCGGCCACGGTCGAGAAGCGGATCGCCGCCGTACCGGGCGTGGTGTCGGTGACCCCGGTCCGCTTCAACTCGGCAGGAAACACCGCCCTGTTCACCGCCGTACCGGCCGAGGCGCCGACCAGTCAGAAGACCGTCGACCTCGTCCACACCATCCGCGACGACCGTCCCGCGATCGTGGCGGCGGCCCCCGGCGCGAGCTTCGAGGTCACCGGCACCACCGCCCTCAACATCGACGTCGCCCAGAAGGTCAGCGGCGCCCTGATCCCGTACCTGATCGTGGTCGTGGGCCTGGCGGTGCTCCTCCTGCTCCTGGTGTTCCGCTCGATCGTCATCCCCGTCAAGGCGGCCGTCGGCTTCCTGCTCTCGGTGCTCGCCGCGCTCGGCTGCGTGGTCGCGGTCTTCCAATGGGGCTGGGGCGCAAGCCTGTTGGGAGTGGAGACCACCGGCCCGATCATGAGCCTGATGCCGATCTTCCTGGTGGGCATCGTCTTCGGCCTCGCCATGGACTACGAGGTCTTCCTCGTCTCCCGCATCCGCGAGGCCTACGTCCACGGCAGCGCGGCCCACGCCTCGATCGCGACCGGGTTCCGCTACAGCGCCCGGGTCGTGACCGCCGCCGCCCTCATCATGATCTCGGTCTTCGCGGGCTTCATCACGGCCGGCGACTCCATGATCAAGATGATCGGCTTCGGCCTCGCGATCGCCGTCCTCTTCGACGCGTTCGTGGTCCGCATGGCCTTCGTACCGGCCGTCCTCGCGATCCTCGGCGAACGCATCTCCTGGCTACCGGGCTGGCTGGACCGACTGTTGCCGAACGTCGACATCGAGGGCGAGAGCCTGAGCAGCCAACACCCGGCAACGGAGCCAGTGGACAGCCCCGAGAAGACGGCTGTGTGAAACGCGGCCCGCCGCGGTGCCCCTTTTAGGGCGCGGGGCTGTATCGACATGCGGCTCCGCCGCGTGGGCGCGCCCAGCCCCCACCGGCCCGCGGCCGACGAACGCGTAGTCGACGGACCGTCAGACGACCGGCTTCCCCGTCAACTCCACCCCGGCCGCGCGCAGTTCCTCCAGCGCGCGGTCGGTGGTCTCCTTCGCCACCCCGGCCGTCAGATCAAGCAACACCTGCGTCCGGAACCCCTCCCGCACAGAGTCCAACGCCGTCGCCTTCACACAGTGGTCCGTCGCGATCCCGACCACATCCACCTCGTCGATCTCCCGCGCCCGCAACCAGTCCCCGAGCGCGACCCCGTTCTCGTCCCGCCCCTCGAACCCGCTGTACGCCGCCGCGTACGCCCCCTTGTCGAACACGGCGTCGATCGCCCCGGATGCGACCGCGGGTGCGAAGTTCGGGTGGAACCCGACCCCCTCCGTGCCCGCGACACAGTGCGCGGGCCAGGAGTGCGCGAAGTCGGGGTTGTCGGCGAAGTGGCCGCCGGGCGCGATGTGGTGGTCGCGGGTGGCCACGACGTGCCGGTAGCCGGCGGGTGCCTGCCCGATCAGCTCGGTCACGGCGGCGGCCACGTCGGCACCACCGGACACCGCGAGACTGCCTCCTTCGCAGAAGTCGTTCTGCACGTCAACGACGATCAAGGCGCGGCGCATGGTGGTGTCCTTCGCGGAGAGTGAGATTCGAGCCTAGAGACTTCGGCGCCACCGCGGGAGGGCGCACTCCTGATTTTCGTACGGGTCTTAACTGCTGGGACGTAAGGGGCGGGTCTTGAACGGCAGATCGTGATCGGCGGGTCGTGAACGGCGGGTCTTGAGCGGCGGGTCTTTAACTACCCGACCGCAGTTGGACGTACTCCGTCGGAATGACGGCTTCCCCGCGTGACAACTGGGTCGCCGACAACGGCAGGTTGCCCCGAGCGACCGCATGCCGATCCCGTACGACGTCCAGCGGTTCGCGGGCCACGACCTCGCCGCCCTTGACCAGCTCGACGAGCAACTGCCGGTCGGCCAGCTCGGCCGGCACCGGTCCGATGCCGATCACCTCGGCCTCCGCGACCCCGTCGCCGTCCAGCCGTCGTGCTGCCCACTTGCGCCCGCCGATCGACGTCTTGCCCCCGCTGGACTTCTTCGCGACCGGCACCAGCGGCGCCTTCGGATCGGCGGACTCGGCGCGCGCGACCAGCTTGTAGACCATCGAGCAGGTCGGGTGCCCGGAGCCGGTCACCAGCTGGGTGCCGACGCCGTACGCGTCCACCGGCGCCGCCGCCAGCGAGGCGATGGCGTACTCGTCCAGGTCGGAGGTCACGATGATCTTCGTGTTGACGGCGCCCAGCTCGTCCAGCTGCTGCCGCACGCGGTGCGCGACGAGCAGCAGATCGCCCGAGTCGATGCGGACGGCGCCCAGTTCGGGCCCGGCGACCTCCACCGCCGTACGGACCGCCTCGGTGACGTCGTACGTGTCGACGAGCAACGTCGTGTTCCGGCCCAGAGAGTCGACCTGGGCCTGGAACGCGTCGCGTTCGTTGTCGTGGAGCAGGGTGAAGGCGTGCGCGGAGGTGCCGACGGTGGGGATGCCGTAGCGGAAGCCGGCCGCGAGGTCGGAGGTGGTGGCGAAACCGCCGACGTAGGCGGCGCGGGAGGCGGCGACGGCGGCGAGTTCGTGGGTGCGGCGGGCGCCCATCTCGATCAGCGGGCGGTCCCCGGCGGCGGAGGCCATGCGGGAGGCGGCGGCCGCGATCGCGGAGTCGTGGTTGAGGATGGAGAGGATCACGGTCTCCAGGAGCACGCACTCGGCGAACGACCCCTCGACCCGCATGATCGGCGAGCCCGGGAAGTACACCTCGCCCTCCGGGTAGCCCCAGACGTCACCGCTGAAGCGGTAGGCGGCGAGCCACTCCAGGGTCTCCTCGTTGACGACCTGACGCTCGCGCAGGAAGCCGAGGACGTCCGCGTCGAACCGGAAGTTCTCCACCGCGTCCAGTACGCGTCCGGTGCCCGCGACGACGCCGTAGCGACGCCCCTCGGGCAGCCTCCGGGTGAAGCACTCGAAGACCGAACGCCGGTCGGCCGTACCCGCTTTGAGGGCGGCCTGCAGCATCGTCAGTTCGTAGTGGTCGGTGAAGAGCGCCGTCGAGGGAACGTCCACCGGCAGCCCAAGGTCCGCTGTGTTCATGGCAACGGATGGTACTCCCATCTCGTCACTCTGACGATTTGTGGGGTCCATTTGTGCGGGCACCCCCTTGTGGTGGCAGCATGGGCGCTGTGACGTCACCCGCACCCCTGGAGATCGAACGCACCGAGTCGGCGGAGGAGGTCTTCGCCGTACCCGAGCCGGACGTCCCCTGGGTCACGATCGTGCACAACGACCCGGTCAACCTCATGAGCTATGTGACGTACGTCTTCCAGACGTACTTCGGCTACTCGAAGGACAAGGCCACCAAGCTCATGAAGGACGTCCACCACAAGGGCCGCGCGGTCGTCTCCAGCGGAAGCCGCGAGGAGATGGAGCGCGACGTGCAGGCCATGCACGGCTACGGTCTGTGGGCCACCCTCCAGCAGGACCGGAAGTAGCGACCCATCCCGATGCCAGGACACTTCGAACCGCTCCGCGACGGCGGCGCCGCGCCCTCGCGGGGCAAGCGCGAGAACGCCCTCGCGGTGGTCCGCACCCTCGACTCGCTGACCCCCGGCGGCGACGGCGGCGCGATCCTCAAACTGACCGCCGACGAGTCCCGCCAGTGGCTCGGCTCCCTCAACGACCTCCGCCTGGCGATCGGTTCACGCCTTGACATCACCGACGAGGACGACACCGACGACCTCTACCGCCTCCCGGACGAGGACCCCCGCAAGCCGATGGTGATGGCGTACCTCTGGCTGGGCGGCCTCCAGGAAACCCTGGTCACGACCCTGCTGCGCTGACCAACGACAGCGAGACGGGCCGGGCTGCCACCACTGGTCACACAGCCCGTGCGGGCCGCTCGCGTCGATCACTCGGGCCGTGCCGACCGGAGTCGTACAGCCCGCGCATGCCGCCCGAGCCGGTCG
>NZ_JAENRY010000363.1 GCF_016612545.1 Streptomyces sp. MBT65 | reverse complement strand
GCGGGGATGGCGGGGCGTCGGGGGCTCACCGCTCACTCTTGGCGTACGACCTCGACGGCCGACCTCGACGGCCGATGTCAGTGGCCCCTGCCACGATGCCGGGACGTGAAGCCAGCACGATCAAGAGGCACAGGAGAGACGTATGGGCACCTGGGATGTCGGCCCCTTCGACAACGACACCGCGGCGGACTGGTGCGGCGACCTCGACGAGGCGTCGCCGGACGCGCGGCTGGGCTTCGTGCGGGACACCCTCGCCCGGACGGCCGACACCGCCGAGTACCTGAACGCGGACGTAGGCGACGAAGCCATCGCGGCAGCGGCCCTGGTAGCCGCGCAGTGCCCAGGCGGTGAACCCGCCCATCCCCACTACGGCCCGGACGAGCCCGTCCCGGACCTCACCGACCTCCGCGCCCTCGCCCTGAGGGCCCTCGACCGGGTCATGACCGAGCCGTCCGAACTCCTGGAACTCTGGGGCGAATCGGACGGCGAACCCTGGCACGCGACCATCAACGGGCTCCGCAGCACGCTCACGCCCCGGCCGCCGGGAGGAACGGCTCCGCCTGATCCGACCCCCACCGACGGCACAACCGCCCACGCCCCCTCCGGAAGGTCCACATGAGCTGGGATGTTCTTCTCTGCCACCTGCCCGACGACATCACCTCGATGCAGGACATACCCGACGACTACTCCCCGCCCCCACTGGGCCGACAGCACGAAGTCCTCGCGGCCGTGACCCGGGCCGAACCCGAAGCCGACCTCTCGGACCCCACCTGGGGCGACCTCTCCGGACCTACGTGGTCCGTGGAGCTCAACATCGGCTCGGAGGATCCGGTGGACTCGGTCATGCTGCACATCCGCGGCTCCGGCGACGACGTGCTCGCCTCCGTCTTCCGCCTCGCGAGCGCCCTCGGCTGCAAAGCGCTGGACTGCTCCACAGGAGACCTGATCACTCCACAGGGCCCCTCGGGCTGGCACGCCTTCCAGGAGTTCCGCGACCGTGTGATCGCCCCCTCCGAACAGGGCTGATCATCCGCGCCCGGTAGGCTCACGGCGCCATGGAACAGCTGCCCGAGAGCGTGGACCGGAACATCCTGGAACACCGGATCGTGCATGCGCTCGTCATCATCCGCGAGACCCGGGGGTGCACCCTTCCCCAGGCACTCGACATCTTCGCGGAGCGGTACGAGGAGCTCCGCCGTGATCGCCCGGACGACTTCACTCTGGGCCGGGACGAATACGGCCGGGGCTTCTACTCCTGACCTCCTCCGGCACATCAGGACCGGCGCACCCCGCCGTTAATCAGTTGCCCCAGCTCACGCGCCTCGTACCGTCTCCCCCGTGACAGACACGGAAACCGAGACACAGACCCTCCTCGCCGCCTACGACGAGCAGATGCGCGGAGCCCCTCCCGTCCCGGCCGCCGGAGTGACGTACGAGAAGGACGGGCCGTTGCTGCGGATCGTCGGGGAGACCCGGGGGTTCGTGACCGGGCCGCGCGACCTGGGCCTGCGGGGGCGTGAGCTGGACGAACTGATCGTCCGGCAGCGGGACTTCTTCGCCGCTCGTGGGGAACGCGTGGAATGGAAGATCCGGGGTCATGACGAACCGGCCGACCTCACCGACCGACTGCGCGCGGCGGGCTTCGTGCCCGAGGACCAGGAGACGGTGCTCATCGGACGGACCGCCGAACTGGCCGTAGGGAAGCCCGTGTTGCCGGACGGAGTCACCGTGCGCCGGGTCTCCGACGCGGCGGATCTCCAGCGGATCGGCGCCATGGAGTCGGCCATCTGGGGCATCGACCTGACCTGGCTGGCGACCGAACTGCTCGGCCGGATCACCGCCGCACCGGACGAGATCGCGGTCTACGTCGCGGAGGCGGACGGCGAGGTGATCTCCGCGGCCTGGCTGGTCTTCTACGGCGACTCCGAGTTCGCGGGACTGCGCGGCGGTTCGACCGTCGCCGACTGGCGCGGCAAGGGCGTCTACCGCGCCCTCGTCGCCACCCGAGCCGCCCTCGCCGCCGCCCGCGGAGTCACGTACCTGCACGTGGACGCCTCGGACGACAGCGCGCCGATCCTCCGCCGGCTGGGGTTCCGGGCGGTCACGACCACAACGCCGTACGTGTGGTCACCGGATCAGGCGCGGGATCGAACGGATCAAGCGACCGTGCGGCCCAAGTAGGCCAGCAGCCGCGCGTGCGGGGCCGCCCCCGGCGCCGGCCGGACCTCCGGGCCGAAGACGCCGGGCACGCGGTACGCGTCGAAGCCGCCCATGCCTCGCATCACCGACAGCAGTTCCGCGCACAACTCCTCGTCCACCACCGCCTGTTGGCCCGTCGCGACCGCCAGGTCCACACCGTGGACGCAGACCTCCGTGAAGTGGATCAGCGCGGCCATCGGGCCGGGCAACGCGCCCAGCGAGATGTGGACCGTGGTGTCGAGGGCGCCGGGACGGTTCCAGGCCGCGCGGTCCGCCTCCGCCGCCTCGGCGTACGCGCCCTTGGGATCCACGCCCAGCCAGTCGGACTCGTGCTCGGCGCCCGGATCCGTGCCGTTCAGTTCGGCGGCGAAGATGTGCATGCCGCCCACCGTGTGGTTGAGGACGGCCCGTGCGTCCCATTGCGTGCACGGGGTCGGGATCGCCCACTGGCCCTCGGCAACTCCCGTCACCACCAGGCCAGTTGCATCGATCGCGCGCTCAACCCGCCGTACCGCATCCGTATTCGTCACTCGGACCTCCCCCGTCCAGGACCACGACCGGCTCTCCACGCCATCAATACACCCACGCGGCGGAATTCCAGAGAGACAGAGAGACAGAGAGACGGAGGCGGGGAGTCAGACCCCGCCGGCCTCGACCCCGGCCACCTCGAACCGGGATGCCTCCGTCCCAGCCGCCCGAGCCATCCCCGCCGCCCGCTGCCAGCGCCGTATCAACGGCCAGGTCGCGATGCCTATCGAGAGCGAGATCAGGTGACCCCAGTTCGTCATGGGGTCGGTGAACGCGATCAGGTCCGAGACCAGCGACCAGCCGAACAGGGCGATCAACGGCAGGCCCAGCCACGGCCGCAGCAGGCCGCCCAGCGCTCCTATGCTCGTGGCCACGCCGAAGCTGATGCCGTAGTCGAGGCGGTGGAGCGAGCTGTCGGGGAGATGGCCCGCCAACACCGCGATTCCCACCGTCCCTTCGGTCGCGAGCGTCGCCAGGATGTGGCCGGAGAGGAACACGGCGGCGGTCCGTGCTCCGCCGATCCGGCGTTCCAGCGCCGTCAGGACCAGCAGGAAGAGCAGCGCGTACGGCGACAGCATCCCGCCCACGATCCACGACGCGCTCGCGATCAGCACGAGGAACGGGTCGCGGACCAGGTGGGTGACATCGGTGCTGGACGCCTGGTGGAGTTCACTCACGAGGGTGGGATCGGCGTACTGCGCGACGAGGGACGTGATGACGAGCAGGAGCGCGTAAGCAAAAGTGAACGGTGTGCCGGTGGGGGTGGGCAGCAGCCGCCAGGGGTGGACGCGGCGGAGCGCGGTGACGATCCGTGACTCGCCGGGTACGGCGGGGGTCGACGCCGAGACGGACACCGCCGCCGGGCCGGGGCCCGGGAACACCAACTCCCCACCCGTCGCCGGGACTTCCCGCTGTCTCGGCATCGCGTCCAGCAGCGAGGAGTCCTCCCCGGCGAGGGGGATGGCGGAGGCCGCCAGAGGGGTGGCGGAGGCCGGGGTGTCGGCCGTCACGGTCCGTTCCACGGTGAGGCGCTCCTTCCGTTTCGACCCACCCTTCGTCGTCCCACCTGCCGCTGTCTATGACCGACGCCACGCGAGAGCCGATTCATAGCAACCCGAAAGCTTTCTCACGCGTCCGCGGGTACCGTGCTCGGATGACCACGGCGTACGACACTCCCGTTGTCCTGGACCGTCGCGAGGGCCCCTACGGCGAGGTGGTGCTGCGCCGGCACGGGGAGTTGCTGCAGATCATCGCCAACGGGTGCTTCCTGATGGACACTTCGGACGGGCGCTCGGAGCGGTTGCTGGTCGACGCCGCGCGCGACGCCCTCGACTCGCGCCCCGAACCCCATGTGCTGATCGGCGGGTTGGGGGTCGGGTTCTCGCTGGCGCACGCCGCCGCGGATCCCCGCTGGGGCCGGATCACGGTCGTGGAGCGGGAACCGGCGATCATCGAGTGGCACCGGTCCGGCCCCCTGTCGGCCCTCTCCGCGGCCGCTTTCGCCGATCCCCGTACCGACATTGTGAAAACGGACCTGGTCACACTCGTCAATGAGACTTGCGCCACTTTCGACGCGCTCTGCCTCGACATCGACAACGGGCCCGGCTGGACCGTCACCGAGGGCAACGACAGCCTCTACTCACCGGCCGGACTGGCAAGCTGTGCAAGGGCGTTGAGGCCGGGCGGGGTGCTCGCCGTATGGTCGGCGCAGCCCTCTCCGGAATTTGAGCGAACCTTATGGAATGCCGGGTTCCAACGGGTGCGTACCGAAGAGATCCCCGTTGACCGAGGCGTTCCGGACGTCGTGCACCTCGCCGTCCGACCTGGATAGCAAAGCCGCCGTTACTCCCCGTACCCTGCTTCCCTGACGCAGATCATTCACGCGTCAAGCGCAGTCATGGGATCACCCCACTGGTTCCGGAAAGCACACTTCAGGGGCGGGCGATGGAGCAGACACAGACCTCCCACAACGGTACGGCCACGGCCACGCCGGGCGCGCAGCGCCGGGTGCTGGTGGTCGAGGACGATCCGACGATCGTCGACGCCATCGCGGCCCGTCTGCGGGCCGAGGGATTCCTCGTGCAGACCGCGGGCGACGGGCCTTCGGCCGTCGACACCGCCGAGGCCTGGCAGCCCGATCTGCTGATCCTCGACATCATGCTGCCCGGCTTCGACGGGCTGGAGGTCTGCCGCCGTGTGCAGGCCGCCCGTCCGGTGCCGGTGCTGATGCTCACCGCGCGCGACGACGAGACCGACATGCTGGTCGGGCTCGGGGTCGGCGCCGACGACTACATGACCAAGCCGTTCTCCATGCGGGAGTTGGCGGCCCGGGTGCACGTCCTGCTGCGCCGGGTGGAGCGTGCCGTGGTGGCCGCGTCCACCCCGCGCTCGGGCATCCTGCGCCTGGGCGAGCTGGAGATCGACCACGCGCAGCGCCGGGTACGGGTGCGCAGCGAGGACGTCCATCTGACGCCCACCGAGTTCGACCTGCTGGTGTGTCTGGCGAACACCCCGCGTGCCGTGCTCTCGCGCGAGCAGTTGCTCGCCGAGGTGTGGGACTGGGCGGACGCCTCCGGCACGCGTACCGTCGACAGCCACATCAAGGCACTGCGCCGGAAGATCGGCGCCGAGCGGATCCGCACGGTCCACGGCGTCGGCTACGCACTGGAGACACCGACGCCATGAACGAAGGGCCGACGTCACGGAGGAGCCCCGGGGAGTCCTGGGGCGGCGTACGCCCGTTCTCGATCAAGACCAAGCTGGGCGCGCTCGTCGTCATCTCGGTGCTCATCACCACCGGGCTGATGATGATCGCCATGCGCACGGCGACGGAGCTGCGCTTCATCACGGTCTTCTCGATGATCGCCACACTGCTGATAACGCAGTTCGTGGCGCATTCGCTCACCGCGCCGCTGGACGAGATGAACACGGTGGCCCGGTCCATCTCGCGCGGCGACTACACGCGCCGGGTGCGCGAGAACCGCCGGGACGAACTGGGCGACCTGGCCGGGACGATCAACGTCATGGCCGACGAGCTGGAGGCGCAGGAGCGCCAGCGCAAGGAGCTCGTCGCGAACGTCTCGCACGAGCTGCGCACCCCCATCGCGGGCCTGCGCGCCGTACTGGAGAACGTCGTCGACGGCGTCTCGGCCGCCGACCCGGAGACCATGCGGACGGCGCTGAAGCAGACCGAGCGGCTCGGACGGCTCGTCGAGACGCTGCTGGACCTCTCCCGGCTGGACAACGGCGTCGTACCGCTGAAGACCCGCCGCTTCGAGGTGTGGCCGTATCTCTCGGGCGTGCTCAAGGAGGCCAACATGGTCGCCTCCGCGCGCGCGGGCATCGCGTCGGGCTCGGGGAGTCACACGCGGACGGACGTCCATCTGCACCTGGACGTGTCCCCGCCGGAGCTGACCGCGCTCGCGGACCCGGAGCGCATCCACCAGGTCGTCGCCAACCTGATCGACAACGCGGTCAAGCACAGCCCCGCGCACGGCCGGGTGACGGTCAAGGCGCGGCGCGGTTCGCTGCCCCAGTCGCTGGAGCTGGAGGTCCTGGACGAGGGACCCGGCATCCCGAAGGCGCAGTGGGCGCACATCTTCGAGCGGTTCAACCGGGGAGCGGTCAGCTCGCCGCACGGGCCCGGCAGCGACGGCGGTACGGGCCTCGGGCTGGCGATCGCCCGCTGGGCGGTGGATCTGCACGGCGGCCGGATCGGTGTGGCCGAATCCGACCGTGGCTGCAGGATTATCGTCACCCTTCCGGGACTGTCATCCGTGCCAAGTTGACGTAAAGTTCGAACCGGAGCCCCAAGATCCACGACGGTCCGCGCTGACGGACACGTGTGATCAGGCACAGGCCCGCGCCATCGGCGCGTCCGGCCCGCATCGATCCGTCCCTTCTGGAGCGGAACCACGCTTGTTTCCCGCCATTTCAGCGCTCGAAACACACTTTCCGATGTGACTTACGCGACGATGGACCGGCCCGACCTGACCTTGGCGGTCATGGGGGCGTAGCCTTAATTCCCGCTGTCCATCACCTTGTGAAGCGGAAGAGGGCGGTTGCCGCCGTGTCGTCACAGTCCCCCAGTAACTCGACCATCTCGACCGAGTCCGACCAAGCCGCGGGGAAGAATCCCGCCGCCGCGTTCGGGCCCAACGAGTGGCTCGTCGACGAGATCTATCAGCAGTACCTCCAGGATCCGAACTCGGTAGACCGAGCCTGGTGGGACTTCTTCGCCGACTACAAGCCGGGCGCGGCTGCCGCCCCGACCTCGACTTCGGCGGGTACTGCGGCCGCGGGGGCCGCAGCGCCCACGCCACCGGCCCAGGCCGCACCCGTAGCCCCGGCCCCGGCTGCTCCTGCTGCCGGCGCGGGAACCGCCGGAGCCGCGGGGGCCGCAGCGCCCACGCCACCGGCCCAGGCCGCACCCGTAGCCCCGGCCCCGGCTGCTCCTGCTGCCGCACCCGCGGCTCCGGCGGTTCCCGCGCCC
>NZ_JAENRY010000362.1 GCF_016612545.1 Streptomyces sp. MBT65 | reverse complement strand
GTGTAACCGGGGTTAACGGGGGAGTGGGAGGCGGGAAACGCCGACGGCCCGGCCCACTTCGCGTGGGCCGGGCCGTCCGGTGCTGTGCCTGTACTGACCTCCGGGGGGATCAGCCCTCGGCGGCCTCCGCCACGGCCGGAGCCGCGGTCTTGCGCGGCCGACGCACCCTCGGCTTCGCCTCGGGCGCCTCCGCCGTCTCCACGACGACCGGGGCCTCGGCGGCCTTGCGGGTCGTACGGCGACGCGGCTTGACCTCCGACTCCTCGGCTGCCTGGGCCGGGATCTCGGCGGTGGCTACGGCGGCAGCGGCCGTCTTGCGCGTGCGACGCGGCTTGGCCTCGACGCCCTCGGCCGTGTCGACCGCCGCCTTACGCGTCCGGCGCGGCTTCGCCTCGACCTCCGCCGGTGCCTCCGTGGCAACGGCGGCAGCCGTCTTACGGGTCCGGCGCGGCTTGCTCTCGACGGCCTCGACCGTGTCCACGACGACCTCCGGGGCCACCGCTGCCTTACGGGTGCGACGGGGCTTCGCCTCGACGACCACCTCGGCCGGAGCCTCCGTGGCTACGGCGGCAGCGGCCGTCTTGCGGGTGCGGCGGGGCTTGGCCTCGACGCCCTCGGCCGTGTCGACAGCGGCAACGGCTGCCTTACGGGTCCGGCGCGGCTTGGCCTCGACGGCCTCTGCGGTGTCCACGGCGACGACCTCGGCCGGAGCCGCGGTCTTCCGGGTCCTGCGCGGCTTGGTCTCCGCAACGACCGGCGTCTCCACGACCTCCACCGGCTCCGCGACCTTGCGGGTACGGCGCCGGGGCGTGACCTCGGCGGCGGTGCCCTGCTCCTCGACCACCTGCGCGGGGATCTCGGCGACGGCCTTGCGGGTGCGGCGGCGCGGCGCGGTCACTTCGACGGCCTCGACCGTCTCGACGACCTCGACCGCTTCGGCCGGAGCCGTGGTCTTCCGCGCCCGGGTCCGACGCGGCTTGGCCTCGACGGCCTCGGCCGTGTCGAGCGCGGCCACGGCGGCGGTTTCGGCAGTTTCATCGGCGGCCTCGACCGGCTCCGCGACCTGTACGGCCTGCGCGGCCTTACGGGTCCGGCGGCGCGGCCTGCTCTCCTCGACCGGCGTCTCGGCCACCGGGGTCACGACCGCGGCGGCCTCGGCCACCGGAGTCACGGCCTCGGCCACGGCGACCGCCGGCTCCGCCGACTTCCGCGTACGCCGACGACGCGATGCCGTCGGGGCGTCCAGGTCCGGACCCTCCGCCGTGGTCACGGCGCTCTCCGCGACCTCGGATACGGGTGCGGCGGTGACCGCCGTGGCCGGCAGCTGCTGCTCTCCCGTCGCTACGTTGCGGCGACGACGACGGCGCGGAGTGCGGCCCGCGCTCTCCTCGGAGGGGGCCAGTGCGGTCTCCTCCGGGGTGGACGACGTCACGGCCGTAGCGGCCGAAGTGCCTTCCATCGGGGCGCCGTTGCGGGTACGACGGCGGCGGCGCGGGGTGCGCGCCGGGCGCTCGGCGTCGACGGGACCGGCACCGGAACGGGACTCGTTGCGCGTGTCCCGGCCGGCGTCACGGCCGCCTCGGCCGCTGTCCCGACCGCCCCGGCCGCCGTCGCGACCACCACGGCCACGCGGACCGCCGCGACCGCCGGTCTCGCCGAGGTCCTCGACCTCCTCCGCGGCCAGCCCGGCGCGCGTGCGCTCCGAGCGGGGCAGGACACCCTTGGTGCCCGCGGGGATGTTCATCTCCTCGAAGAAGTGCGGGGAGGTGGAGTACGTCTCCGGCGGGTTCGGGAAGCCGAGGTCCAGCGCCTTGTTGATGAGCTGCCAGCGCGGGATGTCGTCCCAGTCGACGAGGGTGACCGCGATGCCCTTGGCGCCCGCGCGGCCCGTACGGCCGATGCGGTGCAGGTAGGTCTTCTCGTCCTCGGGGGACTGGTAGTTGATGACGTGCGTGACGCCCTCGACGTCGATACCGCGGGCGGCGACGTCCGTGCAGACGAGCACGTCCACCTTGCCGTTGCGGAACGCGCGCAGCGCCTGCTCGCGGGCGCCCTGGCCGAGGTCGCCGTGGACCGCGCCGGAGGCGAAACCGCGCTGCTGGAGCTGGTCGGCGAGGTCGGCGGCCGTGCGCTTCGTACGGCAGAAGACCATGACCGGGCCACGGCCCTCCGCCTGGAGGATGCGGGCGACGAGCTCGGGCTTGTCCATGTTGTGCGCGCGGTAGATGAACTGCTTGGTGTTCGCGACCGTCGCGCCCTCGTCGTCCGGCGAGGTGGCGCGGATGTGCGTGGGCTGCGTCATGTAGCGGCGCGCGAGACCGATGACCGCGCCCGGCATGGTCGCCGAGAACAGCATCGTCTGACGCTTGGCCGGCAGGAAGTTGATGATCTTCTCGACGTCGGGCAGGAAGCCCAGGTCGAGCATCTCGTCGGCCTCGTCCAGGACGAGGGACCGGATGTGCTTGAGGTCGAGCTTCTTCTGGCCCGCGAGGTCCAGCAGTCGCCCCGGGGTGCCGACGATGACGTCGACGCCCTTGCGGAGCGCCTCGACCTGCGGCTCGTAGGCCCGGCCGCCGTAGATGGCGAGGACGCGGACGTTGCGCACCTTGCCGGCGGTCAGCAGGTCGTTCGTGACCTGCGTGCACAGCTCGCGCGTGGGGACCACGACGAGCGCCTGCGGGGCGTCGGTCAGCTGCTCGGGCTTGGCGCGGCCGGCCTCGACGTCGGCGGGGACGGTCACGCGCTCCAGGAGCGGGAGGCCGAAGCCCAGCGTCTTGCCGGTGCCGGTCTTGGCCTGGCCGATGACGTCCGTGCCGGAAAGGGCGACGGGAAGCGTCATCTCCTGGATCGGGAAGGGGGAGACGATACCGACGGCCTCAAGGGCCTCAGCGGTCTCGGGAAGGATTCCGAGCTCTCGGAAAGTAGTCAGGGTGCTGCCTCTTCTGTGTGCGCGGTGCGAGGCGAGCGCGGGGGTCGTGTCAGGACCGTGCCGGGGGACGTCGGCTGCCTTACGGTCAACCCGCGAGGGCAAGCCGTACTGCACGGGACCACTGCCGACGCTCTAGCGCTCGAACCGCTGAGGGTCCCCCTCCGAACTCCGTACGCAACGTGCCGTACGGGCGAGGAGGGCTGTCGGGTCGGAGCCGATCGGGCCACCGACCGGGCATCCTCATTCGTGCGGCCCGGCGAATATTCGGCGGGCGCATTACCACCATACCCCGGAATCGCGCACATGCGTTGGCCGATTTGGTCACGTAGTCGTCGTCACAGTGATTGACCAGGGACTTCCGCCGTGCGGTGAGCGGGCTATTGTGCGCTTCATGACGACCGCTGACAACGCCTCCGACGCACCCGCCGAACCCACCGGAGTCGCCGCCCAGGACTGGGCCACGGCCTCCGTCGACCCGCAGTACCGCAACGCGGTCGTGGACCTGCTCGGCGCGCTCGCGTACGGCGAGCTGGCGGCGTTCGAGCGGCTCGCGGAGGACGCCAAGCTGGCGCCGACGCTCGCGGACAAGGCGGAGCTGGCGAAGATGGCGTCGGCCGAGTTCCACCACTTCGAGCAGCTCAGGGACCGGCTCACGGAGATCGGCGCCGAGCCGACGCAGGCCATGCAGCCGTTCGTCGCCGCGCTCGACGGTTTCCACAAGCAGACGGCGCCCTCGGACTGGCTGGAAGGGCTCGTCAAGGCGTACGTCGGCGACTCGATCGCCAGTGACTTCTACCGTGAGGTCGCCGCCCGCCTCGACAAGGACTCCCGCTCACTTGTGCTGGGGGTCCTCGACGACACAGGGCATGCCAGTTTCGCCGTAGAAAAAGTACGTGCGGCGATCGACGCGGATCCGCGTGTGGGGGGCCGACTCGCCCTGTGGGCACGGCGGTTGATGGGGGAGGCGCTGTCGCAGTCGCAGCGGGTGGTCGCCGATCGGGACGCGCTGTCGACGATGCTCGTGGGTGGTGTGGCGGACGGCTTCGACCTCGCGGAGGTGGGCCGGATGTTCTCCCGGATCACCGAGGCGCACACCAAGCGGATGGCGGCGCTGGGGCTGGCCGCTTAGTCGCGCGGGTCGGTCACGCGGGGGCGGATCGTCCCCGCAGGCGCCTCGCCGGGCGGAGGAGCAGCGACAGCGAGGCCGCCGAGACGACCGCCGCGCCGAGCAGGCTCGCGAGACCGCTGCCGGGGCCCAGCGCGCTGTGGGTGACGAAGTCACCGAAGAGGGCTCCGGCGACAGCGGTCGAGAACACCAGGGAGCGGGTCGGCAGACGGTGCGCGAACCGGTGGGTGGCCGCCCAGGCGAGCAGCAGACCCAGCACGGCGGAGCCGAGCGCTTCCAGGATCATCACGAGGGGTCCCTCCCACGGTCGGCCTGCGTCTTTGCGGTCGTAGCCGGTCATACCCGTGACCTGCGGAATGCAATCCTCACCTGTGGGTGACTTGTGCTCCATCCGTGGTGGAAATTCCGATGAGCACAGTGGGACGAGCACAGTGGTACGGGCGGCGGCGGTGGAAACGCGAGGGGCCCGGTGACCTTGGCGGTCACCGGGCCCCTCGTCCGTTCGCGACTACAGCGCGCCGAAGCCCACCTTGCGCGGGGCCGCCTCGCCGAGCTCGACGTAGGCGAGCCGGTCGGCGGGGACGAGGACCTTGCGGCCGTGCTCGTCCACGAGGCTCAGCAGGGGCGCCTTCCCGGTGAGCGCCTCGGCCACGGCCTGCTCGACCTCTTCGGCGCTCTGACCGGTCTCCAGAACGATCTCGCGAGGCGTGTGCAGCACGCCGATCTTGACCTCCACGCTGTGTCCCTCCGACGCTCAGCAAAGTGCGCGATCTTCCGCGCCGTACGCAGCACACACTAGCCCGGTGAGGGGACGTAGATGTTCCGCGCCGAGAACGCCAGGAGCGAACAGCGGACGGGAACAAATAGGGGAGCCCCGGCGGTCAGTGGTGCTGTTCGCTTCCGTGCAGCGGGAAACCGGCGATGCCGCGCCACGCCAGCGAGGCCAGCAGCTGGACCGCCTGGTCGCGCGGGACGCTGCGGTCGCTGTGCAGCCAGGAACGGGCGACCACCTGGGCGAGACCGCCCAGACCCGAGGCCAGCAGCATCGACTCGGCCCGCGAGAGGCCGGTGTCCTCGGCGATGACCTCGCAGATCGCCTCGGCGCACTCGTTCGTCACCTTGTCGACGCGCTCGCGCACGGCGGGCTCGTTCGTCAGGTCCGACTCGAAGACCAGCCGGAAGGCGCCGCCGTCGTCCTCCACGTAGGCGAAGTACGCGTCCATGGTGGCGCGGACGCGCTGCTTGTTGTCCGACGTCGACGCGAGCGCGGTCCGCACGGCCTGGATCAGCGATTCGCAATGCTGGTCGAGGAGGGCGAGGTAGAGGTCGAGCTTGCCCGGGAAGTGCTGGTAGAGCACCGGCTTGCTGACGCCGGCGCGCTCGGCGATGTCGTCCATCGCGGCCGCGTGGTAGCCCTGCGCGACGAAGACCTCCTGGGCGGCGCCCAGCAACTGGTTCCGTCGGGCACGGCGCGGCAGGCGGGTGCCCCGCGGGCGCGCCGCCTCTGTCTGCTCGATGGCTGTCACGCCGCCTCCCAAATGTCGTCCTCATGCGGTGAGCGCCGCGCCGCCATCGTACTTTTCGGTAACCGTGGTGTGCGCGGTGCGAGCGCAGAATTTCACGTACCGGACGATGGTGAAAGCGGTGCGAATGCCCCTAGAAGAGGATGTAGGGGTGGGGGGAGCTTGGGGGAGACCCGAGGTAAGTGGCTTCTTCTTACTGAAGAGGCTCGACAGGTGTCACCGACAGTCGCCCGTCACCCGTCATCCGTTATTCGTCAACTGTCATCCGTCAACTGTCATTCGTCATCCGTCGTCTGCCATCGATAGTCGTCTTCGTCGAGGGCGACGACACGGGCCTGTTCCGCCACGTCGGCCTCGTTGGCCTTGGCCGGGTCGACGTCGGTCGGTTGTTCGGGGGCGTCGTCCTCGGGGGCTTCGATGTCGAACGGGGCGTCGCTCTCGTCCTCGAACGTCGCGGGATCACTTGGGTCGACGGTCATGGCGGGCTCCCTTCCTGTCTACGAGCCTAGGAGACACCGGGCGGGGGTGCCATGGCGGACGCCGTGCGGTCGTGACGGCGGACAGCTTGTGGTGACGAACGGCTTGTGGCGACGAGCAGCTTGTGACGGTGCACGGCTTGTGATGGCGAACACACGAGCCACTGCGTGATCGTCTCGTAACATTGCCGCATGTCTTCGACAGAGCTGCCTTCCGTGTCGGCCGCCAGCGTGCTCCCCAAGGTGGCACCCGTCAGGGTCGGCGAGGGGGAGCGGCTGAGGTCGGTCGGGCTGCCGGGGATCACCCTGACGGTGCGGTCGAGAGAGGCCGTGCGCGAGGGACTGCCGCCCGCGCTGTACGTCCACGGGCTCGGCGGTTCCTCGCAGAACTGGTCGCAGCTCATGGCCGAGCTGGACGGGCAGGTCGACAGCGAGGCCCTGGACCTGCCGGGCTTCGGCGACTCGCCGCCACCGGACGACGGCGACTATTCCGTCACCGGGCACGCGCGCGCGGTCATCCGCTACCTCGACGCGGCCGAGCGCGGCCCGGTGCACCTCTTCGGCAACTCGCTGGGCGGCGCCGTCACGACCCGGGTGGCCGCGGTGCGCCCGGATCTCGTCCGCACGCTCACGCTGGTGTCCCCGGCCCTGCCGGAGATCCGTGTCCAGCGCTCGGCGATGCCGACGGCGCTGCTGGGCGTGCCGGGGATCGCTGCCCTGTTCACCCGCATCAGCAGGGACTGGACGGCCGAGCAGCGCGTCCGCGGGGTCCTGGGCCTCTGCTACGGCGATCCGGGCCAGGTGACGCCCGAGGCGTTCCGCTACGCGGTCGAGGAGCTGGAGCGACGGCTCCAACTCCCCTATTTCTGGGACGCGATGGCCCGCTCCTCCCGGGGCATCGTCAACGCGTACACCCTGGGCGGCCAACACGGCCTCTGGCGCCAGGCCGAGCGCGTCCTCGCCCCGACCCTCCTCGTCTACGGCGGCCGTGACCAACTCGTCGGCTACCGCATGGCCCAGCGGGCCGCCCGCACCTTCCGCGACTCCCGCCTGCTGTCGCTGCCGGACGCGGGGCATGTCGCGATGATGGAGTACCCGGAGACGGTGGCGGCGGCGTTCCGTGAACTTCTCGCGGATGTGGGGGAGTTGGGGGCCGGTGCGGACAGCGCTGGACACGGCGCTGAGGACGGCCGTGCGGATTCGGGTGCCGGTGCCGTGCGGGGGCGCCGTGCGGAGACGGACGGTTTCGGCCGAGGTGGCGCGGGCGGTGCGCGAGGGTCCCGGGGCGGCGGTTCGGTGAGTACGGTGAGTGATGCCGACGGCGTCGGAGCGGACTCGGGGTTCGGGTCCGCGTCCGGTGCCGGGGGCGATGGCAAGGCCGACGATACGAACGCGGGGAGCTGAGGGGGCGACGTGGGACGCCATAGTCGCCGTAGGTCCTCTGCGAAGGGTGACTCCTCGGATGCGGGTGCAGGGGCGGCGGGGAGGGGCGGGAG
>NZ_JAENRY010000361.1 GCF_016612545.1 Streptomyces sp. MBT65 | reverse complement strand
TCCGCGGGGTTGTGGGTCGGGGTCAGCAACGGGGCAAGGGCGGTGTCCGGGCGGCTCAGGGGGCGGCGACGATCTTGATCGTGCTCGCCCAGCCGTGACCGCCTTCCCGGATCTGCAGGGCCATGTGCAGCAGCTGGAGACCCTCAAGCTCGCGTGCGTGCTTGAGCGCGCCGACGTCGACCGGGTTCAGCCCGCCGGAGGTGACGAGGTCGGCGACCCGCTTGCGTGCGTCTTCGTCGTCGCCTGCGATGAAGACGTCCAGCGGCGTGTCGGCCACCTGTCCGGCGACCAGGGTCGCGGCGAACGTGGTGTTGAACGCCTTGACGACTCGCGTCTGTGGTGTGGCGGCCCCGGCGATCTGCTCGGCGGCCGAGCTGCCCGGGGTGACGACGAGCCCGTCGAGTGAGGCGTCGACGGGATTGCTGATGTCGACGAGGACTTTGCCGTTCAGCCGTGCCCCGTAGGTGGCGGCGAGCTGCTTGGCCGCCTCGAAGGGCACTGCGAGGACCACGATGTCCGCGGTGTCCACGGCGGAGTCGTCGGCGGCACCTACGCGGCCAGGGCCATGGTCCCGCATGCGTAGTTCGTCGACGAGTCCTACGGCCTTGCCAGGGTCCTTGGCGGTGATGGTCACCGCGTGGCCGCCCTCCAAGGCGCGGGTGGCGATGCCTCGGGCCATGTTGCCCGCACCGACGATGGTGATCCGCATGGTGCTGTCGTCTTTCTCTGTGCTGTGCCCGGTCATCGGTTCGCGTGGACTCGCACCACGTTGAACGGCAGTTTTGGGTCGGCGATCTGGAACTGGAAGTTGACGATCAGCAGGTCGCGTCCATCGAAGGCCGCCGTGGACGGGCTGTCCATACCGTGACCGTGGACAGTGCGCACGAGCTTGGCCCTGGTGTAGTCGTGGCTCAGTTTCAGGATCGCGATCTGGCCCTCGGGATGGTCGAGTTCGGTCACGGCGGTGAGCGTGTTGCCGCGCAGCAGCAGACCGTCGCCAGAGATGCCCTTGGCACCGCCGAGGTCGATGGGCACGACCTTGTGGGTAATCGTGTCGATGCGGTAAAAGGCGTAGTCGTTGTAGTCGGCCAGCAGGACGTAGCGGCCGTCGTCCGTGACGACCAGGCCGTTGCCGTTGAAGCCGGCGTTGTAGTCGATCGGGGACTTGGCCAGGTCCGCACCGACGTGCAGAGGCTGCTGGACGTGCTCGCTCGTCAACTCCGCTGCCGTGATGTGCCACAGCACCGGGTGGACGGAGTCCGAGATGTAAGCGTCGCCGTTCGGGGCGAGGGCCACGTCGTTGAGGAAGACGTCGGTGCGGCCCGTGTCGAACACGTGCAGCAGGGCGCGGGTACGGGTGTCGTAGACGAAGACCTTGCCGGTGGCGCCGCCCGCGGCGATGAGGCGTCCTGCGGGGTCGGTCTTCATACCGCCGACGGAGGTGCGCCCGTCCTGGCCGCCCGGCAGGAACACCTTGGTCGCGCTCTGGCGGACGTCACCGCGGTAGACAGTGCCGTCGCTGGTGCCGCCGACATAGAAGTAGGGAGTCCCGTGCTGGCGGGCGATGCCCTCGGGGTAGGTCTTGTCGCCGGGGATCGAGTAACTGGCGGGCAGGTGGGCGCGATGCTGAACAGAGGCGGCGGTGGGCTCCCCGGTCGCGTCAGGGGTGGCGAGAGCCGGGGCTGTGGCTGTGCTTATGACGGCCAGTGAGGCCACCGCGACAGCCGCGACACGGGCACGGCGGATACGAACTGACGGCATGACAAATCTTTCTGAAGGCGTGAGCTGTGAGGAGAGGAGCGCAGAGACTGGGCTCAGTGACCGGCGGGGAAGAGGGACCGGTTGGCGATGTCGATGATGAACGGGCCGACATGGGAGGGGTATCGGTCCACGATCGCCTTCTTGTACGCCTCGCCGTCGTCGCCGAGCAGCTCGTGGGCGTCTGCGAGGTAGCGGCGCACCTCCTCGTAGATCTCCGGACCGGCGGGCAGGCCGTGGCCGGCGAGGATCGTGTCGTAACCGGATTCGGTGGCCAGTGCGTCGACCATCTGCTGCCAGCCGGCGATGTCGTTGTTGCCCAGGTAGAGGTGGACGTCGTGGTAGACGAGGTCCTGGGCTATCAGGACACCCTGCTCGGGTAGCTTGACGAGGAGTTCGTCGGCTGCCTCACCACCGGAGACGGCCTGGAAGACGAACGGGATCCCGTCGACGACCTCGGTGCCGGCGGAGACCTCCACGGTCGGCGTGAAGTCGGCGACCGGGATGACCTGGCCTGTGGGCAGCCGGCTGTCGCCGCGCGCGATGATCTGCTCGCGCACCTGGGCCAGCGCGTGAACGGGTACGCCGAAGCGGGCGGCACCGTTGTAGTGGTCCGGGTGGGCGTGGGTGACGATCAGCCGGTCCAGCGGCTTGCCGATCCCTCTGGCGTAAGCGACCGCCTCGTCCGCGTAGGCGGGGGTCAGCTGGGCGTCGACAGCGATGACCCGCGCCGGGGTCTCGATCAGCTGAGTGGTGGTGTGGAAGGTGTCCGCCGGGGACATGTAGCTGTGGATGCGGACCGCGCCCTTGTCGAGGACTGTGACCGTGCCGTTCATGGAGGTGCCCCTTGTGGTGGGGGCGGCCGTGCGCCGCCTTGACGCCATCCAGTCTCGCCGCAAAAGCACAGGCAGACGAGGTAGCCTGAAGACCCCGTGTGGTAAATCGAGGACATCCAGGAGGCGCGTGATGAACTCCGCGGATCTTGGCGAGGCCGCTCCTCCCCAGGACGACGGCATCCCCCGGCTGGACTTCAACCCGCCCGAGGAACGGGTCCCCGGCTTCGAGATCATCGATCTGTCCACCCTGCACGAGCGGCGTCGGCACAGACGGCCGGACGCGGTGCACCGGGTCGACTTCCACACCCTCACCCTCGTCACCGAGGGCAGCGGCGAACACGCCGTGGACTTCGTGACCTACCCCTGCGGCCCGGGCACCCTGCTGTGGATCCGCCCCGGACAGGTGCAGAGCTTCGTGCGAACGGGCACCGCGAACGGCACCCACCTGTTGTTCACGCCGGCCTTCCCACCCCACTCCAGCAGCGCCGATCGGCTGGTCAACGAGTGGTACGGGCCCGCGTGCTGGCAGTTGGGCGCCAGTGGCGACTACGCGGTGCTGTCCACCCTGCTGGCCCAGTTGCGGGCCGAGTACGGCCGGCCGGAACAGACCGTGTCAGCGGAGATCCTCCAACTCCTGCTCGCCACGGTGCTCTTGCAGCTCGATCGGCTGCCCCATCCCCACGGCGGCGGCGACCCGCACGCCGGCGGGGAGGTCTACACCCGCTTCCGCACCGAGCTGGAACTCTCCTACGCCACCACCCGCCGCGCCGCCGACTACGCCCAACGCCTCGGATACACCGTCAAGACCCTCACCCGCGCCTGCACGGCCGCCACCGGACAGCCCGTCAAACACGTCATCGACAACCGCGTCGCCCTGGAGGCCCAGCGGCTGCTCGCCCACACCGACGAACCGGTGGCAACCATCGCCCGCCGACTCGGCTTCCCCGAACCCACCAACTTCGGCAAGTTCTTCACCCGCCACACCGGCGTCACCCCCGGCGCCTTCCGCCTGGCCCATCAGGGCCAGCAGTAAGCCCGGTGACGGGCTGTGCCGACCGTGTCGGCCTGGCCCAGGCTGTTGGGTTGACCGCCACGGACGTCCAGGACCGTGACTCCGCTGTGCCGCTGCTGGAGCGGCTGCGACGGCAGCGCCTTCCCTCTCGTCCGGAGTGGGCGGACTGCGGCTGCGCGGGGCGCGGGCCCACGAGACACTCCGGCTCACCGGCGGACGACCCATGTCCATCTCTGCCGCGGGGAACCGGAGTTCATGCTCACCCGCTTCAGCCCAAGAAGCCGTAAGCTTTCTCAGGACCAGCTGGCGATGGGCACCATGCGGTTGCTCAGGTGCGTGATCCGCCCGTCAGCGTTGACGGTGACTTGCTCGATACCGCTCTGGCCGGCCAGGCGGCCGTCGGTCGCGCGGCCGGCCTGGACCCAGTGGCACTCCAGCCTGCCGTCGTCTAGCTCCGTGACGGTCCAGAAGTGCTTGCTGTCGACCAGGGCCTTGGTCAGCTGCCCGTATGCCGCCATGATCTCGGGCATGCCGGTCACCGGTTCCATGTCCCCGCCGAGGTCGACGGTGGCGTCCGGTGTGAAGATCGACTCAAGCTCCTTCAGGGCCTCGGGCTGGTACACCGTACGGTCGAAGATCCTCATGTAGCGGTCGATGACGGTCTCGTTCGCGGTGGTTGTCAGGGTCGTTCGGGTCATGACACTTCCTCCGTCGTTCCTCAACTCGAACCGGAGCGCTCCGGTTCCTGACCGTGTTTCGTTCCGGGGTAGGTGGTGATCAGGGCGAGCATCGCGTCGCGCCGCTCACGCAACAGCCGCAGACCTTCCTCGGCGACTGCGCAGACGTCGGCGGGGCCAGCTTCTTCGGGGTCGAGCAGGGCCGTCACCGCGGCGGCCATGACCTTGTCGGGGTCGTCGACCGTGACGCTGGTCGGGGTCGGTGGCCGGGTGACGGCTCCGAGGAAGCCGGTCATGAGCGCCTGCAGGGCGTAGGCCTGTTCGTCGAGGGGCCAGTCGGTTCGTACGAGCCGGTGCTCGCGCCACACCGGCAGCACCGAGTGGACCACCGTGGCGGGGCCCAGCCTGCCGAGCAGTTCCACGCTGCGCGGATGCTGGCCGAAGGCACCCAGCCGGTCGTCGTCGCCGGTTTGCATCGCGCGCACGATCGGGTAGCTCAGGGCGTTGCGGGCGACCCGCGGGCAGAGCCGGTGCGGGCGGCCGGCCTCAGGGTCGGCGTCCAGCGCTTGGATCTCGCCCTCCAGGAACGTCAGGAAGTCTCTGGCGAACAGCTCGAACAACAGATCCTGCTTGGTGCCCCAGTACAGATACGCCGTGCCCTTGCCGACGTGCGCCTTGTCCGCGATCTCGGCCACCGTCAGCCCCTTGACGCCGCGCTTGAGGATCAGTTCCCTGGCCGCTGCGAGAATCCGGGCCGCCGTGGCGGAGTCGTGTTCAGCCAGTGCTGCCATCGTCGTCCCTTGCCTGTTCCGAGCGGGCCCGCGGGCGCGGAGCCGACCTCATGCTAGGGCGAGGTCACGGTCCTTGAGCCGGCCCGCCTTGTTGTTGGTCTGCATCCGCTTCAGCAGGTGTGAGGCCCCTGGGGTCCGCATCCCCAGGTTGATGACCTTGCGCAGAGCGAGCTCCTTGTTGTTGGCCGGCACGAAGATCATGCGCTGCTGGATGCCGTTCTGCTGGAACACGTCCACGTGGGGCCGCAGGGTCTGTTCCCAGACGGTCAGGGCGCGGCGCACATCGGTGGGGTTGCGCTCCAGCACGGTGCCGAGGAGGTCCGCCCCGGTGATCCCCATCGAGACGCCCATCCCGGCGTAGAGGCTGACGCACCAGGCTGCGTCACCGACGAGTACGACCCGGCCTTGATGCCAGGTGTCCATCCGTGTCTGCTCGACCGAGTCGAACAACAGGTCTTTGACAGTGTCCAGCGCGTCGAGCACCTCGCCCAGGAGGCGGCCGGTAGGCTCGGGGCCGAACGCCGCACGTACACGCTGGGCCGGCGGCTCCTTGAACTCGGCGTCGACGTCAGCGGTGTGGTAACTGAGCAGTACCGTCTGCGGACCACCACGGAAGGGGAAGATCCACATCGACCGGTTGGCCTCCATCAGGGTGGCGCCGTCGTCGGGATGGAGTTCGCTGAGCGGGCCGGGAAGCTCGTAGGCGACCGCCATGTAGTTCAGCCGGTGCAGGTACTTCTCGTGCGGTCCGAACACGAGGGATCGCACGGTGGAGCGCAGCCCGTCCGCGCCGACCACCAGATCGAACCTCTCCGTGACCGAGGTGTCGTCCACGGTGCTGGTCATCGTTACGTCCACACCGTCGGCGTCCTGCGCGATATGGGTCGGCACGGTCGAGTAACGGATCTCGACATCGTCAGGGAGCGCCATGAAGGCGGCCTCCTCGACCTTGCCGCGCACCGTCATCCAGGGAGTGCCGGGCAGGTCGCCGTAAGCGAGGGCACCGGGCCGCCGGTTCCCCGCGCGGTCGAGGTCGTACTGGACAGTGCCGGCAGGGGTGCGGTCGCTCAGGTTGTCGAGGATGCCCAGGCGTTGCGCCGGCTGCCGACCGCCACCGAACAGTGCGATGAAGTACCCGCCGGTGCGCCGGCCCGGGGACCGCTCGATGACGACCGGCGTCCATCCGCTCTGCCGTAACCGCACCGCGGTCGCGATTCCGCTGATACCGAGCCCGACCACGAGGGCCCGGCGTTTCTTGCTGTTCTGTGTCTCCATGCCCTCCAGAGTAGAAGAACTGACCAGATTCTTCATTTGGTCAGAATGTGGAGTGGGTCACATGGAAAAGAGGTGGGAAAGGCCCAGCCAGGCAGGGTCGACGACGGAGGCGGACCGCCTGCAGACCGGCACTTCGCCCACCGTGCCGGAACGGCAGCCCGTCGACGTGCTCGGCGAACGTCGACTGCGGACAGGCGTCCTGGCGGCAACGGAACCGTCGGACCTGTAACTCGATCGCGAAAGGGCTCCCCCCGACCGCACTCCCCGCGAGGCGGCGTAGGTACCGGATGTACACCTGGGCCGACTCCGTTCCACATGCAGGACAGCCGGTGCGCTCCGCTGACGGACGCGCCCGCACGATCACCGACTCACCGTCAGGCGCGACGTCTTCGATCAGAACACCCTCGACCTGGTGGAACCACGGCTCCCTGGGGAAACGCAACCACGGTCGTCCATGATCGCGCTTGTGGTGACCCTCCGTCGCTCTGGCACTGAGGCGAGGCGGGCGCCGTGATGTCCACCGAAGCACGACCAGGCGATCCTGCGCATTCGGCCCAGGCGGTAACGCTGGGCCGGACGAGCCGACGCGGGCTGTCAGTCCGGGCTGTCGTCGCGGTTGGGCCCAGGGATCGGCGGTCAACGCGGGCGCGGCGCGGTGCTACGGCTCACCAGAGGTTGGCGGAGGACACAGCGGCGGGGCCGGGACTGTCGTGATGTCCCGGCCCCGCCCTGATGCATCGCGCAGCGAGAGTGGGAGCGATGACGGTTCGTCACCTCGGCCGCGGTCAGATACCGGTCGGGTTCCAGCCGTCGGTGCCGGCCAGGTACTTCTGGGCGGTGTAGTCGGCTGCCTCGGCAGCGGTCAGCTGTGGTGAGTCCGAGCCGGCGCCGGCGCCGGGGCCGAAGTTGCCGTACTCCCTGAAGCGGCCGGCCAACTGCCAGGGCTGGTCGGGGAGCATGTCGGTCCAGGGTTGTGCGTCCATGATGCCCGACTGGATCTCACAGGATCGCACCACCGCCTGGGGCCATGCGTCCTCCGTGTTGACCCACGGTCGGCCGAGGTGCATCGTGTCGTCCGACACACCCTTGGTGATGATCTGGCAACTGCTGAGCAGGATCCCGTACTGCTTGTTGAGGTCGGTGTTCGGCGCCAGCACCGTGCCGCCCGGCCACGGGAGCACCTGGATCCAGGACAGGGCGATCACCGTGGTGGCGTTGCCGAAGATGAAGTCCACGTCGCCCCTGATGAAGCAGTTCACGAAGTACTGCCGGGCCTGGGTCGTGGGCGTCTCCCCCTTGACCAACAGCGTGTCCTGATGACTCATGACCGCGACGTTGTCGTACACCTGCCGGTCGCCCATGGCGGCGACCGCGACGGCCTGGGTCTCGTACGGGCTGATCTCCGGGTGCGCGTCGCGGTCGAACGTGTTCTGGATGGTGAGGTCCTGGACGGTCAGGTTGGGCGGCCTGAAGGTGGCCACGGCGCTGCCCTGGGTGCCCCACTTCGCGCCGGTCGCAGGGTTGATCATCCCGTTGCATCTGGTGTTGTAGATGACGACGTCCGCGCGGTTGCCGGAGACGCCCTTGATCGTCAGCCAGCTCTTGTCCTTCGGGACGCTGATGACCTCGTGGTAGACACCCTTCTCGATGACGATGGTGTTCGACCCGCTGCTGGGAACGTGGTCGACCGCGGCCTGCACGGTCCAGTGGTCGCCGTCGCCGTACGGCGAGACGGCCAGCAGGCTGCCCTCGAGCAGGTGTTTGCCGCTGGTGTCCTGGTCCGAGTGGTGGACCATCATGAGGTATGCCGCACCAACCGCCACGGTCCCGATGACGATGCCGGCGACCTCGACAGGAGCCGCCAAGGCGGCGGTGCCCGCCATGATCGCCAGCAGCATCGATCTGCTGAGCCTGCCCCAGTTGTTGTGGAACGCTATGTGTGCCGTGGTGAGGGCGAACGCTTGGCCGAGGTAGAACGCCCTCGCGGTGTCCCTCGCCTGCTGCCGGAACCGGGCGGCTTCGGCGACCGCCACGATGATCTGCAGGATTGACCCTGCCGCGGTCCTGGAGTCGATCCCGGCACCGTTATGGAGGTCCAACACAGCTTGGTGGATCCTGGTGGGAGAGATCTGCATGGTGTCGCGGGAGGCGCCCTGTCGTCCCAGGGCGTCGTAGCCCGCCTGCCCGTTGTACTGCGTGTTGGTGTTCGCGGTCGTGGCGCCTGGCAGCGCCGAGGCCCCGCCGGGCGCCGCCGTGTCCTCCAGTATGAAGAAGCTGCCCCAGGTGACAACACCACCGTTCTCGTTGCCCGCCCGCCATCCCATGAAGTAGGTGTCCGAGCGGCGCAGGAACACCCGGATGAACTGGGAACTGTCATAGGCGTGCAGGTCGACGGTGATGTACCGGCTGGCCCCGTTGCGGTCGGTGACGTCGATCGGGAGGGCACCCTCGATGGGGATCCTGGCGCCCATCGCCGTCCTGATCCCGTTGAGCATGGCGGCGTAGCCGCGCTGAGCGCCGTCCGCGCCGCTGCCCGCCACCATGTCGATCCGCCACTCGACGTCAGCGCCGGTCGCGGCTCCGGCGCTGGAGGCGCCGGCCAGCACCGCGCCGCCGGCCAGAGCGCCGGCGGCCGCAACGGCCGTCGCAGCGGACAGGAATGATCTACGGGAAAGACCCTGCTCTGTGTTCGTCACTTGAGTTCCTTTTGTCGTCAGCGACCCATTGACTGGATTGCGGCGTGCGGCGGTTGCCGATCTTGACGGTGCCCTTCATGGCGGCATGGGGCCGCTCACGCACTGCTGGCGGGCCTGGCCGTCTGTCGCTTCCGGTGCCGCATTCGACGGGCACGGAAACAGTGACTGACATCGGTCGGGCGCGTTCCTGTCACGGATCCGGTTGCCGACCGCCCTCGACGTGTGCCGGGAGGGAGGCGCACCCGCACGCAGGAGGGCACGCCTTGTTCTGTGTCATGGCGCAAGGATCGGCGCGGGATCTGCCCCGAGGCCATCGGTACTAGTACGGACCCGGGCCCCGCCCCGGGCCTAGGTATTTCTACGGAGTTGTCCTACGGGGTGGGTGCCTGGTTCGCGGTCCACCAGGACGCGATGCGGGCGCGGGAGGCGAAGCCGAGTTTGGCCAGGATGTTCTCGACGTGGGTGTGGACCGTGCGTGGGGAGCGTCCGAGTGCGGAGGCGATCTGCTGGTTGCTCATGCCCCCGGCGACCAGCGCGGCCACTTCCCGCTCCCGGGGGGTCAGCGGGCTCGGGGCGGGGGACGTGGCGGCCCCGAGCCCGCTGACCCCCCGGGAGCGGGAAG
>NZ_JAENRY010000360.1 GCF_016612545.1 Streptomyces sp. MBT65 | reverse complement strand
CCCTTCATGCACCTCTCCCGCGGCCCCCACACGGACCCCGACACCAACGGCTACTTCAACGAGGTCAACCGCAACAAACGCAGCATCGCGCTCGACACCCGGACCGACGACGGCATCGCGGTACTGCGCGAGCTGATCGCCCGCAGCGACGTCCTCGTGGAGAACTTCAGCTCCACGGTCATGCGCAAACTGGGCCTGGACTACGAGGAGTTGCGCCGCATCAACCCCGGTCTCGTCTACGTCAGCATGTCGGGCATGGGGCACACCGGGCCGCGCAACGGCTGGGTGTCGTACGCCGACACGGTCTCGGCGAGCGGGGGACTGACCGGGCTGACCGGCTGGGGCCCGGACGACGTGGTCGGGGTGATCTACGGTCACGGCGACATCGTCGCGGGCCTCCAGGCCGCCCTCGCCACGGTCGCCGCGCTGGAGCACCGCTCCCTCACCGGACGCGGACAGCACATCGACCTGTCCCAACTGGAGGCGATAGCGGCCCACATGGGCACCAGCCTCCTCAGCGGCGCGAAGGTGACACCGGCCGGCAACACCCACCCGAGCTGGAGCCCGCAGGGCGTGTACCGCTGCCTCGGCGCCGACCGCTGGCTGGCCGTCAGCGTGCGCGACGACACCGAGTGGGCCGCGCTGTGGGAGGTCATCGGCCGCCCCGAACTCGCCACCGACGAACGGACGTTGACAGCAGAGGCGCGGAGACACGCCACGGAGCTGGTCGACGCAGTGCTGGACGAGTGGACCCGCACGCTCCCCGCCGATGTCGCCGCCGAGGCGCTCCAGGCGCGCGGTGTCCCGGCCGGAGCGGTACAGGACGGCCGGGAACTCGTCGAGCACGGCCCGCAGTTGAGGGCCCGTGGCTTCTACGTCCGCAAGGAGCACCCGGTCGCGGGGGCCTTCCTCCACGAGGGCGTCCCGATCCGGCTGACCCGCACGCCCGGCGGGATCCGCGAGGCCGCGCCGGTACTCGGCGCCGACACCGACGCCGTACTGACAGAGGTGGCGGGGTTCTCGGCGGAGCGTGTCCGGCAGCTCCGGGAGGCCGGAGTTCTGCGGTGACCGACACCGTCCCCGGCCTCCTCGACGCGGCGGCAGGGGAGTTCGGCGACCGGACCTTCCTGCGGGTGGGGGAGGTGACACGGACGTACGCCGAGACCCGTACGGCCGCCGCCACCATGGCCGGTGCGCTCGCCGAACGCGGCTGCGGACCGGGCGACCGCGTCGCCGTCATGGCCGGCAACCGGATCGAGTTCGTCGACCTCTTCCTCGGCTGCGCCTGGCTGGGGGCGGTGCTGATCCCGCTCAACACCGGTCTGCGGGGCGAGGGGCTTCGGCAGGTGCTGCGGGCGGCGGAACCGCAATTCCCTTTGGTGGACGAGGAGTCGGCGGCACGGGTCGTAGCGGCCGGATTTCAGGGGGAGTTGTGGGTCGTCGGTGGGGGCAATGTACCGGCACCGGGCATGACGCCCGCCGTACCCGCTGCCCAAATGCGGCCGGACGACACGGCGTTCGTGCTGTTCACCTCCGGGACCACGGGGGTCGCGCGCGGTGTGCGGTGTCCGCACGCGCAGACCGTCTGGTGGGGTCGTAACGTCTCCGACTCGCTCCGCCTCACCGCCGACGACGTGCTGTACACCTGTCTGCCGCTGTTCCACACCAACGCGCTGAACACCCTCGCGCACGCCATGGCGGTGGGGGCGAGCTGTGTGATCGACGAGCGGTTCTCGGCATCGCGGTACTGGGAGCGGGTGGCCGGGGCCGGGGCCACCGTCGTCTATCTGCTGGGCGCGATGGTGCCGATGCTCCTGGCGCAGCCGCCGGGACCCGGCGACCGTGCGCACCGGGCCCGGCGCGGGCTCTCGCCGGCCACTCCGGGGTCCACGTGGGAGCCGTTCCGGGCGCGGTTCGGGGTCACGTTGGTCGACGGGTTCGGGTCGACGGAGACGAACCTCGTCATCGGGTCGACGCCCGAGGAGCAGCGGCCAGGTTACGTCGGTACCGTGCGCGACGGATTCTCCGCGCGGGTGGTCGACGAGCTGCTCATGCCTGTCGCGGACGGTGTCGCCGGTGAGCTGGTGGTCCGTAGCGCGCGTGAATTCGCCTTCTGCACCGGCTACTTGGGGGAGCCGGAGCCCGCTCCCACCGCATGGCGGCGCACCGGGGACCGGGTGGTCCGCGAGCCCGACGGGTGGTTCCGGTTCGTCGACCGGATCAAGGACGTCATCCGGCGGCGCGGCGAGAACGTCTCCTCGCAGGAGGTCGAGTCCGTCGTCCGCGCGCACCCGGCGGTCGCCGACGCGGCGGCCTTCCCGGTGCCCTCGGAGCTGGCCGAGGACGAGGTCATGGTCGCCGTCGGCGCCGCGCCCGGGCAGGTGCTCGACCTCCGGGAACTGGTACGGCACTGTGCGGACGAGCTGCCTCCCTTCGCGGTGCCCCGGTACCTCGACAGCGTCCCTGAGCTCCCGCTCACCGAGACCGGCAAAGTTCGCAAGGCGGTACTGCGGGAACGTGGGGTCACCGCCACCACCTGGGACCGCTCCACACCGCCCACCCCGCCACGACATCAAACTTGAACCATTTGTTTTCTTGAATCACTCGTGTTTATGGCTGTAGGTTGAGCGCCATGACCGCATCCCAGCCACCGACCACCGCCGAGGAGCTGCGCGGTGCCGGCCTGCGGGTGACGGCAGCCCGCGTCGCGCTGCTCGAGACCGTCCGGCACGGCGACCACCTCGATGTCGAGGCGGTCGCGTCCGGGGTCCGTGACCGCGTAGGACACATATCGCTCCAGGCCGTCTACGACGCCCTCCACGCGCTGACCTCGGCAGGACTCATACGCCGTATCGAACCGGCGGGCAGTCCCGCCCGCTTCGAAGGACGCGTCGGCGACAACCACCACCACCTCATGTGCAGGTCGTGCGGTGTCGTCGCCGACGTCGACTGCGCGGTCGGCGAGGCACCCTGCCTGACCGCCGCCGACGACCAAGGCTTCTCGATCGACGAGGCCGAGGTCATCTACTGGGGTCTGTGCCCCACCTGTACCGCCGCCCCCAGTTCCTGAGTCACGTGATCCACCCCGTTTGGAAGGATTCCCATGTCTGAGAACCACGACGCAATCGTCACGGACGCGAAGTCGGAGGATGCCGGGGGCTGCCCCGTCGCGCACGGGCGCGCCCCGCACCCGACGCAGGGCGGTGGCAACCGTCAGTGGTGGCCGGAGCGGCTCAACCTGAAGATCCTCGCCAAGGACCCGGTCGTCGCGAACCCGCTCGGCGCGGACTTCGACTACGCCACGGCCTTCGAGGCCCTCGACCTCGCGGCCGTCAAACAGGACATCGCCGAGGTACTGACCACCTCGCAGGACTGGTGGCCGGCGGACTTCGGCAACTACGGCCCGCTGATGATCCGGATGGCCTGGCACAGCGCCGGCACCTACCGCATCAGCGACGGCCGCGGCGGTGGCGGCCGCGGTCAGCAGCGCTTCGCGCCGCTGAACAGCTGGCCGGACAACGGCAACCTGGACAAGGCCCGCCGTCTGCTGTGGCCGGTCAAGAAGAAGTACGGCCAGTCCATCTCCTGGGCCGACCTCATGATCCTCACCGGCAACGTGGCGCTGGAGACCATGGGCTTCGAGACCTTCGGCTTCGGCGGCGGCCGCGCCGACGTCTGGGAGGCCGACGAGGACGTGTACTGGGGTCCCGAGACCACCTGGCTCGACGACCAGCGCTACACCGGCGACCGCGAGCTGGAGAACCCGCTCGGCGCCGTCCAGATGGGCCTCATCTACGTCAACCCCGAGGGCCCCAACGGCAACCCGGACCCGCTGGCCGCGGCCCGCGACATCCGTGAGACCTTCCGCCGCATGGCGATGAACGACGAGGAGACCGTCGCCCTCATCGCCGGTGGCCACACCTTCGGCAAGACCCACGGCGCCGGCCCGGCCGAGTCGGTCGGCGACGACCCCGAGGCCGCCCCGCTGGAGCAGCAGGGCCTGGGCTGGAAGTCCACCTACGGCACCGGCAAGGGCGGCGACGCGATCACCTCCGGCCTCGAGGTGACCTGGACCACCAAGCCCACCCAGTGGAGCAACGACTTCTTCGACATCCTCTTCGGCTACGAGTGGGAGCTGACCCAGAGCCCCGCCGGCGCCAACCAGTGGGTGGCCAAGGACGCTCAGGCGATCATCCCGGACGCCCACAGCGACGCCAAGAAGCTCCCGACGATGCTCACCACCGACCTCTCGCTGCGCTTCGACCCGATCTACGGTGAGATCTCCAAGCGCTTCCACGAGAACCCGGCGCAGTTCGCGGACGCCTTCGCCCGCGCCTGGTACAAGCTGACCCACCGCGACCTGGGCCCGAAGTCCCTGTACCTCGGTCCGGAGGTCCCCTCCGAGACCCTGCTGTGGCAGGACCCGCTGCCGCAGGCCGAGGGCGAGGCCATCGACGCGGCCGACGTCACGGCCCTCAAGGCGAAGATCCTCGCCTCGGACCTCACCGTCTCGCAGCTCGTGTCCACGGCATGGGCGTCCGCCTCCACCCACCGGGGCAGCGACAAGCGCGGCGGCGCCAACGGTGCCCGTATCCGCCTGGAGCCGCAGCGCGGCTGGGAGGCCAACGACCCCGACCAGCTCGCCCAGGTGCTGCGGGTCCTCGAAGGCATCCAGGCGGAGTTCAACTCCGGCGCCAAGAAGGTCTCCCTGGCCGACCTGATCGTCCTCGGCGGTGCCGCCGCGGTCGAGAAGGCCGCCAAGGACGGCGGCGTCGACGTGGAGGTCCCCTTCACGCCGGGCCGCGTCGACGCGACCGAGGAGCACACGGACGTCGAGTCGTTCGCCGCGCTGGAGCCGACCTCCGACGGCTTCCGCAACTACCTCGGCAAGGGCAACCGCCTCCCCGCCGAGTACCTGCTGCTGGACCGGGCGAACCTGCTGACGCTGACCGCCCCCGAGCTGACCGTCCTCGTCGGCGGCCTGCGCGTCCTGGGCGCCAACCAGGGCCAGTCCACCCACGGTGTCCTCACCGACAAGGTCGGCACGCTGACGAACGACTTCTTCGTCAACCTGCTCGACCTGGGCACCACCTGGTCCTCGACCTCCTCGGACCAGCAGACCTTCGAGGCCCGTGACGCCTCCGGCGCGGTCAAGTGGACCGGCACCCGTGCCGACCTGGTCTTCGGCTCGAACTCCGAACTCCGCGCGCTCGCCGAGGTGTACGCGAGCGACGACGCGAAGGAGAAGTTCGTGAAGGACTTCGTCGCCGCCTGGGTCAAGGTCTCCGACCTGGACCGCTTCGACCTGGTCTGAGCACTCCGCTGACGTCCGGGTCGGCCCTCGCGGGTCGGCCCGGACGTTTCTCAATCACCGAACACGCGGCACAGGAGTGCACGTTCGTCACATAAGCTCCTCCGCATGAACGAGGGGGAGCCCGACAGACGGGTTGTCGACGGCCGCTTCGAGCTGGAGTCCCGGCTCGGCGGCGGTGGTATGGGCACGGTGTGGCGCGCCCGCGACCTGCTGCTGCACAGGTATGTCGCGGTCAAGGAGGTCCGGCCGCCGGACATCGACCTCGCCGAGTACGACCCCGCCGCCGCCGAGATGCTGCGCCAGCGGGTCCTGCGCGAGGCACGGGCGCTGGCCCGGGTGGAGCACCCGAACGTGGTGACGATCCATCACATCGTCGACGGCGGCGAGGGCACCTACCCCTGGCTCGTCATGGAACTCGTCCAAGGCGGCTCACTGGCCGACCGGTTGGAACGCGGCCCGATGGCACCGGCGGAGGCCGCCCGGCTCGGCTCCGGTGTGCTCGACGCCCTGAACGCGGCGCACGAGGCGGGCGTCCAGCACCGCGACGTGAAACCCGCCAACGTCCTGCTGCGCACCGACGGCCGCCCCGTCCTCACCGACTTCGGCATCGCCGCGATCCGCGACGCCACCGCCCTCACCGCAACCGGCTCGATCATCGGCACGCCCGACTACATGGCCCCGGAGCGGGTCTCGGGCCAGAGCGGTGGTCCCGCCGCCGACCTGTGGTCCCTGGCGATGATGCTGTACGTCGCCGTCGAGGGCTACCACCCGCTCCAGCGCGGTACGACGCTGGCCACGCTGGCCGCCGTACTCCAGGAGGATGTGCCACCGCCGGTGCGGGCCGGGTCGTTGATGCCGGTGCTGTCCTGTGTGCTGGTCCGCGATCCCGAGGCGCGGCCGGATGCCGGGACGGTGGGGCGGATGCTGGTTGCTGCCGCGGCCCAGCCCCAGGACAGTCGCCCAGAGACCACCTCGTACCGGCTCGCGCCTCCGGCGCCTCCGTCGCTGCCGCCGACCAGTGGCATGCAGACGACGAGTCGGCGGCGGCGCCCGGAGAAGCGGTCACGGGGTGTTGCCGTGGTTTCCAGCGTCGTTGGCGTGGTGCTGATCGGGACGCTTGCCTGGAAGGTGCTGCCGGGCGGGAACAGTGACAACAACGGCTCGGCGGCGTCCGCGGGTGCCGCTGGGCAGACTCAGCAGGGCACGCCCTCCGTTTCGGCGAGCGAGAGCAGTGCCGCCGTGAAGACCCAGGACATGCTGACTCCGGCTGGCATCCGGACCGCGATCAAGGCGTTCAAGGAGAAGACGGGGAGTGACAGGTTCGCCGACTTCTCCGTCTACCCGGGATACGTCATCGCGGATGTGATGGTGAAAGGCAGCCAGACGAGGTACACCAGCTATACCTACCGCTCCGGTACCGGTTTCGACGAGGCGTTCGACAACAAGGGCACGATCATAGGTGGCGACCAGCCGGTGAAGCTGGACGACTTCAACTGGGACGCCGTTCCCGCGTTGCTGAAGCGCGCGAACAAGGACCTGAAGGTCAAGGACCCGACGAGCCGTTACCTGTTGCTCCGGTCGCCGAGCACCAACGGCGGGAACACCCCGGCGGGCATGGCGATCTATCTGAGCGACGACTACGGCGGCGGTTTCCTGGAGGCCAACACCAAGGGCACCGTGACCAGGGTGGAACCGGCCGACGAGTAGATTCGGCGCGTGCCCACCCTCCTGATCGTCCATCACACCCCCTCGCCCAACTGCCAGGCCATGTTCGAGGCCGTCCTCGCCGGGGCGACGACCCCGGAGATCGAGGACGTACGGGTCGTACGCCGTGCCGCTCTGTCCGTGACTGTGTCGGACGTGCTGGCCGCCGACGGGTATCTCCTCGGCACGCCCGCGAACCTCGGTTACATGTCGGGCGCGCTCAAGCACTTCTTCGACCAGATCTACTACCCGTGCCTGGACGAGACCCGGGGCCGGCCCTTCGGGTACTACGTGCACGGCGGGAACGACGTGACCGGAGCCGTGCGGGCCATCGAGTCGATTACGACCGGGCTGGGCTGGCGGCGGGTCGCGGACCCGGTGACGCTGACCGGCGAGCCCGACAAGGCGGGCATCGAGGCCTGCTGGGAACTCGGGGCGACGGTGGCCGCCGGTCTGACGGCCTGAGCAAGCGGACTCGGCAAGCGCCCTGAGCGCGCGGCCTGAGTGCTCGACCACCACCCGTTCGGACGCCGAAGAGTGTCGTCACCCCCCGAAGCACCCCCAGCGTGGAGGGACATGCCCCTCCGAGTGACAGGAGTTCTTCATGAGGAAGCGTCTGACGGCCGTGGTGGGTCTGGCGGGTGCGGCGTTGCTGCTGTGCGCGGGTACGGCGAGCGCGGACCCCGACCCCGTCGGTACCGCCGTCGACAGCCCGGGCGTGCTCTCCGGAAACGTCGTCCAGATCCCGATCGACCTGGACCTCAACGTGTGCGGCAACACGATCAACGTGATCGGTCTGCTCAACCCGGCGCTGGGCAACCACTGCGAGAGCTGACGAGCCGTACCGTGAACGAGCCGTGGGCCGCGTGCCCGCGGCTCGTTCCGTGTGTCGGAGGACGTGTCAGAGGACGTGTCAGGGGACCTCGGGCAGCCGGTGCAGAGGAGTGCCCTGGGCCCAGCGCCGCAGGCGCGAACCGTCGATGAGCTGGACGCCGCCCTGCCGGCGCGCCCACTGCACGTCACGCCGGCTGAAGGTGCCCCGGTGGACGACCAGACGGAGGTGCGGTCCTGAGCCCGCCGAGCGTGCGGAGCGCGTCGGTGTCTCCTCGTCGGGCAGCGGTTCGGCCACCGGCCGGAAGGCCACCTCCAGGCGACGGCCGAGCCGGTCGCGCGCCCGGACCCGCGCCTGGCCCTGTGCGTCGGGCCGGGCCAGCGCCCGCCAGCCGTCCCGGCGCAGCATCCGGGACACGGCCAGGGCGAGCCCCTCCGCATCCAGGTCGGCGATCTCCTCGGGCGTGTAGTAGCCCAGCCGGCGACGGGCCAACGGCCGGTTGTGCCGGACCACGGCCGCCGTGATCACCGCGAGCAGTGCCAGGCCGGCGACGAGCGCGAAGGTGCCGAGGACGCGGTACGCGACGGCGAGGCCGGCCACGATCCCGCACACGACGAGGGCAACCAGGACGAGCGCGGGCAGCACCTCGTGCAGTGCGGGGCCGTAGCGTCCCTGGGCGCGCAGCGCGCGGATGGCCTCCCGCCGTCGTGAGCGCCGCGCATCGCGCTTCTCGTGCCTCTGCCGCCACTGCGTCACCAGGGTCAACTCCCCCCACCCCCAAGCGCGTTGACGTCTGCGGTAGGGATACCCGCCGAAGGCGCTCCCCGTGCGCGCGGGTGGGAACCGGCCACCAAACCGGCCGAACTGTTTCGGCGGGCACCGTGACCCTTCGGGCAGCGAACTCGTCCCTCCCGACCTCTGGCCCAAGGGACTTACCGACCGGTATACAAGGCCAGTTGAACGAGAGACGACCGCATCGGGGCCGCCCCGTCGCACCGTCTCGTACCTGGGGAGGAACCTCATGAAGCGTGAGACGCATCCGGTCACGACGGCGCACCACCGCGGCAGGGCCGTGGCGGTCGCCGCGGCGGTCAGCGGCTGCGCCCTCGTCGTGGCCTCCGCGGCACCGGCGGCCGCGCACAACTCGGGCCAGGAGCACGGCCGTTCGACTCAGTACGTGGCGCTCGGCGACTCCTACACCTCGGGCCCGTACATACCGACCCAGGTGGACGCCAACTGCGCCCGCTCCGACCACAATTACCCCTCGGTGGTGACGGCCGACCGCAGAGGGACCGTTCTCACGGACGTGAGCTGCAGCGGGGCGACGACCGAGGAGATGTGGAAGGCGCAGGGCACCAACGGGCCCCAACTGGACGCCGTGCAGCGGAACACGGACCTGGTGACCGTCCAGATCGGCGGCAACGACATCGGGTTCAGCACGATCATCGGCACCTGCGCCAAGCTCAGCGCCACCGACCTGGCCGGCAACCCGTGCCAGCGCTACTACAACTCGTCAGGCGCCGACCAGTTGGCGCTGACCATCCTCAACACCGCGCCCAAGGTGGCCAAGGTGCTGCGCGCGGTCCACAAGAAGGCACCGCACGCGCGTGTGCTCGTCGTCGGCTACCCGGACCTGCTGCCCGACGACGGCAGCGGCTGCTACCCGTCGGTGCCGTTCGCCGCGAAGGACTTCCCCTACCTCCGTGACACCGGCAAGCGCCTCAACCTGATGCTCCGTCTGGTGGCCGCGTTCAACGGCGCGGAGTACGTCGACACCTACGGCCCGACCGTCGGCCACGACATGTGCAAGGCACCCGCCGACCGCTGGATCGAACCGCTCCAGCCCGCCTCCCCGGCGGCTCCGGCACACCCCAACGCGAAGGGCGAGGCGGCCATGGCGGGCGCGGTCCTCAAGCAGTTGGACAGGCACCACAGGTACTGAGCCACGGGTACCGAACAGCTACTGAGCGGTCGGTACCGGCGGACGGCGGCGGCCCGGGTTTTCCACAGGCGGAGGTGGTGTACTCGCGAAATCCGGCCCTGACGAGCAAAGATGGGGCCGTACGCGAAGTCGGTCGACATGGAGGAGCGGGCACATGCCACACGAGCGAGCGGGCGAACAGGCCCGCGCCGAGGATCTCGTAGACGTGGCCCGGCTGGTCACCGCCTACTACGCGCTGCACCCGGACCCCGCCGAGCCGGGTCAGCGCGTCGCGTTCGGCACCTCCGGGCACCGCGGGTCGTCCCTGAACACGGCGTTCAACGAGGACCACATCGCCGCCACCAGCCAGGCCATCTGCGAGTACCGCGCGGGACAGGGCACCGACGGGCCGCTCTTCCTCGGGGCGGACACCCACGCGTTGTCCGAGCCCGCGACGGTCACCGCGCTGGAGGTGTTCGCCGCCAACGAGGTCACGGTCCTCATCGACAGCGCGGACGGCTACACGCCCACCCCGGCGGTGTCCCTCGCCATCCTCACCCACAACCGCGGCCGGACCTCGGGCCTCGCGGACGGTGTCGTGGTCACCCCGTCCCACAACCCGCCCGCCGACGGCGGCTTCAAGTACAACCCGCCGAACGGCGGCCCGGCCGGCTCCGAGATCACCTCGTGGATCCAGGACCGCGCCAACGAGATCATCGCGGGCGGCATGAAGGACGTACGCCGCATCCCCTACACGCGGGCGCTCGCCGCCCCGGGCACGGGCCGCTACGACTTCCTCGGCACGTACGTCGCCGACCTGCCGAACGTCCTCGACCTGGACGCGATCCGTACGGCCGGGGTACGGATCGGCGCCGACCCGCTGGGCGGGGCGTCCGTCGCCTACTGGGGTCGGATCGCCGAGGAGCACCGGCTCGACCTGACCGTGGTCAATCCGCTCACGGACCCGACCTGGCGGTTCATGACGCTGGACTGGGACGGCAAGATCCGCATGGACTGCTCGTCGCCGTACGCGATGGCCTCGCTGATCGCGCAGCGCGACCGGTTCGACATCGCCACCGGCAACGACGCCGACTCCGACCGGCACGGGATCGTCACCCCGGACGCGGGCCTGATGAACCCCAACCACTATCTGGCCGTGGCCATTTCGTACCTGTACGCCCACCGCGAGTGCTGGCCCGCCGACGCGGGCGTCGGCAAGACGCTGGTGTCCTCCTCGATGATCGACCGGGTCGCCGCCGACCTCGGGCGCCGGCTCGTCGAGGTGCCCGTCGGCTTCAAGTGGTTCGTGGACGGACTGGTCGACGGCTCGCTCGGCTTCGGCGGCGAGGAGTCGGCCGGCGCGTCCTTCCTGCGCCGGGACGGCTCCGTGTGGACCACCGACAAGGACGGCATCATCCTCGCGCTGCTCGCGAGCGAGATCACGGCGGTCACCGGGAAGACGCCGTCGCAGCACTACGCGGCGCTCACGGACCGGTTCGGCGCGCCCGCCTACGCCCGCATCGACGCCCCGGCCTCCCGTGAGGAGAAGGCGCTCCTCGCCAAGCTCTCGCCCGCCCAGGTCACCGCCGACACCCTGGCCGGTGAGCCTGTCACCGGCGTCCTCACCGAGGCGCCCGGCAACGGCGCGGCCCTCGGCGGCATCAAGGTGACGACCGCCAACGCCTGGTTCGCGGCGCGGCCCTCCGGCACCGAGGATGTCTACAAGATCTACGCCGAGTCCTTCCTCGGTCCGGACCACCTCGGCCAGGTGCAGGAGGAGGCGAAGGCCGTGGTCGGGGCGGCACTGGGCGGCTGATGCGGCGGCCTTGGTACCGGCCGCCGTAGGAATGAATGGTGTGGCGGCCGGTGTTGGGCGGACACATGAGCCATGACGCAAGGCGGAAGTGAACCCCGTATGTCCTTCGAAACGACCGACTACACGGGGCAGACCACGTGCGGCGACGAAGCCCGCACGCCGCTGCGTGACTTCCTGCGGACCGAGACCGGCAGCGCCGCCGTCCTGGTGGCGGCGGCGCTCCTCGCGCTCGTCTGGGCCAACGTCACACCGTCGGCGTACGAGACGTTCTGGCATACCCGTCTCTCCGTCCGGCTCGGCTCGCACGGGGTCTCGCTCGATCTGCGGGAGTGGGTCAACAGCGGGCTGATGACGCTGTTCTTCCTTGTCGTCGGCCTGGAGGCGCGTCGCGAGTTCGACATGGGGGAGCTGCGCGAGCGCAGGAGGCTGGCCCTGCCGATGGTCGCGGGCGCCAGCGGCATGCTCGTGCCGATCGCCATCTATCTGGCGATCAACAGCGGGCACGGGACGGCGAACGGCTGGGGCGCGGTGATGTCCACCGACACGGCGTTCGCGCTGGGCATGCTCGCCGTCGTGGGCCGCCATATGCCGCCCGGGCTGCGGGTGTTCCTCCTCACGATCACCGTCCTCGACGACTTCCTGGCGCTCGTGGTGATCGCCGTCTTCTACAGCGACCACATCGCCGTACCGGCACTGCTGGTCGCGGTGGGCGCGTTCGCCGTCGTCATCGTGCTGCGCCGGTTCCGGGTGCGCCGGGGGCCGCTGTACGCGCTGCTCGGGCTGATCGCCTGGGTCGCCCTGCTGAAGTCGGGCGTGGACCCGGTCGTCATCGGGCTCGCCATGGGGCTGATCACCTACGCCTATCCGGCGGGGCGTGACGACCTGGAGCGCGCCACCGGCCTGTTCCGGCTCTTCCGCGAGCAGCCCACACCCGAGCTGGAACGCGACGTACGCGCGGGCATCGCGGCGTCGATCTCCCCGAACGACCGGCTCCAGCGCATCTACCACCCGTGGGCGAGCTATGTCGTGGTGCCCCTGTTCGCGCTGGCCAACGCGGGGCTCCAGATCAGCGGGGAGCAACTGACCAGGGCGTTCACCTCGCCCGTCGCGCTGGGCATCCTCATCGGGTACGTCGTCGGCAAGCCGCTCGGCATCGTCTCCTCGACGGCGCTGACCAGCGTCCTGTCCCGGGGCCGGATCCGGCCGCCGGTCGGCTGGGGAGCGGTGACCGCGGGCGGCACCCTGGCGGGCGTCGGCTTCACGGTCTCCCTGCTGATCGCGACCCTCGCCTTCGACGGGACCACCCTGGAGGACGCCAAGACGGGCATCCTCACCGCCGTCATCTGCTCGTTCCTGGTCGGCCGACTGGTCACCGGGGCGATCGGACTGTTGCCGCCGCAGATCCGGCCCAGGGTGCTGTTCGGCCGGGCGGAGACCGTCGTCGACCTGTCGGTGCCGGTCGACCCCGACCGCGACCACCTGCGCGGTCCGCGGCACGCCCCGGTGACCGTCGTCGAGTACGGCGACTACGAGTGCCCCTTCTGCGGGCAGGCCGAGCCGGTCGTCCGTGAACTGCTCGGCTCCTTCGGGGACGAGGTGCGGTACGTGTGGCGGCATCTCCCGCTGACCGACGTCCACCCGCACGCCCAGCTCGCCGCCGAGGCCTCGGAGGCCGCCGCGCTGCAGGGCGGCTACTGGGAGATGCACGACCTGCTCCTCGGCCACCAGGGCGCCCTGCGCCTCAAGGACCTCCGGGGCTATGCCGAACAGATCGGCCTGGACATCACCCGTTTCGAACGCGACATGCGGGCCCACGCCGGGGCGGGCCATGTCGCCGAGGACGTCGAATCGGCCGACCTCAGCGGTGTCGCGGGCACCCCGACCTTCTTCGTGAACGGCCGCCGGCACCACGGCGCCTACGACATCGAAGGCCTCTCCCAGGCCGTACGGGCCGCCCGTTTGCGGGCCGCGGTGGCGGTCTAGCGGGCGGGAATGGACCGGGGGGTGTCGGTGTTGGAACGGATGTAGCTGACATGCTCGGGACAAGATCCCGGGATGTGGGCGGAAGGAGGTCCTCATGGCACGCACCACGAACCGTCCCGTCGTCACCCTGAAGTCGACGGCCGGGACCGGCGTCACCTACGTGACGCGCAAGAGCCGTCGCAACGACCCCGACCGGCTGGTCCTGCGCAAGTACGACCCGGTCGCCGGAGAGCACGTCGATTTCCGCGAAGAGCGCTGAACCAGGCGCGGCGGCAGTCCCCAGCATCAGGCAGAGCGGCCGTCCGGTCACGGACGGCCTGAGGAAGGAAGCACCATGAGGTCTGGCATCCACCCCGTGTCCCGTCCGGTCGTCTTCCGCGACCGCGCGGCGGACACCGCGTTCCTGACCACCTCGACCGCGCGGTCGGCGCGCACGATCGAGTGGGCTGACGGGAACACCTACCCGCTGATCGAGGTCGAGATCTCGTCGGCCAGTCACCCCTTCTACACCGGCAACACGCGCGTCGTGGACACCGCGGGCCGGGTGGAGCGCTTCGAGCGCCGCTACGGGAGGCAGTCATGAAGGTCCGTAACTCACTGCGCGCACTGAAGGCCAAGCCCGGCGCGCAGGTGGTCCGCCGCCGTGGCGTGACGTTCGTGATCAACAAGAAGGACCCGCGCTTCAAGGCCCGCCAGGGCTGATCCAGCGCGTACGACCGGTCGGCCCGGCCCCGCTACAGCGGTGGCCGGGCCTTTGTCGTGCCGTTCCCGTGCTCGCGCTCCGAGGGCGTACCGAGGGTGCATCGAGGGCGTACCGGGGGGAGAAAAATCCGTTCTTTATGCTTATAGCGGTACTAACCCCTTTGGAGTGGTCGATGTCGCGCAGGCTCCCCGTGGACGACGGTGACGAACTGCTGGCCAGACTGGGGACGCTGACCGCCCAGGCACGCGAGCGGGCGGAGCTCCAGCGCTCCCTGCTCGAACTGGCCGTCGCCCTGCAGCGCGGCATGCTGCCCGGCGACATGCCGGTCACTCCCCGGTTCCACCTCGCGGTCAAGTACTCGCCCGCCAACCACGGCCTCAACGTGGGCGGTGACTGGTACGACGCCTTCACGATGCCCGACGGACGCATAGGCCTCTCCATCGGCGACGTCCAGGGCCACAACATCGAGGCTGCCGCGTTCATGGGCCAGGTCCGGGTCGGCCTACGGGCGCTGGCCTCCGTCACCAGCGAGCCCGGCGAACTCCTCGCCCTGACGAACGACCTGCTCCTGTCCCTCGGCACCGAACTCTTCGCGACCTGCACCTTCGTGCGGCTCGACCCCGCCACCGGAGTGCTGGAGAGCGCGCGGGCCGGACACATACCCTCCGTCTGGGCCACGGCGGACGGCCGCTGCGGCATCGCCGACGACGAGGGCGGCCCGCCCCTCGGCATCGTCGCCGGCCAGCGCTACCCCGTGACCGAACACCGCCTCACCACCGGCGGAGTCTTCGTCCTGGTGACCGACGGCGTGGTGGAAGGCCCCTCGATGAGCGTCGACGAAGGCCTCGACCAGGTCATGCGCCTCGCCGGCATCGCCGCCGTGGCCGGCATGGAGGCGACCTCCCTGGCAGCCGCCGTGATCAAGGGAGCGGAGCGTGTGGGACACGAGGACGATGCGGCGGTACTGGTCGTGGGACACGACGATCCGGGGAACGGGACGTAGCTGGTGTTCGGCGGGGCATGGGGCCGCAGTCGTGGTCGGATCTGTGACCGGAGTCCGAGGCGGGAGCCGGAGCCGCAGCTGTAGTCGGGGTTGGAGCCGAGGATCCAGCCGTGGTCGGAGCTGGAGCCGTGACTGGAGCCGCAGCTGGCATCGGGACCGGTGCGGGGAGCTGGAGCCGGTGCCGGTGCCGCAGCCGTGACTGGTGCTGGAGTGGGGGCGGGAGCCGGGACTGGAGCGCAGCTGTGGTCCGGATCGGAGCCAGAGCCAGAGCCAGAGCCGCAGCCGGAGTCGGAGCCAGAGCCGCAGCCGGGCGCGGGCCTGCAACCGGACCCGCGTCCGGCTCTACTGACCCCGATGTCTCCACCCCGTTACGGCCGCGCCCACACCGCCCCGCTCGGCGGGCGCTGGCCCGCAACCGGGCTCCCCTCATCCCGCTGTCTCCACCCCCATACAGT
>NZ_JAENRY010000035.1 GCF_016612545.1 Streptomyces sp. MBT65 | reverse complement strand
CGAGATCGCCTTCCTCCTAGTCGGACTGGTCACCTTCGGCGCCGCTCTCGTCACCGTCACGACCAAGCAGCTGGTGCACGCCGCCCTGTGGCTGGTGGTGACCCTCGGCGGTCTCGCCGTCGAATACCTCCTCCTCACCGCTGAGTTCATCGCCTGGGTGCAGGTCCTCATCTATGTCGGTTCCGTCGTCGTGCTCCTTCTCTTCGGTCTGATGCTCACGAAGGCCCCCATCGGCCGCTCGCCGGACGCCGACTCCGGCAACCGCTGGGCCCGGCCCTGGTCTGGGTCGTCGTCGACGCCTTCCGCGCGACCTGGATGGACCTGGACGGTCCGGCCGCCGGCTCGACCGCGGTGACCGGTGCGAGCCTGTTCCAGAACTGGGTCCTCCCCTTCGAGGCCCTCTCCGTGCTTCTCCTCGCGGCCCTGGTCGGCGCGATCGTCCTGTCCCGCAAGACGAAGTCGGAGTTGAGCTCTCCCCCTCTGAACTCCCGAGGTGCGGGCGGTAGTTCCCCATCCGTCCCTGATTACCGTAATCACACCTTCGGGCGAAATGGTCGGTCTCAAGGCAACGATCCGGCCGAGCGGACCACCCCGACCGAGCGGAACGACTCGGCGAAGCGGAACGACTCGACCAAGCGGACCACCCCCACCGAACAGACCACTGCCACTGAACACACCAGCGCCACCGACCAGCCCACCCCCACCGAACAGAAGGGAGCCCGCTGATGCACCTCGTCTATCCCGCCGTGCTCGCCGCCCTCCTCTTCTGTACGGGCATCTACGGCGTCCTCGCCCGCCGCAACGCGATCCTCGTCCTGATGTCGGTCGAGCTGATGCTCAACGCCGTCAACCTGAACCTCGTCGCCTTCGACGTCTGGCTCAGCCGGACCGCCGAGGAGAAGCTGCACTCCGGCCAGGCCCTGACCCTGTTCACCATCGCCATCGCCGCCGCGGAGATCGGCATCGGCCTGGCGATCGTCCTCGCCGTCTACCGAGCCCGCGGCACCTCGGACATCGACAAGCTCCGCGACACCGCCGAGGGCCACGAACCCGACGGCCCCGACAGCGACCCCGCCGGCAGCGACCGCACCGAGCCCCCCGCGGCCGAGAAGGCTGAGGCCACCGCGTGACCACGACCACCCTCGCCGTCCTCGTCCCCCTTCTCCCGTTCCTGGGCGCCGCGGCCGGCCTGCTCCTCGGCCGTACCGCCCCCGGCTTCGTCCGCCCGCTCGCCGTCCTGCCGACGCTCGCCGCACTCGCGCTGGCCGCGATCGTCGCCGTACGGCAGGGGGGTGACGCGGCCATCGACTCCGTCACCGAACTCACGCCCACCGGCTCGGTCCCCGTCGAACTCGCCCTGCACATCGACGGGTTCGCCGCCCTCGTCGCCGTTCTGGTCACCTTCGTCGCCACCTGTGTGCAGATCTACTCGACGGGCTATCTGCGCGACGACCCGCGCTACCCCTCGTACGCCGCGCTCGTCTCCCTCTTCACCTCCGCGATGCTCCTCGTCGTCTACTCCGGCGACCTGATCGTGCTGCTGGTCGGCTGGGAAGTGATGGGCATCTGCTCCTACTTCCTCGTCGGCCACTACTGGGAGACCCCGGAGGCCCGCGCCGCCTCCATGAAGGCCTTCCTCGTCACCAAGCTCGGCGATGTCCCCTTCCTGATCGGCCTGTTCGCGCTCGCCACCGACGCCGGGTCCTTCCGCGTCACCAAGATCCTCAGCACCGTCGCGAGCGGCGGACTGCACCACCCGACGCTGATCGCGCTGCTGCTCCTGGCCGGCGTGGCGGGCAAGTCGGCGCAGTTCCCGCTGCACACCTGGCTTCCCGACGCGATGGCGGGCCCCACCCCCGTCTCCGCGCTGATCCACGCCGCGACGATGGTCGCCGCCGGTGTCTACTTCGTCGCGCGTCTCCTCCCGGTCTTCGAGGCCTCCTCGGCCGCGATGGTCGTCCTCGCCGCCATGGCCGCCGTGACGATGGCCGGCTCGGGTCTCGCCGCGCTCGCCCAGGACGACATCAAACGCGTCCTCGCCTACTCGACGATCGGTCAACTCGGCTATATGACCGGCGCCCTCGCCGTCGGCGACCGCGGTGCCGCCGTCTTCCACCTCCTGTCCCACGGCGCCTTCAAGGCGCTGCTCTTCCTCGCGGCAGGCGTGATCATCCACGCCTCCGGCACCAACTCCCTGGCCGCCATGTCCCGCATGGGCAACCTGCGCGCCCGCGTCCCCGACGCCTTCTGGACGATGACCGTGGCGCTCCTCGCGCTCGCCGCGATCCCGCCGTTCAGCGGCTTCTTCTCCAAGGAGTCCGTCCTCGGCGCCGCCGAACACGCGGCCACCGAGCACACCTCGCACATCCCCGGCGCCGCGGGCTGGATCGTCCTCGTCGCCGGTCTGCTCACGGCCCTGCTCACCGCCGCGTACGCGACCCGCCTGTGGCTGCTCGCCTTCCACGGCAAGGGAGTCGATGCCCCCGACCACGGCAGGCAGCCGGTGGCGATGAACGCCGTGCTGTGGGTGCTCGCCGTCCCGTCCCTCGCCCTCGGCGGGCTCGCGTACCGCGTGCTGCCCGACTGGTTCGACGGCCGCGACCTCACCCCGACGCTCACCACATCCGTCCTCGGTACGGGCGTCGCGCTCGTCGGCGGCATCGTCACCTACGGAGCCTGGCGGCACACCACCGCGCTCGCGGCCCGCACACCGATGGGCGCGGTCGCGGCCCACCCGGAGGGCGACGCCGGACTCGTCGAGGCCGAGGCCATCGCGAGCCACACGGCCGCCTACGGAGACGTGGCCTCGGCACCCGACCCGGCGGACCCGGGCCGTCTCCTGCTCGGCCCGCTGCACCGCCACGCGGCCACCGGCTTCCACCTGGACGCCGTGTACGCGGCCCTGTTCGTCCGCCCGGTGCTGGCGGCGGCGAGTCTCGTCCGGTTCCTCGACCGCGAGGTCGTCGACACCTACGTACGCGGCGCGGGCACCCTGCCCCGCCTCGCCGGAGCCGCCGTACGGCGCGCCCAGACCGGCAATCTCCAGACCTATGTGAGCGCGCTGCTCGCCGGCACCGTCGTCCTGACGGTCGCCGTCCTCCTCGTCGCCACGGGAGCGTGAGCAGGCGTGATCGATATCAACGAGTCCGTGATGCAGGTCCTTCTGGCGTTCGTCGTCGTCGGCCCGCTCCTCGGCGCCGTCACCGCTCTGCTGCCCGCCCCGCCCGGGCTGAAGGGGAAGTCGCCCGAGCAGGCCGTACTACGGCACGGCGTCACCGTGACCGGCGTGATCCTCGTCGCCGCGATCGTCCTCGCGCTCGGCTTCGACCACGACCATCCGTCGAAGATGCAGGCCACGACCGACATCAGCTGGATCCCCGCACTCGACGTTCGCATCCACCTCGGCATCGACGGCATCTCCCTCCCCCTCCTGGTCCTGACCGCGCTGCTGACCTTCCTCTGCGCGCTCTACTCCTACTTCAAGATGCCGTCGGGCCCGTCCCCGAAGGCATTCGTCGCCCTGATCCTCGTCCTGGAGTCCGGCACCCTCGCCACCTTCGCCGTCCTCGACCTGATCCTCTTCTTCCTCGCCTTCGAGACCGTCCTCATCCCGATGTACTTCCTCATCGCCCGCTGGGGCGGTGCCCAACGCACCCAGGCCGCCTGGAAGTTCATCCTCTTCACGCTGCTCGGCTCCGTCGTCATGCTGCTCGGCCTGCTCCTGATCGGAATCAAGGCGGGCACATTCGACATGGTGGCACTCGCCACTGACAACGGCCGGTCGCTGACCACATCCGTGCAGGTCATCGCCGTTCTCGCGGTCGGGATCGGGCTCGCGGTCAAGACGCCGATGTGGCCGCTGCACAGCTGGCTGCCCGACGCCCACACCGCCGCCCCGACCGTCGGCTCGGTCCTGCTGGCCGGCGTGATGCTGAAGATGGGCACGTACGGGTTCGTCCGCATCCTGCTGCCGATCGCACCGGACGGCATGCACACCTTCGCGCCGTACCTCGCCGCCTTCGCCGTCGTCGGGATCATCTACGGCTCCCTGGCCTGCCTAGCTCTCGCGAAACAGGGCGCGAAGGGCGACCTCAAGCGCCTCATCGCGTACTCCTCCGTCGGCCACATGGGCTTCGTCCTGCTCGGCATCTCGACGATGACCCCGACCGGCGTGAACGGCGCTCTCTTCGCCAACATCGCCCACGGCCTCATCACCGGCCTGCTGTTCTTCCTCGTCGGCGCCCTCAAGGACCGCACGGGCACGACCGACCTGGACACCCTGGCCGAGGAGACCGGAGCCGCCCTCTACGACAAGGCACCACGCCTCGGCGGCCTGCTCGCCTTCGCCGCCGTCGCCTCGCTCGGACTCCCCGGACTCGCCGGATTCTGGGGCGAGATGCTCGCCCTGTTCGGCGCGTTCAAGCCCGCCGCCGACCTCAGCCGCCCCGCGTTCCTCACCTTCATGGCGATCGCGGCCTTCGGCACCCTGCTGACCGCCGCCTACATGCTCGCCGTGGTCCGCCGTGTCTGCATGGGTGCCGTCGCGCAGGAAGCGCCGAAGCTCGCCGACGTCCAGACGTACGAGTTCGCCGCCTGGACCCCGCTCGTCGCCCTCACCGTCGCCGCAGGCCTGTGGCCGAAGGCACTCCTCGGCCTGACCGACCCGGCCGTCCAGCAGCTCCTCGCAGGAGGCACCCGATGAGCGCCCCGGCCCAGCCTCTCGCGGATTCGATGATCCAGTCCGTCGACTGGCTCGCGATCGCACCACCCACCATCACAGCGGTCGTCGGCCTGGTCGTCCTCGTCGCCGACCTGTTCCTCCAGGACGCCAAGAAGGCACTCCTGGGCTGGGTCTCGGTCGCGGGCCTGGCTGCCTCCGCGCTCATGCTGCTGCCCCTCCTGGACGGCGACCGCGCCACCTTCTGCCTCACCGGCGACGCGACCGCCTGCAGCTATACGGCGGACCGCTTCACCCTGGTCATCCAATTCCTGGTGCTCGGCGGCGCCCTCCTCGCGGCCCTCCTGTCGATCACCACCCTGAAGGACGCCGACAAGGGACTCCCCGAAGGGGAGTACTGGTTCCTGCTGCTGTCCTCCGCCGCGGGCGCCGCCCTCCTGCCCGCCTCCCGCGACCTCGCGACCCTGATCGTCGCCCTGGAGGTCGCCTCCCTGCCCGCCTTCGCCCTCGTCGGCATCCGGCACGGCGACAGGAAGTCCGCCGAAGCTGCCCTCAAGTTCTTCCTGTCCTCGGTCACCGCGACCGCGGTCAGCCTGATGGGCGTCAGCTTCGTCTACGCCACCACAGGCACCCTGTACCTGACCCGGATCGCCGACCGCATCCAGCACGTCGACGGCCAGTTCCACACCCTGGCCCAGACCGGCGTCGTCCTCACTCTCATCGGTTTCGCCTTCAAGACGGCAGCCGTCCCCTTCCACTTCTGGGTACCCGACACCTACGTAGGGGCGCCCCTCCCGATCGCCGCCTACTTGTCGGTGGTCGGCAAGGCGGTCGGCTTCTCCGGCCTGATCCTCGTCACCGTCGTCGCCTTCCCGTCGTACGCCGACGTGTGGGGCCCCGCACTCGCCGCGCTGGCCGCCCTCACCATGACGGTCGGCAACCTGGGTGCCCTGCGCCAACAGGCCACGCGCGCGTACAGCGCCGTACGACTGCTCGCCTGGTCCTCGGTCGGACAGGCCGGCTACCTCCTGGTGCCGATCGCCGCCGCCGCGTACTCCGAGGACGCCCAGAAGTCGATCGGCTCCACCGTCGCCTACGCCCTCATGTACGCGGCCGTGAACCTCGGCGCCTTCGCGGTGGCCGCCCTGGTGGGTCGTAACAGAGCTCTCAACCGGATCAGCGACTACCGCGGCCTGTACGCGTCCAACCCGCTGGCCGCCCTGCTCCTGGCCTTCTTCCTGCTGTGCCTGGCAGGGCTGCCGCCGGGTGTCATCGGGCTCTTCGCGAAGGTCACCGTGTTCTCGGCGGCCGTCGACGCGGGTCTGGGCTGGCTGGCCGTCGTCATGGCCGTCAACGTGGTGATCGCGCTCTTCTACTACCTCCAGTGGACGGCCCTGCTGTTCCGCGCCCCCGAGGGCGAGCACGGCAAGCATCGCGTCCCCGCGCCCCTCACCGCAGCGATCGCCCTCACCGGCGCCCTCGGGATCGCCCTCTCCGGAGCACCCCAACTGGTCCTGCGCTTCGTCGACACCGGACTCTTCTGAGCCACCGGCACATACCACCGTCCTCACCCGGACGGCCCACCCCCGTCGCCGCACGCACAAGGGAACTAGAGCCCCCCGCCTGGCGTTGACCAGTACGGGAGGGTCCACTGGACGTGACACCACGACACCGGTGGCATCAGAGATCAGCAAGCAAAGGGTTCCCCTGCTGCACGATTTGGAGGGCGTACCGTGCACCGCCGGCACAACGGGCTCAGGACCGCAGTTCTCCTCGGGGGACTGTCCGCACTCATCATCGTCATCGGCAGCTTCTTCGGCCGCATGGGGCTTGTCGTAGCGGTCGTGATCGCGCTGGGCACGAACGCATACGCGTACTGGAACAGCGACAAACTGGCGCTACGCGCGATGCGCGCCCGCCCGGTGAGCGAGTTCGAGGCCCCGGCCCTGTACCGGATGGTCCGCGACCTCTCCACCCAGGCCCGCCAACCCATGCCGCGCCTGTACATCTCGCCCACGGAGGCCCCCAACGCCTTCGCGACGGGCCGCAACCCGCGCAACGCCGCGGTGTGCTGCACGGAAGGCATCCTGCGCATCCTGGACGAGCGCGAGCTGCGTGGCGTCATCGGCCACGAGCTGAGCCATGTCTACAACCGTGACATCCTGATCTCGTCGGTCGCCGGTGCCCTCGCCTCGGTGATCATGTTCCTGGTCAACTTCGCCTGGCTGATCCCGATCGGCCGCTCGAACGACGACGACGGCCCCGGCATCCTGGGCATGCTGCTGATCATGATCCTGGGCCCCCTCGCCGCCACCCTCATCCAGTTGGCCATCAGCCGCTCCAGGGAGTACGAGGCGGACGCGTCCGGCGCCCAGCTCACCGGAGACCCCCTCGCCCTCGCGAGCGCGCTGCGCAAGCTCGACGCCGGCACCAAGCAGCTTCCGCTGCCCCCGGAGCCCCGCATCGAGACCGCGAGCCACATGATGATCGCGAACCCCTTCCGCCCGGGCCAGGGACTCTCCAAGATGTTCTCGACACACCCGCCGATGGCGGAGCGCATCGCCCGGCTCGAGAAGATGGCAGGTCGCCCTCAGTGAAAACCATCCTGAACGTCATTTGGCTCGTCCTGAGCGGCTTCTGGCTGTTCCTCGGGTACCTCTTCGCGGGCGCGCTGTTGTGCATCACGATCATCGGCATTCCGTTCGGGATCGTTCTTCTGCGTGCAGCATCGCGCTCGGGTCGACTCGCCCTTCGATAACCATCGTGGGCAGCAGTTCGGGCTCAGGCAGGGGTACACGCTCCACCTCCGCCAGGGCGGCATTCACGCGGGCCCAAGTGCCATCGGACTTCCAGGTGTTGAAGTGCTTCGAGGCTTGAATCGTGGCGCCGGTCTCCTTGATCACATTGGGCCACGACTTGCCGGTTCGCGCCTTGTAGAAGATGGCGTCCACGGACCGGCGAACGGTCCCCATGCGTCCTGGCGGGAGCAGGGGAGCGACCTTGGCCCAATCGTCGTCCGAGAGTGATGTAGCCGGCACACCGAGGCCTGCATCTGTGTACCAGGCCCGCACTGTGCAGGGGACGCCGCCTCGACGCCCGGCGGGGACCGGTCCCGTGATCGTGACCCTCAGCTCCAGCATGGACAGAATGGCCGCGCGCTGCTCCGGTTCCATGTCGGGAAACGAGTTCTGCGCCATGTTCGCGAGTGCCCTCAGGTCCCGTGCGCGGCGGTCCGACTCCTCCATCTCGGCCAGCCATTCGGCAGCTTCGTCGCGCAGGTTCTGGAGCTGTTGAAGTTCTTCGTTCAGAACCGTTGTCGCCGCCTCAACGGCTTCAGCAGACTTGCTCTGTTTGGCCGTTGCCACGATCACAGCCGTGATCGATGCGTTCATGCCTTCGATCTGCTGATCCAAGTCCGTGATTCGGTCGGCCAGAGCGGACTTGTCCCCCTCCGCCATGCCGATCCATTCGGCGGCCAGCTCTTGGAGTTTTTCGCTGTCGCTCGCGATCTCAGTGACGTTCTTCCAGACGTGCGCTTCAAGCGCGTCTGCATCGATATATGAGCAGCCGCAGGACTTTTGGCTGGGGTCTCGGGGTGCGTTGCCTGCGCATCGGTAGTGTCGGGCGGTTTCCCGTTCGGCGGCACGGCTGATCCCTGTGTAGGCCTTCCCGCAAAGGCTGGTTACTCGACTACTGAGAGGGTAGAACTCGCGCTGCCCGCTGCTCTGCTTCGCTGTCTCGGACACCTTCCGTCGCAGTTCCGCACTCTGTTCATCGGTCAGGATCCGAGGCAGTTCGATCCTGATGGACTCGCCCCACATGGGATTGCCGTCATCGCCGGTCTTGGCGTGCTTGCCGCGAAAGACGGTCACGCCATCGAGAACGGCCGTTGACATGATCCGATCGCGAAGGTTGTCACGGGTCCACGCCCTGCCTGAACGGGCCGTGATCCCCTCCGCGTTGAGGCGAATGGTGGTTTTGCGGAGGTTCAGCCCTTCGCCGACCACAAGCTCGTACACATACAGGATGACCTTGGCCTCAGCCTGGTCCTTCACCAGGTACGAGCCGGGCGTGCCCTTGTTGGCAATGCGGTAGCCGTAGGGAGGTCGCCCACCGATGTGTGCGGCCTCGGTCAGTTCGGCCTTCTCCTGCAACCCGCCCTGAGTACGGTCGCGGATGGTTTCCCACTCGGTCTCGGCGTAGTCGGCGTCACGGCGCATCTTCTTGCGCCCCTCGGACGTGGTGTTGTCGTAGTCATCGGCAACAACCGCGACGTAGACGCCGATGTCTTCAAGTGCCCAGACCCACCGCCAGAAGGCGCGCCCCTTGCGACCGATGACGCGTGCGTCCGGCACGACCACGATGTCGAAGGGGCGGGGAGTCTGCTGCGCGGCCTCCATCAGACGCTTCAGATCTCCACGGTCCGCCGCTTCAAGGGAGCCGGAGACCCCTTCGTCCTTGTAGTTGGCGACATGCGTCCACTGTTTGAGCGCGATGTGGCGGAGGGTCTTCTTGCTCTGCCGGGCAACGCCGTAACCCTTTTTCTGCTCTTCCGTGGATACCCGGAGGTAGTCGACGGCGCGCAGCGTGTGTGTGCTCGTAGCCCGCGCAGCCGTCTCGATGGTTGAAGACAGGGGTGTGCTTACATTGGACATGTCGACTCCCAATCAGTCGGCCAGCCCCGGGGCGGTTCCAGCCGCTGCCGGGGCGTTTGTGTCAACTTCCAGGCTATCTGAGGAATATGACGCACCGTCGGGTTTCCTAGGATTTCTGCGATGTGCCTGCGGTCCGAACAGAATCCGTAGGAGCAAAGTGCGCTCAGCCGGGGACAGGGACTTGTCGGGGGTCCAGACGACCTTGGTGTCCGGCACTACGCCCACCCCCATTCAGGCGGTGCCTCCCGCCGCAACTCTCGGCTGATGGCCAGGTCTTCTGCGATGCCTGCGGCAAGGAGCGCGGCGCCGGGGGAGTGACCGGAGCCGATGTAGCGCCAATGGGCATCCGTGATCGCCTCGGACGGGGTGTTGTGACCGACGTGTTCGGCGCGGTCGGCTCGCAGAGCCGCGTATGTCGTCGAGTAGGCACGGGACTTGGTCAGAATGTGGCCCCTGTAGCCGAGCGTGTGGGACCAGGCACGTAGATGCAGAGGCGCGTACTCGGATAGGCCTCCGAGGCGCCAGCAGGTGCGCATCAGAGTGCGAACGTGGTCGGTGACGCGGGCAGCGGCGATGTCTGACCAGGTGGTGAGTCGGTAGTCCGTGCCAGCGCCGGTTTCGCCCGCGCCTTTGGTGACGTACTTCGCTACGTACGCCGCTACGGCGTCATCGTCGGGTCCGTCACCGTTGGCGCGCAGTGCGCGTGCGTCGACCTGGGCACCCCAGTGGAGGGCGAGTTCACCAACACTGGGGCTGTAAGGGGTGTGCACTACGACGCGTCGGGCGGAGGCCTGTACGGCGGTGGCGATGAGTTCGGCTGTGCCCCAGGCCGGGGGCTTATCGTCCGGTCCGTTCGGGCCGTCGAGGCGGATGACGGCATGGACGTGGACGGCAGCCCGTTTCTGGTACTCGGCGACTCGGGCGAAGGACAGTCGGGCGTGATCGGCGAAGTGGGACTGTACGAGGCCGGCCGAGGAGGCCAGACGCCGCCGGACGTCGATGGCGAACCGGTCCCACAGCTTGGAGGCATGTGCGTGCCACATGACATGGGCGGTGTAGTCGTAGCAGTCGGGGCACAGCGGTTGGCCGACGACCGGCGAGTCCGAGGTGTGGACGTCGCCGCAGCCGAGGAGGCGCCCGTGTTCGCAGGTTCCGCCGTCGCGGCGGGGGCGGCATCGGTCCCCGGCGCGGTGGACGGGCCCGAAGGACGGGGCGGTCAGGGTGATGAAGAGGCGGGGCCGGTTGCGGATCGTGGCGGGGATGTTCTTGCCGCCGAGGAGGCCTGCGCGGATCAGGTGGTAGGTGTCGCCGGCGTGGAGGCGGGAGCAGGGGGCGCAGATGGTTGCGCGTCGGTTGCGGCAGCGGACGAGGAGGCGTTCGCCGGGTTCGGTGCGGGTGTCGTAGTGGTGGAGGATCTCGCCGGTGGTGCTGTCCAGGGTGGTGGTGGAGCCGGAGAGGTGGACGGGGTGGGAGCAGCCGCCGGTTGCGGTGATCTGCTCCAACCAGCGAGGGAAATTCGGGTCTTGGGCGATGCGGAGTGCGTCGCGGTCTGCTTCGGGTATCTGGCGCAGGCGCGCCGCGCGGTCGAGGACGGCGCGCCTGTCAGCCGGGGTGAACTCCGGGGTGATGGTGGTGACCTTCCGGGGTGGGCCGCCGTAGCGGCACTGTGGGTGGTTGGTGGCGTGGTGTCGGTCATGGGGATCACGTCCTTCTGGGTTGGTCGTGCGGGTGGGTCAGCGGATGGTTCCGGTGCCCCGGCAGACGCGGCAGCGGCGCAGTCGTCCGGTCCAGGTCCTGCGGGCTCCGTCGCCCTTGCAGAACGGGCATCTCACGCGAGACATGGGCATGGTGGTGGGTCCCTTCTGCTCAGGTGTGGGAGAAGCCGCTGATCAGCCAGATCACGAGGCCGTGGATGGTGAACACCACGGGCGTCTGGCCGAGGTAGACCCCGAAGAGGCCGACGCACACCGCCTCCCAGGCCCGCACGTCGCGGGAGCGGACGAGGAGGACGGTGATGATCCCGAAGATCACCGCGAACGTGAACGCCGTACCCTCACTGATCACATCTCCGGTCACTTCACGTCTCCTTCCAGCGCCGCAAGGGCACGGTCGAGGGCGGGCAGTTCGGGGGTCATGCCGGAGTACTTGCGGGCCGTCGACACGGCCTCTTGCGTCGAGGTCAGGTGGGAGCGGGCGCGGCTCCAGCCGCCGTCTGGGCCCGTGCACACGGCCACGCCCCGTTCGTCCGCCGTGATCGTCTGGGCTACGGCCACGGCGTCCTTGTTGAGATCCCCGAGGGTCATTTCGGCGGTGCCGGGGTCGTTGACGCGGTGGCAGATCCGGCCGCCGAGCTGGGCGCGTAGGGCGGTGACGCCGGGGCCGAGGTCGGAGCCGACACGTTGGCCGGCGACGACCAGGTGCAGGCCGAGCGCGGCCCCGAGCTGACCCAGCCGCAACAGGAGCGTCGAGCACTGCTCAGCCTCCGCCTTGCTCTCACGAGTCCCGTCCGAGAGGTACAGCTCTGCGATCTCGTCGACGATCACGACCACGGGTATCGGACGGAGCTTGTCGGGCAGTTCCCAGATCGAGCGCACGCCAGCCACCCGGCAGGCACTCATGCGGTCTTGCATGTCGACGACGAGCGCGGACAGGATGGCGACCGCTTCCCGTCGGCACGTTGCCAGCGCGGTCAACCGGGCGGTGAACAGGCCGAGTTCCATGCCGCCCTTGCAGTCGATGCCGACCAGGGCGACGGGTTGGGTGGCGAGTTGGGTGATGAGCCGGGCCAGCAGGGTGGACTTGCCGGAGCGGGTGGCCCCGGTGATCAGCCAGTGCGGCACGAGGCGCAGGTTCATCACCCACGCGCCGCCGGACTCCAATGCGCCGATGAGCGCGGACAGCAACTCGGCCGGGGCGGTGGCTAAACCGGGGCGGTGAAGCGGATCGCTGGCCATGGCGGTCAGCAGGACGAGTCCGCGTTCGGGGGAGGTGACCCGTACGGCGTGGACTCTCCACGCGTGTACGAGTGCTTCCGCCGCCTTGATGTACGTCATCGGGGTCTGGCCCGCGTGCAGCCGCACCGTCACGCTCAGCCCCATGCGGGTAGCCCGCGGGAACGAGCACCTCGGAGCCACCGGACGTAGCGGATCACCCTTGACGATCAGGTGCCCCACCAACGTCCGGGCCGGAAGCTTCGACACGGACAGGTCGTTGAGCAGGGCGACCCGCCGCCAGGTGAACAGCACTCGCCACGCGGTGACCGGGTACCCGACGAGGTACCAGTGCCAGGCCGGCCGGTGCCGGCGCACCAGGTCGCCGACGACCAGCAGCCAGGCCAGCACGGCCAGGGCGAAGACGAGCAGGATCGGTCCCATCACGCGTCACCGCCCTTCACGTGCGCCGCCGGAGTGCCGTGCACGGGCGTGATGGCATCCGCTCGGAAGCTGACGCCGTGCCGGTCGCCCATCGACCACATGAACGCGGTCAGCCCGGTCACGCGGACGACCTGTCCTTCCTGGATGCCTTTCGGTTCGCCGCTGACGGCGATCTCGATGACGGAGATGCGGCGTCCGTCCTGCCGGACGGTGACGGCGACGGTGTAAACCGCGTTGCCGTCCCGGTCCTTCTTCACCTCCTGCGTCTCGAAGTTGCTGATCTTCGTTTCCGGGGCGATGGCGCACCGCAGTACGCCCAGTCGCGCCGTGTCCACGGGAATGGACTGCATGATCTTTGGCCTCCTTGGCCAGTCGGGACGCCCGACATATTCAGACGTCACTTGTCCTTACGAGTTATGACTATGAGGATCTGTACGGCGAGTGCGCAAGTACTTATGCTGACGAGTGATGTCGCGCGTGCGACGTGACTATGACCTCGACCCGGAGGAGCCGCCATGTCGGAGATCCAGCGCCCCGGAGCCCTCTACCAGCAGGTCGCCGCCGCGATCCGCGAAGCGATCCTGTCCGGCGAGTTCGCCCCGGATGCGATGCTGCCGTCCGAGGCCCAGCTCATGACCCGCTACGGGGTGTCCCGCCCCACCGTCCGCAACGCCATTGCAACGCTGCGCGCGGAAGGACTGATCGATGTCCGGCACGGCAAGGGCAGCTTCGTGCGGACGGACGGACAGCCCGCACTCACCCTCGAACGCCGCATCAGCCACAGCAGCGAGGGCAAGTTCGTGATGCCCAACGGCGACATCTGGCAGGAGGCCGAGGAGCCGAGCACCTACCGGACTCACACGACGAAGGACACCGGCCGCCTCCTGCAACTCGGAGAGGAGGAAGCCCTGTTCGGCTGTGACCGGCTGCTTACCGACCCTGCCACCGGAACGCGTGCCATGCACCGCACGCTGATCCCGTTCGAGGTCGCCGAGGCCGTCCCGCTGCTCGGCAAGGAGCCGTGCAAGCCTCCGGCAGCGATCTACTGGGTTCTCACCCAGGCCGGCCACAAGCTGTCGTGGACCGAGACGGTGCGCGCCCACATGCCGCTGCCCGACGAGCGCACCACGCTCCAGCTCCCGGATGCGACCCCGATCCTGCACGTGACCCGCACCGCGCACGGCGTCGACGAGCGCCCGCTGTTGCTCGAAGAGCTGCGCGTGGGTGCGGACCGTGCCGAACTCGCCTACCGGATCACCGCCGACAAACAGCCCACCCGACGCACCCGCACCTGACCTCAACCGGCGATCGGTCGAAACAGTCTTCACTTCCTCAAGGGCGCGCCTGCGGCGCGCCGGGGCGCCCGGCCGCCCCGGCCGGGCGTGCGGCGTGGCCGCCGGTCCCGTCCGGTCGGCCCACGCCCCGCACGGCAGCACGCCGCAGGAAGCAACGATTCCAACGGCCTTCATGGGCTGGGGCGTCGGGGGCTGGGGGTCGCCGGGTGTCGAGACTTTAGGCAGCTCCCATGGGGCGAGCCTCGAAGAACAGGGGGCCGATCGGGCTGAACGCGGGCAGGCTCCAAGAGACTGCCCGATCCGCTGGCGAGCGTAAGGCCCCCTGTTCACTCGCCCCATGGCAGCTACCGCCCAAAGTCTCAACACCCGGCGACGTGCCCACGTACCGCGCTCACCAGCAAGACGGCGCGTCACCGCACACCGCCGTCGCCGTCCGCCTCCAGGAGAGCGGCGAGCCGGTTCACCGCACCCGACCAGCCCGCCACCCGCACCACACCGCGCCCCTCCTCATTGGTCGAGGCGACGGCCCGCAGTTCGGACAGCTCGAACCCGGCGCCGAGCAACGCCCGGTTCAACCGATCAGCAACTTCCCGGACCTCACGCCACCCCTGCACATAGTCGACGTCTGTCACCCACAGACCGGAGTCCATGCCGTCGACACCCAGCCCATCTCTCAGCCAGTCCTCACCCGCGCCAGTCACCGCGTCCACCTCAGCCCCTCTTGGTTGACGGTTCGTCAACTCTCTTGTTTTCAGGGCCAGAAGCGACGCAGCGCAGCGGCCCCGGTACCATCAGGCACCGGGGACCGCTGCGTCCCCTGCCGGGCCACCCTTCGCTTTCCACGGCTGACGGGGTGGCCCGGTTTCGGTCTTAAGTTGTGAAGCGCGGCCCCTCATTCGGGAGGGGAGCTCCCGGGGGTTCCGAGGAGCCGCGCTCCGTGGCCGAAGGGGTCAGACTTCGGCCGGGTCCGGGCCGCTGCCCACTCCCGATCGCGAGGGAGTGAATCAAGAGGCGGTGGCCCGGCATCTTTCAGGCCGAGTTCTCAGCCCACAGCCGGTCGAGGTCCAGGCGGCACCACACGGTCTTGCCGCCTCTGTCTTGCGGGGACCACCACACTGCGTCGGCCAGGCGCTGAACGATCAGCAGCCCGCGTCCCCGGTCCGGCAGCAGCGCTTCGGAGAAGTCGCCGGCGAGATCCGGCGAGACGAACTCACCCGCCGCAAGCTCAGGCGGAGTCGAGTCCTCATCCGCGACACCGATCACGAGCACCTCGGGCCACGTCATCAGCGACACGTCGATTCGCCGGGCGGCACCAGGAATCGCCCTGGAGTTATCTGGCACCGCGTGGTGTACGACGTTGCCGACCAGCTCCGACACGATGAGCTGCGAGTCCTCGACCGCGTGCCCCAACTTCCAGGTCCGGAGGTAGGACCCCACCATGTCGCGGGCCGCTTTGCCGCAATCCGGCGATTCGGCGAAGAGCGTCATCGCTCGGAAATGTCCGGTGGTCGGGTCGTACGGCGAGCGACGTGGAGCACCTGTCGTCGAGGCGTTCGCCGAGTGTTTGCTGTGCTGCACGTCCACCGCGTTCCCTCCCGAGCACTGCGGGGCCTTTTGGCCTCCGATCTGTGCCGACCAGTGAACGACCCAGGCCGCGCCGCCGGGAGCGTCCACCAGGGGGTTCACGTGAACACCGGCAAATGCAAAGGGGGTTCGCTATTGAACCCCCCAGGGCGTTACTCCTGTGACACGATGAATACTCGCCGTCATTCTCGGGTTGGCAGGGGAGCATGAGCCGAGAGCCAAACGCGCAGTTGATCGCGGTCATGGACGAAGCGAAGGTCTCGAACAAGGGCCTTGCGAAGCGCATGACAGACGAGGGCGCCCAACGTGGCATGGCGCTGGGAACGACGCATGTTGCCGTGAAGCGCTGGCGAGAAGGCGCAGGCATCAGGCCGCAGACAGCCGCCCTCATGGCAGACGTTCTCTCGAACAAGCTCCGCCGCCGCATCACCCCGGGCGATCTCGGCTTCTTCGACCACACCAAGTCGACGGCCCCCGAGCCTGTCGGCTACCCGAGCACGGTGCCCGACGTCCTGTCTGTGCTCGACGGACTCACCCACGAGCACGCCGACGCCCCCGCTTCGGACTCACTGGCCGTCGCGGACGCCGACCTCAACTCCGCAGTCCTGTCATGGATGATCGCGCGCCCCGACGGCATCGAGGCCGACAGACCCGATCACCGACGCATCGGAATGCGCGACGTCCGCGCGATCAGAGAAGCCGCCGGCCTGTTCATGCAACTCGACTTCAAGTACGGCGGAGGCCACGGCCACAAGGCACTCCGCCACTACTTCCGCGAAGACGTGTTGCCGCTGCTGAACGCGAGCTACAGCGAGAAAGTCGGCACCTCGTTATTCGGAGCAGCCGCCGAGATCTCCCAGCTGCTCGCATGGACCGCCTACGACGTCGGCAACCACCGACTCGCCCACCGCTACCTGACCTCAACACTGCGCCTGTCCCAGGTCATCGACGACCGCATGTTCGGCGCCCGCATCCTCGGCAACCTCAGCCACCAGGCCAACTACCTGGGCAACCACGCCCAAGCCATCCAGCTTTCCCGCGCCGCAGTCGAGAGCGCCAAAGGCCGGGCAACTCCCCGCGTCATGGCTCTCAGTTCCGCGATGGAGGCCCGCGCCCTGTCCAACGCGGGTCACCCCAGTGCGGCCGGGCGCGCCATGAACGAGGCCGAGCGCTACTTCGAGCGTGCCGACACCGCCGAAGACCCGGCCTGGATCAGCTACTTCGACCCCGCAGAACTGATGGGCGAACTCTGCCACTGCTTCCGCGACCTCAAAATGCGCCGAGACGCGGTCACCCAGGCCCAGCGCGCCGTGGACAGCACCGACCCCAAGTACGCCCGAACCCTGGGCTTCTGCCGCATGGTGCTCGCCCAAAGCCAGCTACTCAACGGCGAGTTGGAAGCCGCCGTTACTACTGCGAGCCTCGCAGTCGACGGCGGCGACTCCCTCCAGTCCAACCGCTTCCAGCGCTACGTAACCGACTTCCAGAACGAAGTCAGCGTGCACGCGGCGAACCCCACGGTGGCAGCCTTCAACGAGAAGGTGCTTGACGCGCTCAACCGCCTGGACGAGGACGACGACTAGCCGCTACCAGGGCCGCCAGTCCCGAGGCCCATCGTCATCACGCAGACCAGCGATACGCCGGCGGTACTCGGCCGCCGTCCCCTCGTCCTCCTGCACGTTCTGCATCAGCCATGTCGTCATGCCGAACTCTTGGATGCCCCGCAGCGTCTTGTACCCGCCCCAGTCGTACAGATCACGCCCGTACGCGCCCACGAAGTCGGCGTACTGCTCATCGGTCTGCCACCCAAGGCTGTAGTGCTCCACAGACGTGACCATCAGATCCCACTCAGGATGGTCGTAACAGAAGGCCTCGAAGTCGATCAGGATCACGCGCCCCTGATCGTCGACCATGAGGTTCTGCACATGAGCGTCCCCATGCACCGGCCCCTTAGGAGTGTCGAACTTCAACTCGGCGTACTTGTAATGGAGTTCTCGCCACTGTTTCCGCAAAAAGACTTTGTCATCGTCCGGGATCACCGCCCGGTCGAGCCGCAGCGCCTGCTTGTCAAAAGGATCGAACGACGGGAGCACAAGCCCCTCCGGCACGGTCAGCGAGTGCAGATCCCGCAGGACCCCGCCCAACTCGCCATACGTCGCCTTGCGATCACCTTGAAGGATCAGATGCCAGAAGGTCACGGGGTGGCCATCGATCAAGAACGGTTGCTCCAGATCCTCGATGATCCGAGCGGACGGGAACCCTTCCCCTGCCAGCCACTGCGACACGGACACCTCGGTGCGAGCCGTAGGCAGCCACTCCTCCCCCCGAGCCACGCGCACGATCACCGGTACGGACGCCAACCGAAACAGCGCATTCTCCCCGAGACGGATCAACTCCGCCCCTCTGCCATCGAGCCCCGCAGCCCGGCACGCGGCAACCATCACCCGCGTAGCCCTCGCCGACGTGAACCCCTCTTCCGTGCGAGCAGCGTCAACCGCCATGCCCGTACCAGCTCCCCTAGTCGCGCGCGATCAACCAGCGCCCGCCCATGGGTGACCAACCCGGCGAACGCTAGACACGTCTGAGACGGTACCCATCAGAGCAGGTACGAGACGAGGCCTGGCTGCGTGTGTAGAGCAGATCCGGCATATAGAAGGTGGTGAGGGTGCACAGCGTAACGAAGTCGATAGCCCTAGCGACCTGATGGCGCTGCAGGTGCCTGGCGTCCATGGCACATCCTGGAGCTTCGCTTGACGCTGAAGTGGGCATCTAGAAGACAGATCCTTACCCGTCGTGTCGGCGCTCCGGCCTGGATTAACCGCGTAACTCGTTAGTTGATCAGTGCAGCCGTTATCGAAGGGAGCCTGGAACATTGAAAGAAGAGGTTTTGGATGGTCCGAATCTCTGCGCGATGCAACAGAGCTCGGCTACGTTGTACCAAATATGGCTACTGGCGCCATAGCTAGCAGCCAAGCGACTGAACGCTTAAAACGTCAGCGCAGAAAACGTGGCGAATTATTGACGCAAGCTTGATCTTTAGGAGACCGGAATTGCAGTCATATGTAGTGACTTATGAATTGGATGACGAAACTTTGGTGCAATTCGAGATTGAGCCCTCGGATGAATTTCAGCCGGTGAGCTCTAATCAGATTGTTTCCCGAGTGAAAGATGCGGTTCGTCCTGCCGTGGACGCAGCTAATGCAGTACTAGGCTGTCTCGCGGAAGCGAAGCCGGACGAAGTTGAAGTGAAGTTTGGGATTAAAGTTAGCGGTACTGCAAATTGGCTGGTCGCAAGAGCTGCAACAGAGGCAAATTTTGAAATTACACTGACCTGGCACAGCAGTGAATCTGCTGATAGTGGAGCGAGCTCCTCGTGATTAACGTCCCGCCCGATAAAACGGCGCCGGATTCGCTGTGGTGTGCAGCAATTCACGATAGTGCGAATGATAGAAGCCCCAAAGGGTCTGGAGTCGCCGTAGACTCAACCCGTGTGCTTACTTGCAGACATGTTGTCGAAAGCAATTATGCCGCAGGTCATGAAATCTGGGTTGCCTTCCCACATGCGTGGGAGGTAATGGGAGATCGTATACTTGTAAGAGAGGTTGTATTCCCGCCCGAGGATAAAAACGAAGACGTAGCTATGTTGCATCTAGAGCAAGCCATTCCTGACGAAGTCGTGGCCCAGTTGCGTTGCCCGCTACGAGGCCACCTCCGCGAAACATCATGGTGGTCCTATGGATTTCCGCGAAGGCTGCCATGGGAAGGGAATTCGTCGTCAGGAACGATAGGAGAGGAACTCGGTTACGGTTCGTTGCGGTTGGATACGGAATCTCCGTTTCCAGTAGAGCCCGGCTATAGCGGCGCGGGACTTTGGTCGCCAGCCTATGGTGCGGTTGTTGGCATAATCGGAAAGGCCAGCTCCGGCACAGGAACAGCCACAGCGCTTTCTCTCTCTTGGATCGACCATTGTTTTGGTGAAAGAGAGAAGATACGCGCGCTAGCCGACCGTTGGAGAGTGCAGGATGCTGGCGCTGAGGCGCTTTCCGCCTGGGGATGGTCTCTGGAAAGCGATCCTGAAGCGGGCAGGCACTGGCGTCCCAGGGCGCGTGGTGTCAGCATCGACAGTGAGCGCGGATTCCGCTTCAGAGGTCGTTCTGCAGCCTTGACCGAAATTGTAAATTGGATTTCCCGCTCGGACGAACGGCGGACGCTGGTTGTAACAGGATCTCCCGGCGTTGGAAAGTCTGCAGTTTTGGGAAGAATCGTAACAACTGCAGATCGGATCATCTCGGCCTCCCTTCCCCCCGAGGACGACGCCATTCGCGCGCCCGTTGGGTCAATTGCTTGCGCTGTTCACGCTAAGGGGAAAACGGCGCTAGAAGTAGCCAGCGAAATCGCAAAGGCTGCATCGGCTGCCCTACCTCAGTATCCCGAAGATCTTGCGCCAAATCTTCGAGAAGAATTGTCGAAACGCGGCGGACGTCAGTTCAATATTGTAATTGACGCCTTGGATGAGGCCACAAGTCCCGAAGAAGCGCGGACCATAGTTACTCGGATCCTGCAACCGCTGACAGAAACGTGTGCAGACATTGGTGTTAGAGCAGTGGCGGGGAGTCGATTGCGTGACGCCTCGGGAGAAATTGTTGCCATTTTCGGTTCTGCGGCACATGTTATCGATCTAGATGATTCCACCTATTTCGAATTGGGCGACTTGAGTGCTTATTCTCAAGCCACGCTGCAGCTCTATGGGGACGAACGTGTTGACAATCCTTATAACAACGACGATGTAGCTGCACCTGTGGCCTACCGCATTGCCGAATTGGCAGAGGGGAACTTTCTCGTTGCAGGATTGGTCGCACGAACTCACGGCCTACATGATCGGCGTCCAATTTCAGCAGGTCAAGTTTCCTTTACCCCGACAGTCGAGGCCGCGCTACGATCGTACCTCCAACGTCTTCCTGCCTTGAGGGGAGTTTCCTCGAATGAGATCATGACGGCGCTCGCCTATTCTGATGCCCCCGGTTTCACGGCTTCCTTGTGGAGCAGCGCCATTTTTGCATTGACAGGAGTAGAGCTAGCAGAACAACAGTTGCGTATATTCGCTCGTGGCTCTGCGGCAAATTTCCTGATCGAAACAACGGATCTTGCCCAGGTGGGCTCTTACCGACTCTTTCACCAGGCCCTTAACGATGCATTGGTGGAGGATCGCTCCCGCGCGGCTGATGAGCGGTCGCTAGCCCAGGCTTTCATTACTATTGGGCGCCGGCTGGGATGGGGAAACTGCCCTGAGTACTTGCTGCGCTCTGTATCCGGTCATGCTTCACGCGGTGGTCTATTGGACGATCTCCTAACGGATGACACGTATCTGTTGCATGCAGATTTGCACCGTCTTATCCCACTGGCTGACTTTCACTCAACGGTAAGAACTCGTCCACGGGCTCGCATGCTACGGAAGACTCCCCATGCCTTGCCCGCGTCTCCTGATCTCCGAGTAGCTCTTTTTAGCGTCAGCGAGGCTGAGGAGAAATTGGGGACCAGCTACCGAGACTTGCCTCACGATGCTCCTTATCGCGCCCTGTGGTCGACAGTGCTACCTACGCCTGAGCGTGCCGTCTTCGAGGGCCACACCGACGTGATTAACGCATTGTTCACCGTGGAAATTGATGGACGTGAATTTCTCGCTAGCGCAAGTGCAGACAGCACTATCCGCCTTTGGGATCCGGATACTGGTCATCCTCATCGAGTCCTGGAAGGCCACAGCGGAGCTGTCAGTGCGGCATGCGTAATCCATGTCGGTAACCGGAACTACATTGTGACTTCAGACGGGGGGAATGCTTACACCTACCGGTTTGGAGATGATGCAGAACTGAATGTCGGTTCGGTACGCATGTGGGACCCCGTGAGCGGGGCGCTATACGAGAATGTGGAAAGTGAAGCCTCGGAGGTGTCCGTACTCTGCAGTTTACCCGTGCGAGGTCGCGAATTCTTGGTGTACTCCGGTGGCGGCGGCCTGTTGAAGTTGTGGGATCCGGTGGCCCATTCTATCTATTCAGTATTGGATCAGCAGAGTGAGTGGGTGACGCAGGTTTGCGCTGTGAACGTGGGAGGTCGATGGAACCTTGTCAGTTCGGGTAATGATGGCCTGGTTAAAATCTGGGATCCGGAGAATGGTGAACTCGTTAGGACCGTGGAGATTGAGTCGGCTGGTGGATTGCTACCAGTTGAAGCAAACCGTAAGCCTCTTCTGGCTAGCTTGGGGCAAGTGGTAGCAATTTGGGATCCCCTCACCGGTGAGACGCTGCATGAGTTGGGTGAATTGGATGTGGAAGGGATTTTTGCGGTTCGCCTCGGTGATCGGGATTTTCTGGCAACTATCCACGGGAATCCTGATATTAATGGTGTTGTTCAATTGTGGGATCCCGTGGATGGTACGTCGCGATTGAAACTTGCTGGGCATTCCAGCCGAATCACTGCCGTATGCGCGGTACGCGCGAACGAGGAAGACCTTCTAGCTGTTGCCGACAGCGGGGAAGATTTCTACGCAACCTATGGCACCGTAAGGTTGTGGAATCCCATTACAGGTATTCCTGAGGGTGCGTCGGAAGTCCAGGAAGAGCACATTAACGCACTCTGCTCGGTTAGAGTGGACGGGGAAGAGTGTGTTGCGGCAGCTGCGGAAGAGGGGTGGATTGCTCTCCGGAACGCATCAACTGGGCGGATCGAGCGACTGTTTAACGACGTGGCTCGTGCACCGGTTGCACTATGCGGAGTGCAAATCGAAGAGCGTAACCTCCTTGCTGTGGCAGATGATTACATGTGCCTTCTAGATCCGGAGGATGGCCGTACCGTATTTCGGTGGAAGAACCATCGAGCGATTCGTGCCATGTGTAGCGTCAATGTGAAGGGTCAGGATCTTCTCGCTATTGCTGACGGGGAAGTAACCCTTAGAGGCCCTAGGACTGGGAGGTTGAAGTATGTAATGCCGACTGGTGCTGCCTTGGTTACGTCGATCTGTCGCATTCGAGTAGGAAACTCGGATGTCCTTGTCACCTCCGCAGATAACGATTCCATGAGACTGTGGACTCCGGGTGTCGATGCCGTTGGCCCTCCTAAGTCTCCAGCTTCTCGCGTGACAACAATATGCGCGCTCCAGACCGGTCAGAATGCACTTATAGCCACGGCTGGCGATGATCGTATTGTGCGTATTTGGGATCCGCGAACAGCTCACGCGTTTTTTGAAATCCCCGTATATCGGCCAGCAGTCGCGCTATCGCAAGTAGGGGAGAATCTTCTGGTGGGGCTCGATACGGGACTGCTTGCTCTACGACTTAATGTTGCAAATCTGGATTAATGCCTTCGCGGGCTGAAAGCGTTAGCGGTCGACACCTGGACCACGATAGGGGTTGTGCCGTGAGGCCTGGAGAGCCTGTGCTGAGCCCTTCGGCTTAGACTTAGCCTTCTTGAGATTTATGTTTAATTCCTGCCGAACCTCTGATCGGTTGGAACCACCTCGCGCCCCAACGGCATAAGCGAAATCGGGATGAGCTTCAGGTTGGCCCATCCGAACGGGATGCCGATGATCGACAGGAACAGCGGGATGCTCGTGATCAGATGCGCGAGAGCCAGCCACCACCCCGCGAAGATCACCCAGATCACGTTGCCGATGAACGACGGCGCACCGGCATCCGGTCGCTCTACAGTGGTCCGGCCGAACGGCCACAGCACGTAGCCCGCGATACGCAGCGACGCAATGCCGAACGGGATGGTGACGATCAAGATGAAGCACACCAGCGCGGCGACGGTGTACGCCAGCGCCATCCAGATGCCGCAGAAGATCAGCCACAGGATGTTCAGCAGCAGGTTGAACAGCTTCATGATCGGTACCTCTCCAGGTCTCTCTGCCGGCACTGCCTGCCAAGACAAGTATCAGCCGGTCACGCCTTCAGGCGGAACCGCAACGGCCTTGTCGCGTGATCGGGAACGTTCGGAGACGATCCCGTTCGGCATCGCCGCGTTCCGTATCGGCGTCTACGCCCTGTGGCCCTTCGGGTACACGACGGTCGAGCGCCGGGACGCGGGCGCCCCCTCGTGCGTCGGCAACGTCCTGTGGTTGGTCCTCGCGGGCTGGTGGCTGGCACTCGCGCACATCGTTACCGGTATCGCCATGTGCATCACGATCATCGGCATTCCGTTCGGCATCGCCAACTTCAAGCTGATCCCCGTCTCGCTGTTCCCCCTGGGCCGCGAAATCGTGCCCACGGACCAGCCGTTCGCGACCCGCTGACGAAGCGCGGGGGCCCTGCGCGGGAGATGTAGGAACCGTACGGCTGCCCGCCGGCAGGGCGAGCTGCGAACAGGCCGACGCTCGGCTCACGACCAGCAGGTTTTCCACAACCGCCGGGTTGTCCACAGGCCGGCCCGACTGTCAGTGGCGGGCGGCACTATGAACCCATGACCGAGAACGAGCAGCAACTGCTGACACGGGTGGCCGCCGAGGCCCGCAACACCCGCCCGTGGGGCTGGACTTCACTCCCCGCCCCGGTGGACGAGGCCACGGTGACCCGCGCCGAGGCCGCCCTGGGCTTCCGTCTGCCCCCGCTGCTCGCGGCGCTCTACTCGCGCATAGGAGACGGCGGATTCGGCCCGGAGTACGGCCTGTTGCCCCTCCTCGACAACCCACCGGCCGGCGAGCCCGCCGCCGTCACGCAGTACCTCGCCAACCGCGCGAGCGGACAACAGGACCCCGACTGGCCCTGGCCCGAGGGCGTCCTGCCGATATCCCACTGGGGCTGCGCGATGTACGCGTGCGTGGACTGCCGAACCCCGCAGGCCACGGTCCTCCTCTACGAGCCGAACGCCGACGAGGCCGACCACGCGTGGTACGTCGACGCGCCCAGCCTCGCCGACTGGCTGCGCTCCTGGCTCGACGGCACGGGCTGGTACGAGGACCACGAAGGCGACGCCGAGCCGACGCCGTGGACGGACTTCCGCATACGCACGACGGCACAGGCATCCTGAGCGGCTCGGCTCGGCTCGGGTTTCGACTCCGGCACCGGCACCGACTCCGGATCCGGCACCGGCACTGGCTCCCGCACCGATCACCACCAGGGCACCCGCCCACCACCCACCGCTCACCACCACCGCGCCCGCCACCGATGCCTGCAACCACCACACGCATCCGTGACGTCCTGTTCATCGACACGGCAGAACATGCAGCGAGAGGCCGTGCGCAAGGGCCAACGAACACAGCCTGTCCGGGCGGAATTCACAGCTCCGGGTCAGTGCAAGCACAGCGTGAGAGGGCAGGTTCACGGCATGGGCATCATCAGCTGGATCATCCTGGGACTGTTGGCCGGAGCCATCGCCAAATTCCTGCTGCCGGGCCGCGACCCGGGCGGCTTCATCGGTACGACCGTCATCGGCATCGCGGGCGCGTTCATCGGCGGCTGGATCTCGGCCCGCTGGCTGGACCACCCGGTCGCCAAGAACTTCTACGACGGTGCCACCTGGGCCTCGGCGATAGGCGGCGCGCTGGTTCTCCTGATCGCCTACCGCATCTTCTTCGGCAACTCGCGCAACTAGGGCCCTGTCCGGCGGATCATGCCGCCGCGTCGCGCCCGGCGGCAGCCGCTGGTGTCAACGTCTCCGCCGCCTCGCAGCCGTACGCACCGGACCCAGAGCCAGACCCCGGGCAAGACCCAGACCCCGCTCACCGGCACGGATCAAGCGCCGCTGCTTTCCCGCGACCTGATCCGCCGGCAGACGAGAAGGGTGGGCACCGACGGGTGCCCACCCTTCCTGGAACTCGCACGGTTCTACCGGTAGTTCACGAACTGCAGCGCGAAGTCGAAGTCCTTGCCCTTGAGCAGGGCCTGCACGGCCTGAAGGTCGTCACGGCTCTTCGAGCTGACCCGCAGTTCGTCGCCCTGCACCTGGGCCTTCACGCCCTTGGGGCCCTCGTCGCGAATGATCTTCGCCACCTTCTTCGCGTTGTCCTGGGAGATGCCCTCCTCGATCGACGCGAAGATCTTGTACTCCTTGCCGGAGAGCTGAGGCTCACCGGCGTCCAGCGCCTTCAGCGAGATGCCGCGCTTGATCAGCTTGGACTGGAAGACGTCGAGGATCGCCTTGACCCGCTCCTCGGAGTTCGCCTCCATGAGGATCTTCTCGGCGGACCATGCGATCGAGGCACCCACGCCCTTGAAGTCGTAGCGCTGCGAGATCTCCTTGGCGGCCTGGTTGAGGGCGTTGTCGACCTCCTGCCGCTCGACCTTCGAGACGATGTCGAAACTGGAGTCGGCCATGTCCTGTGGCTCCTTGTATCAGGGTGCGTATCGATGCGTGTCACTGCGTATCGGCGGCGTGGGGGCAGCCGCCGAGCCCGGTGTAGGCCCCGGGCCGCATCCGCATAAGCGTAGCCACCCCCTCCCCTCCGAGCGCCGATCTATCGGGTGGCGAAGCACCCCTGGGCATCGGGTATCGTTTACGTCGTTGCCACGGAGCACCGCCGAAAAGCGGTTCGAGAGGCAGCATCCCCGGCGGTGTGCCCGAGTGGCCAAAGGGAGCAGACTGTAAATCTGCCGGCTTAGCCTACCCAGGTTCGAACCCTGGCGCCGCCACATGATCGAAGGGTCTGTGATCAGCAGCAATGCTGATCACAGACCCTTTTGTCGTTCCCGGAGAAGGTCCCGGAGTCGACCCGGAGCTTTTCCGGAGCGTCCCCGGAACCTCCTGCCGCAGCATCCGCGGAACTTTCTGCCGCGGCGCCCCCACCTCGCCCTCAGTCTTGACGTGCCCGTGCCACGGTCCTACTGTCGCGACACCGCGTTCATGTTGAAACACGAAGTTCATCCATGTGAACAACGTGAACACATGGGCGTGCGCCAACCGAGTCCATAGAGCAGACAGGAAGGCACCCCCCATGCGCATGCGAACGCTGCTCACCTCCCTGGCCACCGTCGTCGCCGTCACCGGCGGCCTCGCCCTCACGGCTCCTGTCGCGTCCGGCAGTACCGGCGCCGCACACGTCGTCGCCTCCCCCCTCGCGGACCCCTCCGTCGCCCCCGGCGGGAACTTCGAGCTGGGGGTGTGGCAGCTCCAGGAGCCGATCGGTTCCCCGGGCTCGCCCACGACGATCTCGTCGTCGCGGCTCCAAGGGGCCAACGGGTTCCAGGACGCGTACTTCTACACGGACACCCGCGACGGCGCGATGACCTTCTGGGCGCCCGAGAAGGGCGTCACCACCCCCAACTCGAACTACGCCCGCTCCGAACTGCGCGAGATGAACCGCAGCGGCAGCGCCGCCGACTGGTCGCTCAGCGGCACCCACACGATGAAGGCGACGCTGCGGGTCGTGTCCGTCACGTCGAACGTCTGCGTCGGCCAGATTCACCTCGGTAGCGGCGGCACCTCCACCAAGCCGCTCCTGGAGCTGTACTACCGCTCCAGCGGCGACATCGTCCTCGGCACCGAGAACTCGCCCTCAGGAGGCCAGACCCTGCACACCGTCGGCAACGTGGCGGTCGGCAAGACGTGGAGCTACACGATCGGCGTCTCGGGCGGAAACACCATCAACCTCACGGTCAACGGGAGCACCACGCACTACGCGATCCCGTCGTCGTTCAACGCCTACAAGCAGTACTTCAAGGCCGGTTCGTACAACCAGTCGTCCTCCGACAGCACCACCAAGGGCGCCCGGGTCGCCTTCTACGGCCTCACCGTCGCCCACAGCTGAGCGAGCCCCGACCGCCGACTCGGCCTGCGGCGGGGCAGACTGACTCCATGTCGTCACGCCGCAGAAGCTGCCCCGAGTGCCGTCGTGAAATCGCCGTCGTGGCCGGCCGATACGCGCGGCACGACCCGCCAGGAGCGCGGGAGACCGGCGACCTCGTGTCCTGCCCCGGGTCCCGCCGACAGGCGGGACCCGGGGCGGCACAGCCCGCGTTGGACGGGTACGTGGTACCGGACTTCCCCGGCCAGATGCCCCTGTTCTGAGCGACGGCCCACCACCCGGCGGGCACCACCCTGCGGAGAACCTCAGTTCCCCGCCACCGACTTCACCGCCACCGACACCGGCGCGGACCCTCCGATCAGCTCCAGCGTCAGACCGGCCGTCGCCGGGGTCTCCACCAACTCCAGGAGTACGGCGGCCACATCGTCCCGCGGGATCGAACCGAGACCGGTGTGGGCCTCCAACCGGACCAGCCCGGTGCCGGCGCCGTTCGTCAGCGAACCGGGGCGCAGAATCGTCCAGTCCAGCGCGTCCAGGCCGCGCACATACGCGTCGGCCTCGCCCTTGGCCCGCAGATACACGTCGAAGACGCCGTCACCGGAGTGCGTCGGATCCGCGCCCATCGAGGACACGACGACATGACGTCGTACGCCCGCCAGAACCGCCGCGTCGGCGAACAGCACCGCCGAACCCCGGTCCACCGTGTCCTTGCGGGCCGTGCCGCTGCCGGGGCCCGCGCCCGCCGCGAAGACCGCCGCGTCCGCGCCCCGCAGCACCGCCGCGACCTCCTCGACCGAGGCCGACTCCAGGTCGAGCACGAGCGGTTCGGCGCTGGCCGCCCGTAGATCGTCGCTCTGTTCGGCGTTGCGGATGATGCCCGCGACCTCTTCACCGCGTGCGGCGAGCAGGCGCTCCAGCCGCAGCGCGATCTGACCATGACCTCCAGCGATGACAATGCGCATGCCTTCGACCGTACGCCCGGACGACCGCAGGCGCCGCATGACTTCGGCCGCGTCCCAGCAGCGCACACCGGCGATGGACGCGCCGGGCGCGCGGACCCGAGCCATGGCGCCTCAGGCGTGCGCCCCGGCGCAGTTCAGGCGGCTCACGACAGTTCGCCCCGTCCCTGCCGGGGCAGCCCCAACTCCGAGCCTGCCGCCGTGTTGCAGTACTCCCGCACCGCGCTCGTCCGTGCCACCACGCGCCCCCGGTGCACCACGATCCGGCTGTACGCCAGCGAGAGCGCGCCCGCGAGCCGGTCGCCGCGCACGGCGAGCAGTTCGGCCGGAAATCCCGCCTCGACCCGTACCTCGGGCAGACCGAGCGCCGCGCGTGCCGACGAACTCACCGTGTCGTAGGCGTCCTCGGGCCGCATCCCGTGCCGCGAGGCCAGCAGGTAGGCCGCCTCCAACGGGTCCCCGCGGCCCACCGGGTTGGACACGTCGCGCAGGGCGCCGCTGCCCGCGGCCACTTGGACGCCGGCCGTGCGCAGCAGTCGTACGGGAGCCGTGCCCCGGCGGTCGACGCCGCCGCAGCCGCCCTGCGGCAGGCAGACCACCGTCACGCCGGCCGCGGCCAGTTGGTCCGCGATCCGCGTGACCGTGTCCGCAGGCAGCCGTCCCAGACCGCCGCACGGGCCGAGCGTCACCCCGGGGCGCATCCCGCCCGCGACGGCCGCCAGCCGGGCCAGGCGGGTCGGGTCGGCGGCGTCCGTGTGCAGGTCGACCGGGCAGCCGTGCTCGGACGCGACCTCCAGGACGGCCTCCACGTACCCCGTCGGATCGGGGTCCAGATCTGGACAACCGCCCACTACGGAGGCACCCATTTTCAACGCGTCCCGCAGCATCGCGAGCCCGTCCGCCCCCGCCACCCCGGTCAGCAGCCGGGGCATCGCCACCGCGCTCAACTCCGCCAGCCCGCGCAGCGCCCGCCGTGCCCGCAGTACGGCGGCCAGCGCGCCCAGCCCCTGGACGTCCCCCACGCGCACGTGCGCCCGCTGCGCCGTGGCCCCGTGCCCGAGTTGCAGCAGCGCGGCCTCCGTCGCGCGGCGCTGGACGTCCTCGGGGTCGTAGGAGACCGGTCCGCCGTTCTCGGCCGACAGGGCGGTGTCACTGTGCGTGTGCGGCTCGGCTGGGGCCGGGAGGAGGAGATAGCCGCTGAGGTCCACGCGTGACCCGCACGCGCGCGTGGCGTCCGTCGCCAGGCTGCCGGCCGTGCCGACCGCCTCGATGCGCCCGCCGCCCAGCCGTACGTCCACGGTCCGGCCGTCGGTCAGCCGGGCGCCGCACAGCAGGAGCGCGGCCGGGTCGGCCGGTCCCGACGAGCCTGAGGAACCCGACGGGCCGGACGAGGAGTGGGACGGCTGGGGCTGACTGTCGGGCATCGCGCTCCAGGGGCTCAGGGCTTCGCGGGCTCGGGGCTCAGGACCGGTGGCTGCGCAGAGGGGCGCAAGATCACGCAGAGTGAGTCGAGCCTAGGGCGGTGATCCGCTCGTGGCCGGGAGGAGCGCAATAGTCGTACCGGTGTGGTCCCCCGTACGGGAGAGGGTCCCGAGGCCTCTGGGAGGGCCGTGGAAGCGGCTGGAACGGTGCCGCGAAACGGATTTGGGTGAACGGCGACGGAGCGTGTAATGTCTTCATCGCTCGCCCCAATAGCTCAGTCGGTAGAGCGTCTCCATGGTAAGGAGAAGGTCTACGGTTCGATTCCGTATTGGGGCTCTGGTGTGAAAGGTTCCCGTCGCAAGATGGGAACTGATCGCATCACAGCGGTGTAGCTCAGTCGGTAGAGCAAGCGGCTCATAATCGCTGTGTCACCGGTTCAAGTCCGGTCACCGCTACTGACAGTAGCCGATTGCGGGGTCGGTCCTTCGATCGGCTACTCTGTTATGCGTTCATAGTCCCATCCGTTCGTCAAGGAGCACTCCTGTGGCTGCCACCGACGTCCGCCCGAAGATCACGCTGGCCTGCGTGGAGTGCAAGGAGCGGAACTACATCACCAAGAAGAACCGGCGTAACAACCCGGACCGACTGGAGATGAAGAAGCACTGCCCGCGTTGCAATGCGCACACCGCGCACCGCGAAACGCGATAAGTATCAGGCTCGTACGCGAGGCCGTCCCCGAAGTCTGGGGGCGGCCTCGCGTCGTTCTCCACACAGCAGGCCGCACACCAGGCCATACGGCAGCAGGAGCATCAGGAGGTACCGGGCCATGGCGCTCGACCAGTCCTTCGTGGGGCGGACCTACCCGCCCACCGACCCCTACGAGGTGGGCCGGGAGAAGATCCGTGAGTTCGCGGAGGCGGTGGGGGACACCAACCCGGCGTACACGGACCCGGAGGCCGCCAAGGCGTTCGGCCACCCCGATGTGATCGCCCCGCCGACCTTCGTCTTCTCCATCACGTTCAAGGCCGCGGGACAGGTCGTCCAGGACCCGCAGCTCGGCCTCGACTACAGCCGGGTCGTGCACGGCGACCAGAAGTTCGTCTACGTCCGCCCCGTGCGCGCGGGCGACCGTCTCACGGTCACCTCCACGATCGAGGCGATCAAGTCGATGGCGGGCAACGACATCCTGGACATCCGCGGCGAGGTCCACGACGAGGCGGGCGAGCACGTCGTGACCGCCTGGACCAAGCTCGTGGCCCGCGCGGCGGAGGAGAGCTGACATGACGGCGAAGATCGCGTACGACGACGTCGAGGTCGGCACCGAGCTGCCCACCCAGACCTTCCCCGTGAGCCGCGCCGCCCTCGTCCAGTACGCGGGCGCCTCCGGGGACTTCAACCCGATCCACTGGAACGAGAAGTTCGCCAAGGAGGTCGGACTCCCGGACGTCATCGCGCACGGCATGTTCACCATGGCCGAGGCGATCCGGGTGGTCACCGACTGGGCCGGCGACCCGGGCGCGGTCGTCGAGTACGGCGTCCGCTTCACCAAGCCGGTCGTCGTCCCGAACGACGACCAGGGCGCGACCGTGGAGGTCAGCGCCAAGGTCGCGGTCAAGCTCGACGACAACACGGTCCGCGTGGACCTGGTGGCGACGAGCGCCGGCCAGAAGGTGCTCGGGATGTCACGAGCGGTCGTACGACTGGCGTGAGCCGGGGTAAGGGGCGTCGGCCATTGCGGACGCCCCTTACGTGTCGGACCCTCCGGTGACTGGCAGTGACATCGGCGGCCCGGGGGTGTCCCGCTCGTGTGCCGTGCCCCACACCCCTTGACTAAGTTAGTGATTGAGTACTAACTTTCTCGCATGGTCAGGATGAGCGCAGAGGAGAGGCGCGAGAGCGTCGTCCGCGCGGCGATCGCCGAGTTCGCGCAGCGGGGGTACTACGGCACCTCCACCGAGGCGATCGCCAAGCGGGTCGGTGTCTCGCAGCCGTATCTCTTCCGGCTCTTCCCGGGCAAGAAGGCGATGTTCGCGGCGGCCGCGCTCCGGTGTGTCGAGGACGTGTGCCGGGTCATGGAGGAGTCGTCCAAGGGGCTGGAGGGCGAAGAGGCCCTGCATGCCATGGCCAACGGCTATGTGCAGCTCATCACGGAGCATCCCGAGAAGCTCCAGATGCAGATGCAGACGTACATCACGGTGGCCGCCGCCGAGGCGGAGGGTGATCACGAGTTCGGTGAGGCCGTGCGGAAGGGCTGGATGAAGCTCTGGGACGTCGTGCATCTGCCCCTGGGGGCGGATGTGGACCAGACCACGACCTTCCTGGCGTACGGAATGCTGATCAACACCCTTGCGGCCATGGGTTTTCCGCCGGAGCACCGGGTCTGGGAGGGGTTGTATCCGGAGGCCCGTGTCACCGGCCGGCTGGAGAAGTCGTAGCGGCGGCGAAGAGGCGGATTCTGCGCCTTTTTCATGAGCGGCGAAGTTAGTCATCAATAACTAATCATCGGTACGAGCACCCTCTGGGGGAGCGATGTCACAGCCAACCGAACGCCGTGGGGGCATGGTCTGGGCCCTCGTCATCACCAGCGTCGCAGGATTCATGGCGGCCCTGGACAACCTGGTCGTCACCACCGCCCTGCCGTCCATCCGCAAGGACCTCGGGGGCGCGCTGGGCGACCTGGAATGGACCGTGAGCGCCTACACGCTCACCTTCGCCGTCCTGCTGATGTTCGGCGCGGCGCTCGGCGACCGGTTCGGCCGCCGTCGGCTCTTCCTCGTCGGCATCACCATCTTCACCGGTGCCTCCGCCGCCGCGGCCATGGCGCCCGGCATCGAGTCCCTCATCGCGGCCCGCGCGGTCCAGGGCGTCGGCGCGGCGATCATGATGCCGCTGACGCTGACCCTGCTGACGGCGGCCGTACCCGCCGCCAAGCGCGGGATGGCGTACGGCATATGGGGCGCGGTCAACGGACTCGCCGTCGCCTCCGGACCGCTGATCGGCGGCAGCCTCACCGAGCACATCTCCTGGCACTGGATCTTCTGGCTGAACGTCCCGCTCGGCCTGGCCCTGCTGCCGCTCGCCCGTCTGCGCCTCTCCGAGTCCTACGGCACCGGCGCCCCGCTCGACTTCTCCGGCACCCTGCTCGCCAGCGGCGGCCTCTTCGGCATCGTCTACGGCCTGGTCCGCGGGCCCGCCGACGGCTGGACCAGCTCGCTCGTCCTCACCGGGCTGTTCGCGGGAAGCGCGCTGTTCGCCGGGTTCATCGTCTACAGCGTCAACGCCAAGAACCCGATGCTCCCGATGCGGCTGTTCCGCTCCCGCGCCTTCTCCGGGATCAACGCGGCGAGCCTGCTGATGTTCCTCGGGATGTTCGGTTCGATCTTCCTGCTCAGCCAGTACATGCAGGGCGTCCTCGGCTACTCGCCCACCGAGGCGGGCCTGCGGATGCTCCCCTGGACCGGTATGCCGATGCTCGTCGCCCCCATCGCCGGCATCCTCTCCGACCGCATCGGCGGCCGCCCGGTCGTCGCCGCCGGCCTCTTCCTCCAGGCGGCCGGTCTCGGCTACATGTCCTACGTGGTCACCACAGACGTCTCCTACGGCGCCCAGCTGCCCGGCCTGATCCTCAGCGGCATCGGCATGGCCCTGTTCTTCGCACCGGCCTCCAACCTGGTCATGTCCAGCGTCCGCCCCCAGGAGCAGGGCATCGCCTCCGGCGCCAACAACGCGCTCCGCGAGGTGGGCGGCGCGCTCGGCATCGCCGTCATGGCGTCGATCTTCTCGGCCCAGGGCGGCTACCAGACCGCACAGACCTTCGTCGACGGCCTGAAGCCCGCGCTGGTCACCGGCGCGGCGGTGGTCGCCCTCGCGGGGGTCGCGACGCTGCTGATCCCGACGCGGCGGCGGGCGGCGCAGCTCGTGGCGGAGTCCTCCGAGTCGGCGGAGCGTGCCGAGCCGGCCGGGTCCGACCCGGTACTGGAGAACGCCGGTCGCTGACCGGAACACCTCGCACGCACGCGTGGAGCCCTGCCGATGCCGGTGGGGCTCCACGCGTGCGTGCCGTGCGCCGAACGGCCGGTCGCCCCCGCCGCCCCGGACCTGTCAGTCCCGTCTCGTACGCTTGGCCCCGTGCAGGAACTCCACGACGCTCCCCTCGCCCCCCTCACCACCTTCCGGCTGGGCGGTCCCGCGACCCGGTTGGTCACCGCAGGCACCGACGCCGAGGTGATCGACGTCGTGCGCGAGGCCGATGACACCGGGACGCCGTTGCTGGTCATCGGGGGCGGCTCGAACCTCGTCATCGGGGACAAGGGCTTCGAGGGCACCGCCCTGCGCATCGCCACCCGCGGCTTCGAACTCGACGGCACGCGGCTGGAGTTGGCGGCCGGCGAGGTGTGGACCGACGCGGTCGCCCGCACCGTGGAGGCCGGTCTCGCCGGGATCGAGTGCCTCGCCGGGATTCCCGGGTCGGCCGGTGCGACCCCGATCCAGAACGTGGGGGCGTACGGCCAGGAGGTCTCCGCCACCATCACCGAGGTCGTCGCCTACGACCGCACCACCCGCGAGACGGTCACCCTGACGAACGAGGAGTGCGCCTTCTCGTACCGCCACAGCCGGTTCAAGGCCGAGCCCGAGCGCTATGTGGTGCTCCGGGTCCGCTTCGAGCTGGAGGACGCGGACGGGCTGTCGGCGCCCGTGAAGTACGCCGAGACGGCTCGGGTGCTCGGTGTCGAGCCCGGTGACCGGGTGCCGCTCGCGCAGGCCCGGGAGACCGTTCTCGCGCTGCGCGCCGGCAAGGGCATGGTCCTGGACCCCGAGGACCACGACACCTGGTCGGCCGGTTCCTTCTTCACCAACCCGATCCTCACCGAGGAGGAGTTCACCGCGTTCCACGCGCGCGTGGGGGAGCGACTCGGGGAGGGCGTGGAGCCGCCCGCGTACCCGGCGGGGGAGGGCCACACCAAGACCTCCGCCGCCTGGCTGATCGACAAGGCGGGCTTCACCAAGGGGTACGGCAGCGGTCCCGCCCGCATCTCCACCAAGCACACCCTTGCGCTCACCAACCGCGGCGCGGCGACCACCGAGGACCTCCTCACCCTGGCCCGCGAAGTCGTCGCCGGGGTCCACGACGCCTTCGGGGTCACTCTGGTCAACGAACCGGTCACGGTCGGCGTCAGCCTCTGACAGCGCACTACGGAGTGCCTCAACAGGCCCTCCCCGTACGGAATCTCCGTTGCCGAGGCCCCCGTCCGACCGCGACGATTGCCTCATGAGGCACCCCATATGGAGCTGAGACTCCGCGAGTTCAGACCCCGGATCGGTCCGCACGAACACCGTGTCGTCCAGCCCGGGCGACCCCTGCGCCACACCTCACTGCGCGACCCGGCGCCGTACGGCATGCTCCTGGGGGACCACGACGGGCTGAACCGGCTCGCGGGGCTGTTCTCGTTCGCGGCCCACTCGCGGCACACCGTCGTGCACGTCCCGCTGCGCGGGAGCGTGCCGCCCGACGAGGGGTGCGGGGAGCTGGTGGATCTGGTGGTGGCCCACTCGGAGGCGGGGCTGCGGCCCTCCAAGTGGCCCGAACTGCGGCGGGCGCTCGGGCGCGGCAACCCGCTCACCGTGCGCACGGACGAGGCCCGAACCGAGCGGCACGCGCGTGCGTGGCTCGAGCGGCCGTACGCCCGTGGGCAGTTGCGGCACACCACGCACGCGCGTACGTACTTCCTCATCGGCGACCGTGACGTCCTCGCCACCGCCGCCACCCACTTCGCCTACGCGGCCGGCTGGGGGCCGCGGGAGAAGCGGGTCGTCAAAGGGCACTCGGCGTTCGTGACCTCCTTGAGCAGCGAACTGCTTCCCTACCCGGAGGGCTCGCGCTGCCCCGAGGTCGCGATCGGTTTCAAGCCGTATCCGCCCTACGCGCACTTCAGGCGACCGGGGCGCTGAGCCAGTCGTCGATGCCCGACAGGAGCTTCGTCCTCATGTCCTCCGGGGCCGCCGATCCCCGTACCGACTGCCGGGCCAGTTCGGCCAGTTCGCGGTCCGAGAAGGCGTGGTAACGGCGGGCGATCTCGTACTGGGCGGCCAGCCGGGAGCCGAACAGGAGCGGGTCGTCGGCGCCGAGCGCCAGGGGGACGCCCGCTTCGAAGAGGGTCCGCAGGGGCACGTCCTCGTGCTTCTCGTAGACGCCCAGCGCCACGTTCGAGGCGGGGCACACCTCGCAGGTGATGCCCCGGTCGGCGAGCCGTTTCAGCAGCCTCGGGTCCTCCGCCGCGCGCACCCCGTGGCCGATCCGGGTCGCGTGCAGGTCGTCCAGGCAGTCCCGCACCGAGGCCGGGCCCGCCAGCTCGCCGCCGTGCGGGGCCGACAGCAGACCGCCCTCCTGGGCGATCGCGAAGGCCCGGTCGAAGTCCCGTGCCATACCCCGGCGTTCGTCGTTCGAGAGGCCGAAACCGACCACACCGTGGTCCGCGTACCGCACCGCCAGCCGGGCCAGCGTGCGGGCGTCCAGGGGGTGCTTCATGCGGTTCGCGGCGACCAGCACCCGCATCCCGAGCCCGGTCTCGCGGGAGGTCGTCTCCACCGCGTCCAGGATGACCTCCAGCGCCGGGATCAGCCCGCCCAGGCGGGGTGCGTACGACGTCGGGTCCACCTGGATCTCCAGCCAGCCCGAGCCGTCCCTGACGTCCTCCTCGGCGGCCTCGCGCACCAGCCGCTGGATGTCCTCGGGTTCCCGCAGGCACGACCGCGCCGCGTCGTACAGCCGCTGGAATCGGAACCAGCCCCGCTCGTCCGTCGCCCGCAGCTTCGGCGGCTCTCCGCTGGTCAGCGCCTCGGTCAGGGCGTCCGGCAGGCGTACGCCGTACTTGTCGGCCAGCTCCAGCACGGTGGTCGGCCGCATCGACCCGGTGAAGTGCAGGTGCAGATGGGCTTTCGGCAGTTCAGAGACATCACGTACACGCTCCATCTGGGAATCCTGCCGTACGTTCCCGCCGTGCCGGTACCACTTTCCCCGATAGTGGTCTTGCTCGCACAAAGCAGCGGGCCGCCTCCCCGGAGGGAAACGGCCCGCACGCACGCGTGGAGCACGGAAAACGTCAGTCCTGGGCCTCCGCCAGCAGCTTCTGGATGCGGCTGACGCCCTCGACGAGGTCCTCGTCACCCAGGGCGTACGACAGCCGCAGGTAACCGGGGGTCCCGAAGGCCTCGCCGGGGACGACCGCGACCTCGGCCTCCTCCAGGATCAGCGCGGCCAGCTCGACCGAGTCCTGCGGGCGCTTGCCGCGGATCTCCTTGCCGAGCAGCGCCTTGACCGACGGGTAGACGTAGAACGCGCCCTCGGGCTCCGGGCACAGCACGCCGTCGATCTCGTTCAGCATGTGCACGATCGTCTTACGGCGGCGGTCGAAGGCCTCGCCCATCTTCGCCACGGCGTCCAGGTTGCCCGAGACGGCGGCCAGCGCGGCGACCTGGGCGACGTTCGAGACGTTCGAGGTGGCGTGCGACTGGAGGTTGGTCGCGGCCTTGACGACGTCCTTCGGGCCGATGATCCAGCCCACCCGCCAGCCGGTCATGGCGTACGTCTTGGCGACGCCGTTGACCACGATGCACTTGTCGCGCAGCTCGGGGAGGATCGCGGGCAGCGAGGTGAACTTGGCGTCTCCGTAGACGAGGTGTTCGTAGATCTCGTCCGTCATGACCCACAGGCCGTGCTCGACGGCCCAGCGGCCGATCGCCTCGGCCTCGGCCTCGCTGTAGACGGCGCCGGTCGGGTTGGACGGCGAGACGAACAGGACGACCTTGGTGTTCTCTGTGCGGGCCGCCTCCAACTGCTCGACGCTGACGCGGTATCCGGTCGTCTCGTCGGCGACGACGTCCACGGGGACACCGCCCGCGAGCCGGATCGACTCCGGGTACGTCGTCCAGTACGGCGCCGGGACGATGACCTCGTCGCCCGGGTCGAGGATCGCGGCGAAGGCCTCGTAGATGGCCTGCTTGCCGCCGTTGGTGACCAGGATCTGGGAGGCGTCCACCTCGTAGCCCGAGTCGCGCAGCGTCTTCGCGGCGATCGCGGCCTTCAGCTCCGGCAGACCGCCGGCCGGGGTGTAGCGGTGGTACTTCGGGTTCGAGCAGGCCTCGATCGCGGCCTGGACGACGTAGTCCGGAGTCGGGAAGTCCGGTTCACCCGCGCCGAAGCCGATCACCGGACGCCCGGCGGCCTTGAGGGCCTTGGCCTTGGCGTCCACGGCGAGGGTGGCGGACTCGGAGATCGCGCCGACTCGGGCGGAGACCCGGCGCTCGGTGGGAGGGGTTGAGGCGCTCATGGACCCATCGTTTCAGACCGGAAACCCGCCCGGCACACCGGTTTCACAGACTGAACCGGATCGGGAGGACATCGGGCGGACAGTGAACAACCGTCCGGATTCCGGCCCCGGCCTGGGCGATCTTCCTCCGGCAATCCCCGTACAGGCACTTTCTGTTCGACGACCGGCCCCGGAGCACGTACACTCCTAGCTCGTTGGCCTTCAACAGCCGCGCCCTACTTGGTGCACACCGAGCACCCGGGTGGATGCGGTACGTTGGGGACGTCACAAAGGGTCGTAGCTCAATTGGTAGAGCACCGGTCTCCAAAACCGGCGGTTGGGGGTTCAAGTCCCTCCGGCCCTGCTACACACTCCTTCGCCAGGATGTGTGCGCAGCGCATGTTTACACAGCAATGCACCGCCGTGCAGCTCAGACCGGGCGCGGCACGGCCACGACCCGGGAACAGGTGAGGACGAATGGCGGACGCCGTGGGCTCCATCGACATGCCTGATGCCCAGGACGAGGTGTCGGAGTCCAAGAAGAAGGCCCGTAAGGGTGGCAAGCGCGCCAAGAAGGGCCCGCTGAAGCGGCTCGGCATCTTCTACCGCCAGATCATCGCGGAGCTCCGCAAGGTCGTCTGGCCCACGCGCAACCAGCTGACGACGTACACGACGGTTGTCATCGTCTTCGTCGTCATCATGATCGGTCTGGTGACCGTGATTGACTATGGACTCAATCACGCCGCGAAGTACGTCTTCGGCTGAGGCCGGAAGCGAAGGGCGCCCTGACCGGCGCCCCTTTCGCGTGTTCCACCCCCATGTATCCAGGAAGAAGCAGCCACCGTGTCTGACCCGAAGCTGAACGAGGCCGTCGAGCCGGACGAGTCCGTGGAAGACGAACTCGACATCGTCGAGGGCGCGGACGAGGACCTGGACGAGGTCGAGGCTGCAGACGCCGACGCGGGCGAGCCCGCCGAGGAAGCCGCCGTGCACGTCGAGGACGAGGACGCGGAAGCGACCGAGGACCTCGACGACGAGGCCACCGCCGAGGACGACGAGGAAGAGGCCGAGCCGGCCGAGCCCGTCGACCCCGTGGTGGCCCTGCGCGAGGAACTGCGGCTCCTTCCCGGCGAGTGGTACGTCATCCACACGTACGCCGGCTACGAGAACCGCGTGAAGACCAACCTGGAGCAGCGCGCCGTCTCGCTGAACGTCGAGGACTACATCTTCCAGGCCGAGGTGCCGCAGGAAGAGGTCGTCCAGATCAAGAACGGCGACCGCAAGACCATCAAGCAGAACAAGCTCCCGGGCTACGTCCTGGTCCGCATGGACCTGACGAACGAGTCCTGGGGCGTCGTCCGCAACACCCCCGGCGTCACCGGCTTCGTGGGCAACGCCTACGACCCGTACCCGCTGACCCTGGACGAGATCGTCAAGATGCTCGCCCCGGAGGCCGAGGAGAAGGCCGCGCGTGAGGCCGCCGAGGCCGAGGGCAAGCCGGTTCCGCAGCGCAAGGTCGAGGTCCAGGTGCTGGACTTCGAGGTCGGCGACTCGGTCACCGTCACCGACGGCCCGTTCGCGACGCTGCAGGCGACCATCAACGAGATCAACGCCGACTCGAAGAAGGTCAAGGGCCTCGTCGAGATCTTCGGCCGCGAGACGCCGGTGGAGCTCTCCTTCGACCAGATCCAGAAGAACTAGTCCCTCGGGACCGGCACCTTCCGGACGTACGTCTTCCGAGCAGGTCAGACGGGCTGTCAAAAGCCTCTCTGACCTGCTCGGTTTTTGGCCGCGCACAGATACCCGTTATCGTTGTGCGGTATGCCTCCATCCGGATTAACCGGACGGCGGCCGAACACTCTCACTAGGACCCGGAGAGAGCAATGCCTCCCAAGAAGAAGAAGGTCACGGGGCTTATCAAGCTCCAGATCAACGCCGGTGCGGCGAACCCGGCCCCGCCGGTCGGCCCCGCGCTCGGTCAGCACGGCGTCAACATCATGGAGTTCTGCAAGGCCTACAACGCGGCCACCGAGTCGCAGCGTGGCTGGGTGATCCCGGTGGAGATCACGGTCTACGAGGACCGCTCCTTCACCTTCGTCACCAAGACCCCGCCGGCCGCGAAGATGATCCTCAAGGCCGCCGGTGTCGAGAAGGGCTCGGGCGAGCCGCACAAGACCAAGGTCGCCAAGATCACCCAGGCGCAGGTCCGCGAGATCGCCACGACCAAGCTTCCCGACCTGAACGCCAACGACCTGGACGCCGCGTCGAAGATCATCGCCGGCACCGCCCGCTCCATGGGCATCACGGTCGAGGGCTGACCTTCACCTCGTAGGAAAGACCGTGGCAGGGCCTGCTCGGCCCACACCACGACTCCTCAGAACACACAGGAGCAGTAGTGAGCAAGCGCAGCAAATCTCTCCGCGCTGCGGACGCCAAGATCGACCGGGACAAGCTCTACGCCCCGCTCGAGGCCGTGCGTCTCGCCAAGGAGACCTCCACCTCCAAGTTCGACGGCACCGTCGAGGTCGCCTTCCGTCTGGGTGTCGACCCGCGCAAGGCCGACCAGATGGTCCGTGGCACCGTGAACCTCCCGCACGGCACCGGTAAGACCGCCCGGGTCCTGGTCTTCGCGACCGGTGACCGTGCCGAGGCCGCGACCGCCGCAGGCGCCGACATCGTCGGTTCCGACGAACTCATCGACGAGGTGGCGAAGGGCCGGCTGGACTTCGACGCCGTCGTCGCCACCCCGGACCTCATGGGCAAGGTCGGCCGTCTCGGCCGCGTGCTCGGTCCCCGTGGTCTCATGCCGAACCCCAAGACCGGCACCGTGACGCCGGACGTGGCCAAGGCCGTCAACGAGATCAAGGGCGGCAAGATCGAGTTCCGCGTCGACAAGCACTCGAACCTGCACTTCATCATCGGCAAGTCGTCCTTCGACGACACCCAGCTGGTGGAGAACTACGGCGCGGCCCTGGACGAGATCCTCCGTCTGAAGCCGTCTGCCGCCAAGGGTCGCTACATCAAGAAGGCCGCGATCAGCACCACGATCGGCCCCGGCATTCCGCTCGACCCGAACCGCACCCGCAACCTCCTCGTCGAGGAGGACCCGGCCGCCGTCTGAGCCCCGCGCTCACCTCGGTAGCCGCGTCGCGTACGCGTAAGAATCGGACGAGCCCCGCAACCTTCGAGGTGCGGGGCTCGTCCCTTTTCGTACCGGGTGTCAGTGCGCTGCGCTAGCGTTTTGGGCAGGCACAGCAATCGCATAGGGGTGGGGACGAATGAAGAGCACGACCGTGCGCCGGATGGGCCTCTCGATCGCGGTGGCGACCGCGTTGGCCTCGGTGGCCGCCTGTGGTTCCTCGGCCTCCTCCGGGGGGTCCGGCAAGGACGACAAGGCCGCGGGGAAGGGCTCGACCCGGGTGAGCCCGATAGCGGCCCTGCGCAGCGCCGAGCGGTCCACCGACAAGGCGGACTCCGCGAAGGTCGAGTCCTCCACCGTGATGGGCTCCCTGATGTCCATGGACGCCAAGGGCAGCCTCGGCTGGGGCGACGGCATCACCGGCACGCTCACGATGACGTACACCGGGGGCACGATGGCGCAGACGATGCGCGCGGCCGGCAGTACGTCGATGGAGGCCCGCTATCTGCCGGACGCCTACTACGCGAAGATGGGCGAGAAGTTCGCCGCGCAGGCGGGCGGCAAGCACTGGCTGAAGTACGCGTACGACGACCTGGCCAAGCTCGGCGGCAGCTCCGGCGCGTACCTCAAGGACCAGATGCAGAACTCGACGCCGAACCAGTCGGTGAAGCTCCTGCTCGCCTCCGGGGACGTCAAGAAGGTCGGTACTGAGACGGTGCGCGGCCAGCGGACCACGCACTACTCGGGCACGGTGGACGTCGCCGACCTCGCCGCCAAGAACTCCAGCCTCACCGCGAGCCAGCTCGCCGGCCTCAAGAAGCAGCTCACCCAGGCCGGTGTCTCGACCGAGCGGGTCGACATCTGGGTCAACGCCCAGGACCTGCTGGTGAAGAAGGTCGAGAAGGGCGAGATGACCTCCGGCCAGTACACCCAGACCGCCTACTACAGCGACTACGGCGTGAAGGTCGACGCGACGGTGCCTCCGGCGAGTGACACCGAGGACTTCACGGCCCTGCTGAAGCAGCAGGGTCTGACACCGGGGAGCGGTGACACGGCGACGGGGTCGGAGACCAGTTCCTGAGGGCCTGTCAGGCTCCAACTCGGTTGAGGGGCACGGGGATTCGGGGGCTTCTGTACGGAGTTCCGGGTTCCGCGTGCCTTCGGGCGAGCGAGGGACGGCGGGGGAGGGATTCCGGGCTTGGCGCCCGGCTCCTCGCCGGTGGAGCCGTCGGCTGATCGGGGCTCGCGGCGGACCGGTCGCCGGGCAGGGCGCCCGCGGCGGCCGTCGTCGGGGCGGCGAAGGCGACTGAGCACACTTTCTCGCTCCGGTACCGGACGGCCGGCGGGGTGGCCGGGCAAGGTGGCCACCAGGGGGCCGAGGTGGAGAAGGTGCCGGCGGGCACGAGCCGGTTGAAGCGGCGAGTCCGTTCCGGGCGGGGTGGCTGGCGACCTGAGCGCCAAGTCGATGAGCGCGGTCGAGGCGGGGGAGAGCCCGGCCGCCGGGGCAGCCCGCATGTTCATGGCCAGCGCGCCGCTGCCCAAGACGCCGATGCCCAAGACGCCGCTCCCCAAGAGGCCGACGCCTGCCAGCCGATGCCCAAGACGTCGACGCCCAAGAGACCGCCGCCCATAAGCCGCCGCCAAGAAGCGGACGCCCAAGAAAGCGACGCCCAAGAAACCGACGCCCGCAATGCGTGTACCGCTCGGCAAGACGATCACCCTCCCGACCTGAACCAGCCGGCGAAGGCCACCACCCCCTACCCGCGAAGGCCATCCCCACCC
>NZ_JAENRY010000359.1 GCF_016612545.1 Streptomyces sp. MBT65 | reverse complement strand
TCCAGGCGACCAGGTCGGCGTTGGGCGCGATCGCGGCCGTGGGGTCGATCTGGAGCAGCGTCAACTGCCGTACGACGGCGTGCAGTTCGGTGGGCCGGTGCGCGTCGAGGAGCTGGGCCTGGACAGCGATACGGCGGGCTTCGGCGCGGGTGAGTTCATGCATGGAGGCAGTCTCCCCGGGCTCGGCCGATTCCGCGCTGAGCAGCCGAGCACCTGAACACCTGAGTCCCGCGACTTGGCTACGGCCTCGACCGCACCTCGCGTTGCAATCGAGAACGCCAAGGTGTGAGGATGCCGCCATGGTTGACAACGGGGGGAGTTCCTCGCTGCCCGCACAGGCGCGAAGGTCACCGTTTGCTGATTATGCGGACATGACCACGCCGGGATCGAGCAACTCGGATACGTCCACGCCGGACTGGCTCAAGCCGGCCGTCCTCGGGGAGCGTGCCGGTCCGGCCGCCCAGGGCGCGGTACCGGCGCCGCCGCCGGCCAAAGCACCGAGGCCACCTCGGGGTCCTCCTCCCGAGGACCCCGAGGTGGCCGCCCGCAGACAGGCGTTCGCGAAGCTGTTGGACGAGTTTCGCCGCACGGCGGTCCTGGTCCCGCTCGGTGACGGACCCGGCCCGGACGAGGAACGCGGCCTGCTCACCGCGGACTTCAACGGTATCCGCTTCATCCTCGCCTTCTCCGATGAACAGGCCCTGGCTCGCTACGCCCGGGCACGCGGCGCGTACGCCCGTGAGTGGACGTACCAGTCGATCCTCGGCGCCCGGTTGCTGGACGTGGCGGTGCCCGCGGCGGGAGTGCCGTGCGGGGTGGCGCTGGACTGCGCGGACGGACCGGACGGAATGGTGTTCCCGCCGGTGCGAGGGATCGTGCCGGACGAGGTGGCGCTCGACGGTGATGACGGCACCCCGAGGGATGTGGCATGAGAAGGGACACCGACGGTCAGGGCAACGGCGGCGAGGACCTCAAGGCGGAGGGTCTGGAACTCATCGCGAAAGGCCTGACCGAGGCGCTCGGTGAGCTCAGGGAACTGGGCATGGTCGGTGTGGCCGGGGCCGGGCGCGGCTTCAACGACATCGGCCTGTCCGGACTCGAGCTGGGCAAGGACGACGTGACGGACGCGTTCGGCTCCTTCTGCACACGCTGGGAGTGGGGCGTGCGCACCCTGATCAACGAGGGGAACAAGTTCGCGCTGGGCGTCGGCCTGTCGGCGGGCACGTACTACGAGACCGAGCAGTACGTCGAGGGCACCTTCAAGGTCGTCGCGAACGCGGCGATCGGCAACCCGTACGCGTCCGAGGACGAGGTCACCCGGCAGAGCTGGGGCGACATCTACAACTCCGGGATCTACAGCGGCAACACGGACTTCAGCGCCGACTCGTGGAAGCAGGCGAACGAGAACGTCGAGCAGGGCTGGAAGGACGCGGGCCGGGACGTGATGACCTCGTCCACGATGGGCCCGATGGGCCTGAACCCGCAGAACCTGCACGGCACGTTCGGGGTGTCCGACACCGAGTACGAGCAGTGGCTGGACAGCACCTTCGGCCCCTCCGCCGAGGAGCGTGCCCAGGCCGCGCGGCAACAGCAGGGTGCGCAGGGCGGGGACGGCGGCTGATGGGCCTCGGGGATCTCGTCGACGACGTCAAGGACGGCCTCAACTCCGGTCTGAAGGCCGGCGAGGATCTGATCGACGCGGGCGAGGAGAAGCTCGGCGAGGCCGTCGACTACGGCAGCGACAAGCTGGGTGACGGCCTCGACTACGTCGGTCTGGACAAGGCCGGTGACTGGGTCCACGAAGCGGGCGATCAAGTCGCCGCGGAGCTGGGCGCCACCCCCAGTGAGCAGCGCCTGGGCCACACCGACGACCCGACCGAGCTGGTGCACGGCAACCCGGGGAAGGTCCGGGAGAGCGCCAAGCACCTGAAGGACTTCTACACCGCCTTCGACCATGTCGGGCAGGGCATGAAGAAGGTGAGCTCGCCGGGGTGGAGCGGCGAGGCCGCGGACGCCTTCCGCAAGAAGTTCGAGATGCACCCCACCAAGTGGCTCCAGGCCGCCGATGCCTGCGAGGACGCGGCCACGGCCCTGGACTCGTACGCGGACACCATCAAGTGGGCGCAGGACAAGGCCCATGAGGCCATCGACCTCTACAAGCGGGGCACGAAGAGCTACGAGACCGCGGCCGACGCGTACAACAGGAAGGTCCGCGCCTACAACGCCAAGGGCCTGACCGGCGAGGACCCCGGCCCGAAGCCCGAGCCCTTCGACGAATCCGTGGGCAAGGCCGACATGAACAGGGCCGCGGACATCCTTGAGGACGCCCGCCGGGGCCGTAACGAGGCATCGGCCAGGGCCGCCGCCGCGATCAAGGCCGCCCTCGCCCACGCGCCCGCCGAGCCGCCGCCGCTGGACCGTATCCAGGACGACGTCACCGACGGCTTTCAGGCGTACCACATGGAACTCGCCCACGTCGGCGGAGGCGTCCTCAAAGGCACCGCGGGCCTGGTCAACTTCGCCCGCGGCCTCAACCCGATGGACCCGTACGCCCTGACGCACCCGGCCGCGTACTACCAGAACGTCAACATGACGCTCGCCGGGCTGGTCTCCACCGCCGCCCACCCCGAACGTGTCGTCCAGGCCGCCGTCGACGGCTTCAAGAAGGACCCCTCCGAGTTCATCGGCCGGCTCATCCCCGAACTCGTCGGCACCAAGGGCGTGGGCCTGGCCAAGGGCGGGCTGCGGCTGGCGATGGAGGAGGGCGCGGAGGGTGCCGCGTCCACCCTGGCGTCCAAGGGGGTGCGGTACGGGGAGGACCTGAGCAGGACGGGCGTGCACGCGGACTCGGTCGAGTCCGGGATGGCGCAGAAGTTCCTGGACGACCAGCATCCGTCGCTCGATCACCTCAACGACGGCCTCCAGGACGCCCAGAAGCTCTCGAAAGAGGAATTCTCCCAACTCAGCACCGAACAGAAGCACGCGGCGGCCTCGGCCGAACTGTATGACGGGGCGCTCACGTTCCCGGACAAGGACGCGGCGATTTCTTATGGAAGGGATGTCTGGAACGAATATGCGGACAATCTCCCCGAATCAACAAAGAAGTCGCTTCTGGACTATACGAATGAGTTGGGTGATCCGAATCCCAAGAACGCCACCTACAACGAAATGAACGGGTACCTCCGCGGCAACGCCGACCTGGGTACTCCGGACGTCCTCCGGAATATCGAGAACACGGACAAGGCGCTGGCCGGAACCCCGGTGCCGGAGGATCTCACGGTGGTTCGCGGACAAGGTGTCGGCTATCTGGGGGCTGATACACCCGCCGACCTCGTCGGCAGAAAGATCACGGACGAGGGCTACATTTCCACCTCGCTCGGTGACAACGGTGCCGTGCCCGCATACGCGAGCAAGGAAGGCATTTTGCACCTCCGGGTCCCTGCTGGAACTCCGGCACTCTGGGTGGAGAATGTCGGCACGTTCGGTATGGGCGAGCGGGAGCTGCTCCTCGGACGCGGCACCTCGTACGAGGTGACTCGCGCCTTCCTGGAGAACGGCCAGTGGCACATCTACGGCAACGTCCTGCCGAAGTAGCGGAAGAGGAAAGCTCAGATGAACTCCGACCATGACGCCAAGCCCCGCTTCGTCAAGCGAACGACCAACCCTCGCATCCACGAGGACGACGGGGCGGGCCTCATCGTCTCCGGGGGGCCGCCGCGCTACGCGTTCCGGACCAGCGGTCCGGTGCGCTATGTGGCTGTGGCCGACAACGGGAACGACCTGCTCGGCTACCTGTGGTTCAACGACGAGGACGAGGCGGCGAGTTGGGTCCCGATCAGGAAGAGGGGCGACGACGGCGTCAATCTGGGCGCCGTATGGACGGGCCGACTTGAGCCGGCCAAGGCCCGCGGGCTCACGCCGTCCCAGGCGGTGACCGAGCTTGTCGAGCAGTGGCCTTCCGCCAGTTCGTCGCACATTGTCGAGGGTCCTCTCGCCGAGGCCACGAGCTTGCAGGCGCTCAGGGAACTCGCCGGCCACCCTCTTGTGGAACGCGTCAGATGGTCCGCCGCCGGCTCCCTCTTCGGTCTGGCCATCGGTGACGCCATGGGCTACCCCACCGAGTTCCTGAACATGGCGCAGATCACCGCGAAGTTCGGCCCGTGGCGCGAGATGGGCCTGCCCCTTTCCGACGGTGACATCGTCCGGGTCAGCGACGACACGCAGATGACCCTGGCCGTCGGCGAAGCACTGGTGGAAGCGAGCGCCGGCACCCCCACCCCCGGAACCCGACGGATCCGAGGGACCCGAGACCCGGCCGCAGCCGCTACGGCTCTCACCCCGGCCACGGTCGAAGCCGCCCTGCGCAAGCACTTCGTGGCCTGGCTGCACGACCCGGACAACAACCGCGCCCCCGGCCAGACCTGCCTCACCGCCTGCACCAACCTGGAACGCGGCCTGCGTTGGCAGGACGCCACCGTCCTCGGCTCCAAGGGCTGCGGCGCCAACATGCGCGTCACGCCGGTCGCCCTCATCCCCGGCCTGAGCGCCGAACAGCGGGCAGGAATCGCCCAGTTGCAGGCGGCCCTGACCCACGGCCACCCCACCGCGCTGGCGGCGAGCGACCTCACCGCCCACGCCACGTGGCTCCTGGCACACGACTGCCCCATCGCCGAACTCCTCCCCCGCCTCCGCGCCTACGCGCAGGAGTCCCGCCACACCTACCACGCCGACTGGCTGGGCGACCTGTACGCCAAGGCGGGCGCCCCCGACCCGGCGGCGTTCATCGCCTTCGGCTGGGACGAGTGCCTGCGCGCCCTGGACACCGCGGCCGCCGCCCTGCGCGCCAAGGACTCGGACCTGGACCCGTCCGAGGTGGTCGGCGCCGGCTGGGTCGCCGAGGAGGCCCTCGCCACCGCCCTGTACTGCTTCCTGGTCGTCGGCGGCCACGCACGCGCATCGGTCATGCGCGCCTCCCACTCGTCCGGCGACTCCGACTCGATCGCGGCTCTGGCCGGAGCCTTCGCGGGGGCCAAGCACGGTCTCCTCTACTGGGTACCGGAGTGGCGCGACGCCCTGGAGTACAAGGACCGGATCAGCAGGCTGGCCGCCGTATGGGACGACGCGGCCTGACCCGCGAAGGACGGACGACGGACGGAGGCAGACGGATGACGGTCGCCGCGGACCCTGCCCAGCGGGCAACCGCATGGCTCGGCGAGCTCTACGGCGGGCTCGTCGAACTCGCCGTTCCGCACCCCGTGTACGAGACGAACACGGCCTGGTTGATGGCCTGCCGCACCCTGCGCCAACCCGGCTTCCCTCGCACACCGATGCTGGCGGCCTCCGTCGTGGTCCCCAAGATCGGCGGCCACCCCTTCCACCCGGCATCGAACGCGCCCCTCTCGGACCTGGAACCGGTACCGCCGGAGGCTGCCGCGCGCAGGGTCACCGGCCAGAACCGCAGAATCAACGCCCGCGGCGGTGTCACCGCCGTCCACACCATGATCGAGGGCAACGCGTCGGTCGCCCTGCCCTGGAACCCGTCCCATGAGGCGCCCGGCTGGTGGAGCCGACTGAATCGCCGCTACTTCCCGCGCTTCGAACACGTACCCGTCGACGACTGGACCGCCATCGTCCGAGCCGTCCGGGAGCCGGGTCCGGGCACCTGCGGCGTGGTCTGGGTACGGCGAGAGATCGGCGGGCAGGAAGCGACCGGAAACCTGATCCATGTGCACAACTACCGAGGGCAGGCGGTGTTTCTGGACGGGGTCACCGCGGCTCTGGCCCGGCTCGACACGCAATCGGTGCGGGAACTGGTTCTTGTAGTACGGCAACTGCCCTGATCCGCTCAGCCCTTACCCACCACGAACTCGCACCACACCGCCTTCCCCGGCGCCCGCTCCCCCACCCCCCACTTGTCCGCGACCACGGACACCAGCAGCAGGCCGCGGCCGTTGTCCGCGTCGAGGTCCCGGTACGGGGTGTTGACCTTGCGGAGGTCGCCCGTGCCGCTGTCGCGGACCTCGACGCGGAGGACTCCGTCGGGGTGGATGCACAGGCGGAGGGCGTAGCCCCGGCCCGGCGGTGCGCCGTGCAGGATCGCGTTCGTCGCCAACTCGCTTACGCAGAGCAGTACGTCGTCGGTGCGGGCGGTGGCGGACCAGTCCGTGAGGGTGGTGCGGGTGAACTCGCGGGCCAGCGCGACGGAGCGGCGGTCGCGGCGGTAGAACGCCTCGCGTGTGTGGGTTTGTTGGAGTTGTTCGTCCATGGGGCCACTGTCACAGGCAGTCACTATCGTGGGTCAGTGAGTGAGGTCGTATTTCGTTTCTCTACGACCTCACTACGACGACTTCGGGTGTGCGCGGGGGAAAGGGACACGCATGCAATCGGCTAAGAGGCCCAAGAAGGTCGGTACTTGGCAGGCGGTCGGCGGGCTGGTCGCCCACTTCCGGAGGCAGGCCGGGCTCACCCAGGAACGGTTCGCCGAGATCGCGAACCTTCACATCGACACGATCAGGTCGTACGAGCAGGGGAGGCTTGCGCTCCAGGATGACAGGGCGACCCAGTTCGATGAACTGCTCAGTACGGGCGGGGCGTTGTTCGCCCTCGTGAGTAAGTTGCCGATGCGGGAGCGGATGCCGACGTTCGCGCAGGGGCTCGTCGACCTGGAGCAGGTGGCCGTCAGCATCCTTTCGTACCAGACACAGATGGTTCCCGGTCTGCTTCAAACCGAGGACTACTGCCGCGCGTCCTTCGAGACCCGTTTTCCGCGATTCGAGGATGAGACAGCGGAACAGTGGGTGTCCTCTCGCATGGAGCGGCAGAACATCTGGCAGCGCAAGCAACCACCGTTCGGGCACTTCATCCTGGAGGAGTCGATCCTGCGGACGGCTCTCGGTGGGCCGGAGGTCATGCGGGCGCAGATCCATAAGTTGCGGGAGGCCTGCGACCTCGTTCATATGGGGATCCAGATCATGCCCATGGGGCGGGTGCCGCACGCCGGTCTCGCGGGACCCATGATCCTGTTGGAGACACCCGCCCACGAGCACGTCGTCTATCTAGAGGTACAACGCGCGAGCTTCCTGGTAGACGATCCGGACGAGGTCAGCGTCTATCAACTGAAGTATGGAATGCTGCGGTCACAGGCCCTCTCTCCTGAGGAGAGTGCGTGCGTCCTGGACAGACTGCTAGGAGAGTAATGAACACCGCAGCACGGCAGCCCCTTCCTTCGGATGATCTGGCGTGGTTCAAGTCCAGCTACAGCAGCAATGAAGGCGGCGACTGCATCGAAGTTGCCGCCCACCCCGCCGCCATCCACGTCCGGGACTCCAAGGTGTCCGCCGGGCCCATCCTCACCGTCTCGCCCGGCACTTGGACCACGTTCCTCGACACCGTCACGCGTCCCGCAGTCTGAACGCCGCTCCCCCGACCGCCAACAACCCCACCGCGTACGCCGCCAGTACCCCGAGCCCCGGCCAGAGATCCGTCGGCAGGCTCGTCGGCACGGGGCCCCAGTGCTGCAAACGGTGGCGCCAGGTCGGGGAGTTGAGGAGCTGGGACAGGAGCGGGACGACGTAGAGGACGCCCAGGCCCAGGGTGATCGCGCCGCTCGTGTCGCGGAGCAGGGTCGCCAGGGACAGGCCCAGGAGCGTCACCAGGACCAGGACGAGGATCGAGCCGCCCGCCGCGCGGAGCGACGCGTCGGTGTTCGGTGGGGTCGGGAGGATCAGGCGGGCCAGGCCCAGGGAGGCCAGCACCGACAGGGCTCCCGCCAGTGCCGTCAGGGCTGACAGGGTCGCCGCCTTGCACGCCAGTACCCGCCATCTGCCGGCCGGCATCGCCGTGAGCGTCGTGCGGATGGTGCCCGTGGCGTACTCCGCGCCGATCGACAGCGTGCCCAGGACCAGGCAGATCGCCTGGCTCAACTGGATGCCGCTGAGGCTCAGTTTGACCGTGTTCGGCGCGTGGCACGGGGACGGGCAGATGCGGGTCGTGACCGACGAGGCCGCCGCCGCGCCGATCGCCGCCGTCAGGACGACCGTTGCGGCCAGGAGCCACCAAGTGCTGGGCAGCGTACGGAGTTTGGTCCACTCGGCGTGCAGGGAGCGCAGCCACCTCACGCGTCCCGCCTCCTTACCGTCCAGGCCGCCAGCAGGAGCGCCGCCGCCGTATAGGCCGCGAGGACCGCCAGGCCGTTGTACGGGGAGAGGGGGTAACAGCCGCTCTCCGGGAGGCAGTTGTGCGCGACCTGGGGGTAGTACGTCTTGCCCTGCTGGATCGCGAAGGCCGCCGCGGGAGTCACTCGTAGGAGCCATTGCGCCGCCGGGAGTGGGAAGGCGAAGGAGAGGATCTGCGGGAGGATCACCAGGACCACGACGGTCGCTATCGTGCCGGCGCTGTTGCGCAGGACCACTCCCAGGGACAGGGCGAGGACCGCCACCAGGGACAGGAGTACCGCGCTGCCCACCACCGCCCGCAGGGACGGGTTCTCCAGGAGGGACAGGTCCGGGAACTCGGGGGGCTTGAAGCCGTTGGCGTGCAGGGTGTGTTGGGCCAGGGTGTAGCCGATCGCCGTTGCCGGCAGGCCCGTTGTGAAGGTGATCGCTGCCGTCACCGTCGCCTTCGCCGCCAGTACCTTCACGCGGGACGGGGTCGCCGTGAACGTCGTACGGATCAGGCCCCGTTTGTATTCGGTCGTCACGAAGAGCGTGCCGAGGGCGACCATGAAGAGGAGGCCGACGAAGACGCCCTGGAAGCTCATCTGGATCGTGTCGGGGCTGTTCTCCTCGGGGGCGATGTCTCCCGAGCCGGTGAGAGTGTAAGTGCCGGTCGCGGAGATCCGGGTGTCGGTCTGCTGCGCGTTCCCGGCGTTCGGGGCGTCGGCGTCGGGGGCTCCGATGTCCGTGCTCGTCCAGGCGGTGTCGGTCGACGTGCCCTGGAGCGTGAGGTGGTCGAAGGTTCCGGTGACCGTGCCGTGGCCCGCCCGCTCGCTCGTGCCGCCGAAGGAGCGCTGCACGATGTCATGAGCGGGAGTCCCCAGCAGCAGCCCCACCTGAACCGTCCGCCCCAGCCCCCCAACCCCCACC
>NZ_JAENRY010000358.1 GCF_016612545.1 Streptomyces sp. MBT65 | reverse complement strand
CCCTGCGAACTGCCCCTCCCCTACGGCCCACCGGGCACCACGGACTGGTCCCGCGCGGCGGAGCGCCTCGATGGCGCCCCCGCCACCGCGATGCGGCTGCGCGCCCTCCACGTCGGCGGCCCGCTGCACGGCCCCGTCGCCCACGGCCTGGCCTGCGGAGCCCTCCTCTGCGTCACCAACGGCTCCTTGTGGAACGCGCTGGCCTGGCACGGACACGGCTACGACGGTGAGCGCCGGCGGCTGCGCGAGTGGTGGGGCATCACCGACCGCGCCGAGTGGCAGCACCATCTGACCAACCTGCTCGCCTGCGAAGCCTCCAGCTCCGTATGGGAGTTCGCGCTGAGCCTGCGCCGTACGATCGCCCGCGACTTCGGCGGGCACGTCGACACCGGGTACTGGCGCCAGGCGGTGGCCACCGTCATCCGCGCCAACTCCGAGGGCTCCACGGTGATCACGGAGGACGGCGTCACGAAGACCGACCCGCGCCCCGCCTCGGAGACGGAGGCTCGCGTCGAGGGCGTACAGCGACTGATCGGCCGTATCACCCGCTACGAGGCCCGGATGCGGGCCGACGGCATCCTCGCCGAGAACCGCTACGTCACCTCGGTCGAGGCCTGGGACCTGGGCCGGGCCTCGAAGATGGCCCGCTGGGGCCTGGGCGCCCGCTTCGCCACCCTGGCGGAGACGGAGTCCGCCGTCGTCCGGGCGGGCCGCTCGGCCGCCCTCGCCTACCGCTCCTGGGCCGACTTCTCCACCGGCTACATCCTCGGCCGCTGCCTCCACTTCGACGAGGAGGAGTTCGGCGACTGGTACCAGGACATGGTCTCCGCGCACCGGATCCTGATGTCGGACGCGGGGAGTCCCTGGCTCAACATCCCTTTTCGGTAGAAGCGCCTTAGCCTGGCCAAGATCCGCTTCTGCCCTGGAGGTTGAGTCTTGCGAAGACGTACGTTCGTCACCGCCCTCGGCGCCACCGTCGCCGCGTCCGCCGTACCGGGAGTGGCGCGGGCGGCCACCCCGCTCATAGCCCCGACGCTGACGGGCCGGGATCCGTCGGCGTCGGCGAACGCGCAGAAGGTCTACTCCTTCCTGGTGTCGCTGGAGAACGCGGCGCGCTCCGGGACGCACCCGATGACGATCATCGGTCAACACGTGGAGACCCAGCAGGAGTTGTACAACGCGAGTTACGGGGACACGGGCGGCACGACGTTCTCGGGCTACTACTACAAGAAGGCCGCGGACATCACGGGCAAGCTGTCCGGCTTCGTCGAGATCGACCTCGGGCCCGGGTACGGCGCGACCGGCTGGGGGCGGTACGGGGACCGGTCCTACAACCGGCCGCTGGGGCTGCCGACGGGGGTGCGGTCGTGGCAGTACACGGACGACGCCGTCGACCTCGCGTTCGGCGTGTGGAAGGGGCTGCCGCGCGCGGCGGACGGCAGCTACAACCCGACCGGCACCATGGTCCGGCTCGACGGGACCAGCGCGTCCCTCGCCAACGGCGGCGCGGCCTCCGGGATCGTGGGCATGAGCTTCCACCAGCCGTACCCCGGTTCCGCGGTGAAGTCCTGGAGCCGGGTCCTCACCCAGGTCACGGGCGAGCACCCGGGCGGTGACGCGTCCTACCCGCTGGCGACGCTCACCACCGACCAGGCGTGGTTCGACCGCGTTCTCGACTGGGAGTCGGACACCGACGAGTACCGGGCGCTCCTCACGGACCTGTCCTTCCTGGCGGCCACGCTCTCGTACTTCGCCGCCTGGGACATCCCCGTGCTGCTACGGCCGTACCACGAGATGAACGGCGACTGGTTCTGGTGGGGCGGCAGGACCCCGGCGTCGTACAAGAAGCTGTGGCGGATCACGTACGACTACCTGGTGACGACGAAGGGCCTGCACAACCTGATCTTCGTCTGGTCGCCCGGTGCCTGGGACCCGCAGGGTGAGGACGTGCCGTGGGACTACTACCCCGGGGCCGACCTCGTCGACGTCGTCGGCGTCGACGACTACAGCCCGTCCGCCTCGGACCTCACGCACGTGTACCACACGGGGCTGGTCGACTACGCGAAGCCGCGGATGCTCGCGGAGACGTACAACATGCCGATCACGGCGGCGGGTTCGAACGCGCTGACCCGCAGCCCGTGGGTGATCTGGAGCACCTGGGGCTCCGGGATGACCAAGACGGCGATCAACTCGAACGCGGACGTGAAGGCGACGTACTACGCCACGGACCAGGTGTACACGGGCGGTTCGGGGACGGGGTTCGGGCAGAACTTCGCGTGGGGGTCGGTGCACGCGCACTGAGCGCGGCGTCCTTCCGAACGAGGGCCCGGGGCTTGGATCCTGATGCAACGTCAGAACACCTCGGTTACAGGTCTGTTGAGAACTCACTCCTACTGTGGTGATCAACACGGCGCCTGTCAGCGCCCCTGATCTGACGGAGAAGCACCACGATGCGTCTGCTCCACGCCGCCACGGCACTCGCCGCCACGTCCGCGCTCGCCCTGGCGCTCACCGCCTGCGGCAACGGCGGTGGCAACGACACAGCAGGCGACCAGCCGTCGGCGTCGACGTCCTCGTCCTCGGCCACCGCGTCCGACGGCGCCCCGGCCGAGAACGCGGGTGCCACCAAGGACGCGGGGAGCAGCACCGGCGGAAGCGGCAGCAGCACCGGTGGCGGTACGGCCACCGGCGGCAGCACCGGCACCGGCACCGGCCGCTGCCACACCGCCGGGCTGGGCTTCTCGTTCGGCTCCGGCGACGGCAAGGTCAGCAGCTCGGACGACCAGCAGCACCTGGCCGTGGTGCTGAAGAACAAGACATCCGCCGCGTGCACGATCCAGGGCTTCCCCGGGGTCGACCTGAAGTCCTCCGGGGGAAGCTGGTCGCTGACCCGCAGCGGTGCGACGCCCAAGAAGGTCACCCTGGCCGCCGGCAGCAGCGCGACGTTCACCATCAGCTTCCTGCCGTGGACCCAGGGCAGCGGCACCGAGTTCAAGGCCACGTCCGTCGTCGTCACCCCGCCGAACGAGACCACCTCGGCCACCCTGACCTGGCCCGGCGGCAGCGTCCTGCTCCAGGACGGCGCCACGCATCCCGGCACCTACACCGGCCCCGTCGGCGGCTGAGGACCGGACCTGGACGATCACCCACGGCGTCTTCGTCCTCCCCCGGGTGATCGATAGTGTCTCCAAGTGACCCGCCAGCGACGGTCTTTCGCGTGCGCCGGAGGGAAACGACAGACGCACCTACGGCCATGGCGGTGTTCCTGTGTCCTTGTCCTCGCCCTCGCGCGTAGCCCTCGTCGGTGCCGGCCGCATGGGGACACCGCTGTGCGGACGCCTCGTTGCGGCGGGTCACTCGGTGACCGTTTCCGATCTGCGTCCCGAACGGGAAGAAGCGGTGCGCTCGTTGGGCGCGGACTGGGCGCCGTCCGCCACGGCGGCGGCCGGGGCGGACGTGCTGATCACCGTGGTTCCTGGACCCGAAGAGGCGGCGGCAGCCCTTCCGGATGCGGTGTTCGCCGCCCTGGCCCCCGGGGCGGTGTGGATCGACATGACGAGCAACTCCCCAGCAGCCGCACGGGAGTTGCGTGAACGCGCCGACGCCCACAGCGTCGATGTCCTCGAAGCGCCGATGGGCGGCGGCCCCGACGACGCCGAACACGGGCGCGTACGGCTGTTCGTGGGCGGTTCCGCCGAAGTCCTCGACCGGTGCGGGCCACTGCTGGAGGCGGTGACGACATCGGACCGGATCCGCCACATGGGCGGCCCCGGAACCGGCTGCACGACGAAACTCCTCATCAACCTCCTCTGGTTCGGCCAGGCCGCGGCAACCGCCGAGGCCCTGCTGCTCGGACGCCGAGCCGGCATCGACCTCACAACCCTGCGGGACACGCTGGCCGACAGCGCGGCGGGGAGCGACTTCATCCGCCGGGACCTGTCGGCGCTGTTCGCCGGGGACTACCTCCGCTCCTACGGCCTCGACCGCATCCACGACCAGCTCAAGGCCATCACCGACGAGGCCCAAGACCTCGGCACCCCGCACGAGTTGGCCGACACGGTGCTGCGCATCCACCGGCTGGCACTGGAGCGCTTCGGACCCGTGGACGGCGAACTCCTGGCCGTGGCCCTCCTGGAGGAGGCCGCGGGTACGCTGCTGCGGCCCTGATCGGGACGGTACGGGTTCCGGCCCTGGTGACGGTCGGGCCGGTATGTCGCCGGCGAGGCGGCCGACGGCCGGCGTGCCGCATCAGAGGTCGGTCTATGAGCTCACGAGCTCACGGCATCAGCTCGCCGAGTCCACCGAGGTCTCGTAGCCCGCGCTGTCGCAGTAGGACACCGCACGTTCCTCCGCCCCGGTGTCGCCGCCGATCGCGTTGACGGTGTCGTCGAGGATGCGGGTGCCGCCGTGTTCCAGGCCTGCCTTGTCCAGCTTCTTCGCGGCGTAGAGAGCCGCGTTCCCCGCCGATTCGACGTTGGCCGTCCTCGCGCGCACCTCATGCTGCCAGGACCCCAGCTTGTCGCAGTACTCCGCCTGCCACGCCTTGTCCTGCGCCGAGTCGCCCGACGAGCAGCCGCTGATCAGGACAGCCGCGGCGACAACGGCCGCCGCTCGTACGACCGTTCCGACCCCGTAGCCGTGCCGCATGGACATGCCCTCCCCGTAGCCGCCGACACAGAGTATGGATCACGGGGGTGTCGCCTCGCGCCGGATCCGCGCGGCACTAGCGTGCCCCCATGTTCCTCGAACCGCTCACGCCCACCGAGGCCGGCGCACTCCCCGGCGAACTCCTCACCGAACTCACCGCGCTCTACGCCTCCAACCACGCGTTCCACGCGCTCAGCGGTGACTTCCCCGACCCGGAGGACATCCGGCCCGAGCAGGTGGCGACCGCGCTGGCCGACGAGTTGGCCGACCCGGACGTGGAGGTGCTGCTCGCGCGCAGTGCCGGGCGGCTCGTCGGGATCGCGATCACCCTCGGGGCGCATCCCGACCCGGAGGACGACGACCCCTGGATCGGCCTGCTGATGATCGATGCCGCGCAGCAACAGCGGGGACAGGGAAGGCAGTTGGCGTCCCTCGTCGAGGACCGCTTCCGCGAGTCCGGCCGAACCGCCGTACGTCTGGCCGTACTCGACAACAACCCCGACGCCCTCGCCTTCTGGACCGCCCTCGGCTACGCCGTCATCGCCCACCGCCCGGACCGCCAACTCGGCCGCCCCTGCGCCGTGTTGCGCAAGCGGCTCAGCTAGGTCCGGCACTGCGCGAGAGGGCGCCGTTCGTCGCCGAGCCAATCTTTGCCCTGCCTTTGCTTTCTGCGCAGTTGCGAAGAAGACGGTCTGGTTAAAGTCGTACGGCCGACGAGCCGACCACGGGGGAGAACAGGCGTCCATGGGCGACAAGGGCGAGATACTCGACATCAAGATCGCTGACCTCAAAGCGACAGCGCCACACTTCCAGACCCACAGCGCCGATCTCGCCAAGGCGCTCACCAAGCTCAAGTCAGCGCTCGGAGCAGCGGGTTCACCGTGGGGCGACGACGATCAGGGCACCGCCTTCCACAAGGCCTACGGCCCGCACGTCACGCAGTTGGAGAACGCGGCGCAGATCCTCACCGGCGGTCTGGCCAGCATCCACGAGGCGATGACGGACATGGCGGACGGTCACATCGACCACGAAGAACTGGTCCGTGCCCTGTTCGGCGGGATCGACATCAAGGGTGGCAAGAGCGAAGGCGACGGCGAGTGAGCGTCGCCGACAAGGCCAAGAAGATCGTCCAGGACGTCACCGGCATGTGGTGGCCGGACGCCGACGAGGACGGGCTGCGTGCGGCGGCCAAGGCGTGGCGGGATTTCGCCGACGACATCGAGGACGTCACCGTCGCCGCGAACAAGTCGGCCCGCTCCATCATCGAGCACAACAAGGGCGAGGCGATCTCCGCCTTCGACGACCCGTTCTGGCGCCGCTACTACTACGACGGGCACGGCTGGCTCCAGGACATGACCGACGGCGCCCGGGACATGGCCAAGGCGCTCGACAAGTACGCCGACGCCGTGCACTCCGCGACGAAGCACCTCGAACACGAACTGGAGATCGTCGGCGCGACGATCATCGCCGGGACCGCCCTCGCCATCTTCACGGCCGGCATCTCCGAAGGCGCCGCGGCGGCGGCCACCGCGAGCATCGTGGAGATGGCGGGAACCCTCGGCGTGACCGTCTCCACCGAGGTCGCCACCATCGCGGGCACCACCCTCGCCACCGCCGCCCTCGGCGGCATCGAGTCGGTGACCGTGGACCTCGCCGTCGCCCAGCCGGTCGCGATCGCCACCGGCGAGAGCAAGGGCTTCAGCCTCGACGAGGCGAACGACTCGGCTCTCTACGGCATGGCGTTCGGCGGGATGTTCGGCGCGGGCGCGGGGACCGTCAGGGCCGCGACCGAGGCCGGCGGCTTCGGAACCCTCTTCGACGGGCTGACCCTGCCGGGAGCGCGGCCCGCCGTGCCCGGAGCGCTCGACCTCGACTCGATCGCCGACGAGGCGCCCAAGCTGATCCGCCAGGACGACGACTTCAGCGCGACCCACAATCCGTTCGGCCTGAAGAAGTCCCGGTTCGACCCCGACATCGGCATCGTCCCCGCCGATCCGGACGGCGAGATCACCCCGCTCCAGCACGTCCTCGGCGGAAAGAACAAGGCCGCCAAGGAGTCCAGCCAGTACACCTCCTTCGCCCCGCAGGACGGCACCGGGAAGGTCTACGGCAACGAGGAGATCCGGGTCGACTACCAGCGGCTCCAGCGGGACATCGACGCGGGCAAGGTCCAGGGCGTCCACATCCTCGGCCCGGAGGAGATCCAGCGGTCCATCAACGACGAGATCGACAAGGTCGCCGGACGCGAGATCGACGTGCCCGGCACCCTCCGTGCCGGTGAGACGGACCAGGCCTCGGACTTCGTCGACGGACTCGGGCTGAGCAAGGGCAAGTCACGTAAGGTCTTGGACCGGGTCATGGCCCTGCTCAACACCCGCCGCGACGGCGAGTGGCTGATCAGCGGGACCGTCCCCAAGGAGTACGTCACCGGACCGTTCCCCACCTCCGGATCGTAGGAAAGAGCAGACCCCATGGCCGACACCAAGGACCACTGGCAGCCCGGCCCCGAGCTGCGGGCCCTGCTCTACACCGACTTCGACGGCAACCCGGCGGACCCCGACGACGTGATCGCCGACGCGCTGGACGACGACGGCTATCTGGAACGCACCCCCGGCCTGACCGCGATCCTCCAGGACCCCGCCGCCGACCCCGCCGCCCGCCTCCTCGCCTGCTGCGCGCTCACCAGCTGGGCCGATCCGCTCGGCTACGACACCGTTCTCCAGGCCGCCGCCGCCCCCGAC
>NZ_JAENRY010000357.1 GCF_016612545.1 Streptomyces sp. MBT65 | reverse complement strand
GCCGTACGCGGCGGGGCTCGCGGGGGCCGAGGACGTCGTCGTGACGGTCACGCTGTCCAAGTCGCTGGGCAGCCAGGGCGGGGCCGTGCTCGGGCCGGCCCGGGTGATCGACCATCTGGTCAACGCGGCGCGGACGTTCATCTTCGACACGGGGCTGGCACCCGCGGCGGCCGGCGCGGCCCTGGCGGCGCTCACCCTGCTGCGGCGCGAGCCCGAGCGGGCCGCACGGGCGCGCGCCGTGGCGGGCCAACTGCACGCGCGGTTCACCGCCGCGGGTCTGGAAGCGGTACGTCCGGACGCCGCGGTGGTGTCGGTGCGTGCGCCGTCCCCGGAGGCGGCCGTGCGCTGGGCGGCCGACTGCCGTACGGCAGGGCTGGCCGTGGGCTGCTTCCGTCCTCCTTCCGTGCCCGACGGCATCTCACGGCTCAGGCTGACCGCCCGAGCGGACCTCTCCGGGGCCGAGATCGAACGCGCTGTACGTGTGATCGGCGAGACGCGACCATGAGTCGGCGTGACACGGCCGTGCGTCGCTGACAGGCGGACAGGTCAGTGGAACGTGGCGAGGAAGCCCGTCCAGCTCTCGGGGGAGAAGAGCAGGGCGGGTCCTTGCGGTTCCTTCGAGTCGCGAACGGCGAGCAGCCCCGCGCGGGGGCCTGAACGCGGCCTGGCCGCCTCGACGCAGTTGTTCGCTCCCGTGCTGTAGCTGCTGCGCAGCCACCGCACACCGGACAGATCGGTACTCGAAGGTACGTTCCGAGGCAGTGCAGACATGGTGCCTCCTTACGCGCCGTCACCTATCCCGGCGATGTAATCCAACGAATCCTCGGGCGAAAGGGCGTGGTACTGAAGGGTGTTGAAGGCCTCGCTGTAGGCCTCTAGGTCTTCTTTCCGTTCGAGGTAGAGGCTACTCGTCAAATGGTCTAGAACAACCACGTCCAGATCAGAAGTGCTCGGAAAGGAGAAGATTACGAAAGGGCCGGTGATGCCGATGTGTGCTCCTGCGGCGAACGGCAGTACCTGAAGCCTCACTTGGGGCAGATGGGCCGCCTCCACGAGCCGTTCCAGTTGACGCGCCATCACCCCCGGTCCGCCGACCTCGCGCCGTATCACCGCCTCGTCGAGGACGACGCTCAGGGCCAGCGGCGGATCCGCGCGCAGCACGTCCTGCCGGGCCAGCCGCACCTGCACCAGCGCGTCGAGCCGGTCGGGGCCGTCGTTGTCGAGGCCTCCCACCGCGGCCCGGGTCACCGCCCGGGCGTACTCGGGCGTCTGCAGCAGACCGGGGACCACCGAGGTCTCCAGGGTGCGGATCGTGCTGGCCTGTGACTCCAGGCTGATGAAGTCCCGGTAGGCGGGCGGCAGTACACCGCGATAGGCGTGCCACCAGTGGTGCCGGCCGCCGCCGTCGTCGGAGCCCGCGAGCACGAGCAGCATGTCCCGAAGTTGTGGGTCGCCGACCTGGTAGGCGTCCAGGAGTAACCGGACGTCAGGTGGTTTCACGCCACTCGCGCCGGTCTCGATGCGGCTCACCTTCGACTGGTGCCAGCCGACCAGCCGGGCCGCCTCACCGCTGGTGAGCCCCGCTTCCGCACGCAGCGTGCGGAGTTCGGCGCCCAGTTTCCGGCGGCGCACCGCGGGACCGTACTGCATGGGTTTCTCCTTACTCCTTCCGAGCCGCCCAAATACGGTCTGAGGTCGCAGAGTTCACCGCTTCGAGCGACAGATATATGCATATCTTGGTGGATCGCCACCGTTAACGGCGCCGTAATGGCAGTCTGGCGAAGAAGCACCAGTCCGGGACCGTACTCGAACCATCCGCTCCGTGTCGGACACCGGTCCCGCGGGAAAGGGACGACCGCGCCATGGCAGACCATCTGGAAGCATCCGTCACTCTGCCGAGCGATCCCGCCTCGGTCTCCGCCGCCCGCACGTATGTGGTCGGAACCCTGGTGGAATGGGGACTTGCGGCGGACACGGAGGTCGCCGACACCATCCGCCTGATCGTCTCCGAACTCGCCACCAACGCCGTACAGCACACCTTCGGGCAGTCACCCACCTTCACGGTGGACATCGAGCTGGAGCGTGACGAACAGCTGCGCATCGGGGTCACCGACAGCCATCCACGCTTCCCGAAACGCCTGCCGGCCGCCGTCCAGCAGGACAACGGCCGGGGCATGGTGATCATCCGCTGGCTGACCGCGGAGTGCGGCGGGAAACTCAAGGTCCGGCCCACCCTGGAGGGCGGCAAGACGGTCTCCGTCGAGGTGCCCTGGACGGTACCGGCCCGGCCGGTGACCGCGGCGGGCCAGCAGGAGCCGTAGAGCCCCGCCTTCCGGCGCCTCTGTCCCGGACGTTCCCGTCCCGAACATCCCTGGACACCCGAGGGGGTGGCGGCCTGTCAGGTGGCCGCCACCCCCTCGGGAGATTCGGCGAGGATCAGCTGACCCGGCCGTACCAGACGCTCTTGGTCCAGATCTTCTGCAACCGCACCACGTCCCCGGTCTTCGGGGCGTGCCAGATCTTTCCCTTCCCGGCGTAGATGCCGACGTGGTAGACGCTGGAGCCCGAGTGGAAGAACACGAGGTCCCCGGCCTTGCGGCTACCGGCCGAGATGTGGTGGGTCTTGTTGTACTGCTGGGCCGCCGTACGGGGCAGTTTCTTGCCTGCCTTCTTGTACGAGTAGAGCGTGAGCCCGGAGCAGTCGAAGCGGCTCGGTCCGGTGGCCCCGTACCTGTACGGGGCGCCCTTCTTGGACGCCGCGACCTGGAGTGCCTTCGTCGCGGGTGTCGCGGCCGCGGCGTCGGATGCGACGCCCGGTATCACGACGGAGCCGCCCACGGCGGCGATGGCGAAAGCCGAAGCCGTACCGGCTCGGACCATCAGCGACGGGACACGATTGAGCGCAGTCATGCGCAACCCTTCGTCAGCCGCCTGTGAAGGATGACCTGTCGGATTCGGGCTGACAAAGTTGCCCGGCCGCTGACGCGGCTTCACCCCAAGGGCTGCTCGACCCGGTCATGGCGTGACCGTCCCGGCGACCCGTCGTGCCTGGGTCCTCCACTCCTGCCGATGCAATCCTGTCGACCTGTCATCCGGGTGGCGGCAGGACTCGGCGTCCGCCCGGATCGCCCCGCCGCTGCGGCGGGGTCTTGTCGTCAGACAGGGATCTTCACCTATGAATGTCCGAAAAGCCCAACGGAATCGGGGATTTGTGGGGTTACTCACCACTCACCCGTTCGGCTGAACGCATCGGTGTTCGAGGGCGTGTCGGGGCGGGTGTGACGCCCGGACCAGCACCGGAACACCTCATCCGGCCCTCGGACCACGCGTGTTGCGTGACCCGGACGGCCGTACCGACGGAGCGGCGACTACGTCGATCGGGGGTACGTCGTTCGGCCCGTTTCACCCTCGCCCCGGACGGCCGCGCATCCCTCAACTGTCGGAGGGTGCGGGGAGGGTGACGCGAGCCGTGCGGCGCTCCCCGTCGAGCACGCGCAGCGCCCGCGCGAGCGTGGGGGCGTGCAGCTCGGTCTCGCCCCGCTGGTGCATCAGCGCCAGCGCGTCCCGCAGTTCGATCGCCTTGGCCACCAGCGCCTGGGCGGCCCTCAGTCCACGGTAGGTGTCCCCGTGGTGCGCCGGGTTGATACGGCCCAGCAGGTCGGCCACATCCAGGTAACGGTCGATCAACTCGCCCTCGGCGCGCGTCAGTGCGGGCAACGGCGGCAGTTCCGGCGGCAGCATCGTCGGCTCACTCCCCGCCCGGCTCGGTGAGCGAGGTCTTGCGGGTGGCCACGATCCGGTCCACCAGGCCGTACTCCAGGGCCTGTTGGGCATCCATGATCCGGTCCCGCTCGATGTCCGCGCTCACCTGCTCCACCGTCCGGCCCGTGTGCAGGGCGAGCAGCGCCTCCAGTTGGGACCGGGTGCGGCCCAACTCCTCGGCCTGGATGGCGAGATCACTCGCCTGACCCTGGATCGGCTCGGGGAACGAGGGCTGGTGGATCACTACCCGGGCTCCCGGCAGCGCGGACCGCTTGCCCGGCGTGCCCGCCGCCAGCAGCACCGCCGCGGACGAGCCGGCCCGGCCCAGGCAGATCGTCTCCACGTCGCAACTGACGTACTGGAGCGTGTCGTAGATCGCCGACATGGCGGTAAAGGAGCCGCCGGGCGAGTTGATGTACAGCGAGATGTCCCGGTCCGGTGCCTGGTACTCGAGGTGCATGAACTGGGCCATCACATCGTTCGCCGAGATGTCGTCGATCGGCGTCCCGAGGAAGACGATCCGCTCCTCCAGCAGCTTCGAGTACGGGTCGAGGGTGCGGTGCCCGGAGCTGGTGCGCTCCGTGAATTCGGGCAGGACGTGGCGGGCGAACGGTCGGGTCATGGGTACCCCTCCTTCGGCATCTGTAAGAAATGTACAGGACGTACATGACGTTATGATGGGGGTATGGCCTACGAGATTCCGGTGACGCAAGCCAGGGCTGAGCTCGCCGACCTGATCAACCGGGTGGTGTACGGCGGCGAGCGCGTCGTCGTGACACGGCACGGCAAGCCCCTGGTCGCGCTGGTCTCCGCCGCCGACCTGGAGCGACTCGACGAACTCGACAAGCTCGACGCGAACGCCGAGGAGCAGGTGATCAGTTCCGTCTCACGCGTCCACGAGGTCGCGTCCGCTCCTCGCGAACACCAGCGGTTCGGCATCGCGGCCGAACACCGGGGGGCGAACCCGTCGTAGCGACAGGGGTGCGGGGCAGGCCGTGCGCGGGGCCGCTCTACGGGCGTAGATGCGAATGTCCTGATCACAGCTCGGTTAACTTGCTTGAAACGCCGTCCAACTAGCCTGCCGATCCACGCCACCAGGGACTTTGACCCGGGGCTGCGGCAGCCGGACCCCGCACGGTCCGGAGCGAGGACTGTGAGGTGGGACGTGCAACTGACCCCGCACGAGCAAGAGAGGCTGCTGATCCATGTGGCGGCCGACGTGGCCGAGAAGCGCCGGGCCCGTGGTCTGAGGCTGAACCACCCCGAGGCCATCGCCCTCATCACGTCGCACATCCTCGAGGGCGCCCGTGACGGCCGGACCGTCGCCGAGCTGATGGCCTCCGGGCGCAAGCTGCTCACCAGGGACGACGTCATGGAGGGCATCCCCGAGATGATCCACGACGTACAGGTCGAGGCGACCTTCCCGGACGGCACCAAGCTCGTCACCGTCCACGACCCGATCGTGTAGGAGGCCTCGATGATTCCCGGCGAGATCCTGTTCGCGGACGACCCGATCGTCTACAACGCGGGCCGTGAGGTCACCTCGATGACCGTCCTCAACGCCGCCGACCGGCCCGTCCAGGTCGGCTCCCACTACCACTTCGCCGAGGCCAACCCCGGGCTCGAGTTCGACCGCGCGGCAGCCCGCGGCAAGCGGCTCAACGTCGCCGCCGGTACGGCCGTGCGCTTCGAGCCGGGGATCCCCGTCGACGTCGAACTCGTCCCGCTGGTCGGCGCCCGGATCGTGCCGGGACTGCGCGGGGAGACCGGAGGTGCCCTCGATGCCTGAGATCTCCCGTGCCGCGTACGCGGACCTGTTCGGGCCGACCACCGGCGACCGCATCCGGCTCGCCGACACCGATCTGCTGATCGAGATCGAGGAGGACCGCAGCGGCGGTCCCGGACTCGCCGGTGACGAGGCCGTGTTCGGCGGCGGCAAGGTCATCCGCGAGTCGATGGGGCAGGCCCGTGCCACGCGCGCCGAGGGCACCCCCGACACCGTCATCACCGGCGCCGTGATCATCGACCACTGGGGCATCGTCAAGGCCGACGTCGGCATCCGCGACGGCCGTATCACCGGCATCGGCAAGGCCGGCAACCCCGACACCATGGACGGGATCCACCCCGACCTGGTGATCGGCCCCGAGACCGAGGTCATCGCGGGCAACGGACGCATCCTCACGGCCGGCGCCGTGGACGCGCACGTGCACTTCATCTGTCCGCAGATCGCCGACGAGGCGCTCTCCGCCGGCGTCACCACGCTGGTGGGCGGCGGGACCGGTCCTGCCGAGGGATCCAAGGCGACCACGGTCACCCCCGGCCCCTGGCATCTGGCCCGGATGATGGCCGCGATGGAGCAGTACCCGCTCAACATCGGCTTCCTCGGCAAGGGCAACACCGTCTCGCACGACGCGATGATGTCCCAGATCCGCGGGGGAGCACTGGGACTGAAGCTGCACGAGGACTGGGGCTCGACCCCCGCCGTCATCGACGCCTCGCTCACCGTCGCCGACCGCACGGGTGTCCAAGTCGCCATCCACACCGACACGTTGAACGAGGCCGGGTTCGTCGGCGACACCCTCGCCGCGATCGCCGGACGCGGTATCCACGCCTACCACACCGAGGGTGCGGGCGGCGGGCACGCGCCGGACATCATGACCGTGGTCTCCGAGCCGCACGTGCTGCCCAGCTCCACCAACCCGACCCGGCCCTACACCGTCAACACCGCCGAGGAACACCTCGACATGCTGATGGTCTGCCACCACCTCAACCCGGCGGTCCCCGAGGACCTGGCCTTCGCCGAGTCCCGCATCCGCCCCTCGACGATCGGCGCGGAGGACATCCTCCACGACCTCGGCGCCATCTCGATCATCTCCTCCGACGCGCAGGCGATGGGGCGCGTGGGCGAGGTGATCCTGCGGACCTGGCAGACGGCGCATGTGATGAAGCGGCGGCGGGGCGCGCTGCCGGGTGACGGCCGCGCGGACAACCATCGCGTACGGCGCTATGTCGCCAAGTACACGATCAACCCCGCCCTCGCGCAGGGCCTCGCCCGCGAGGTCGGCTCCGTCGAGACGGGCAAGCTCGCCGACCTCGTGCTGTGGGAACCGCCGTTCTTCGGCGTCAAGCCGCACCTCGTCATCAAGGGCGGCCAGATCGCGTACGCGCAGATGGGCGACGCCAACGCGTCCATCCCGACGCCGCAGCCGATCCTGCCGCGGCCGATGTTCGGGGCGATCGGACGGGCGCCCGCCGCCAACTCCTTCAACTTCGTCGCCCCGTTGGCGATCGAGGACGGGTTGCCCGAGCGGCTCGATCTCGGGAAGAAGTTCGTCGCCATCGAGTCCACGCGGGGGGTCACGAAGGCGGACATGCGGGAGAACGACTCCCGGCCGCGGGTCCAAGTCGACCCCGACAGTTTCGCCGTGCACATCGACGGGGAGCTGGTCGAGGCGACTCCGGCGGCTGAACTGCCCATGGCTCAGCGGTACTTCCTCTTCTGATGTCCAGGGGAGCGTTGCTGGTTCTGGCCGACGGGCGGTTTCCCGCCGGAGGGCATGCGCACTCCGGCGGGAAACCGCCCGTCGGCCAGAACCAGCACGGCTCCCCTGGACATCAGAACAGAAAGTACCGCT
>NZ_JAENRY010000356.1 GCF_016612545.1 Streptomyces sp. MBT65 | reverse complement strand
CCGCCCGCACCGTCGCCCTCCCCGGCGGACTCTCCGTCACCATCCAGGAGTTCGGCGAGAACACCGAGGGCACGGGCGTGCTGATACTGCACGGAGGCGCCGGCCCGCGTACGGTCGCCGGCATCTCGAACGCCCTCTCCGAGCACGTCTACGTCGTCACGCCGACCCACCCCGGCTTCGACGGCACGCCCCGCCCCGAGCGCTTCGACACGGTGGCCGACCTGGCCATCGCCTACCTGGACCTGCTCGACACGCTGGACCTCAAGGGCGTCATGGTGGTCGGCAACTCCGTCGGCGGCTGGATCGCCGCGGAGATGGCCCTGCGCGACAACCAGGGCCGGATCGGCGCCCTGACCCTGCTGAACGCGGTCGGCATCCACGCCCACATGGTCGAGAACCGCGTCGTCGACCCGCGCACCATGGCCCCGTCCGACATCAGCCAACTCTCCTTCGCCGGCGCCGAGTTCCGCCCCGACTTCGCGTCCTTCACGGACGAACAGCGAAGCCGCGGCCGCCTGCACCGCGTGACCGTCCCGGTCCTGGTCGTCTGGGGCGAGGAGGACGGCATAGCCCCCCTGAAGTACGGCCGCGGCTACGCCGACGCCTTCCCCAACGGCCACTTCGCCCCGATCGCGAACGCGGCCCACTTCCCGCAGATCGAGCAGTTGGGGGCGACGCTGGGGGCGATCGGCGACTTCGTGAGCACGGTGGTGAAGCCGGGGTCGACGGACTGAGGTCGCGTCGGTTCCCCCAGGGGAGGCCCGGGTCGATGACCTTCGCCCAGCGGTTCCGTGTGGGCGATCCGCGAGAACCGTCGACGACATCGACGACGGAGTGCGGGCAGACGTAGCCACGCCGAGCCGGGGCAGGTGTCGTACTCGCCGTCCTCTTCTCAAAGTCGGACGACGGCAGGCGCGGCACCTGTCCTGCGCGCCTGCCGCAGTGCGGCCTTTCAGTCCCGCGGTGCGACGCGGATACGGTTCCCGTCCGGATCGGCCGCGAGGAAGGTCGGCCCGAACCCCGCGTCATGGGGCTCGCGCAGGATCGTGACCCCCTTGGACTTCCACCGCTCAAAGATCGCGTCGAGCTCGTCGGGTCCACCGTCGATGGCCAGGCACACCTCACTGGTGCGCGGGACATCCGGTGACAGATCCTCGAACTGGCCGGACCACACACCGAGGTCGGCGCCCGGCCCGAGGTCGAAGGTGATGTATCCCGACGTCTCGAACGAGGGGCTCATGCCGAGGAGGTCGCCGTAGAAACGGGCTGCGGCGGGAGCGTCGTTGACGTAGACGATGGACACGACGGATCTGGTCATGGGTTGTTCCTTCTCCCAGGTCGGAGGTACGCATCCGCCAGCCTGACCGGGATATGCGCCGCATCGTGTCGCAGTTCCTGAAAAAATCGGCGGGTGACCCCCGACCGCTTCTTCACCCTGATGCTGCTCCTCGAATCGAGGGAGGCCATGACCACACAGGAACTCGCCTCAGCGCTCGGGGTGTCCCTTCGCACCATCAACCGGGACCTGAACTGGCTCCGCGACGCCGGTCTGCCGGTGACCGCGCACCGGGGCCGCCTCGGCGGCGTGACCATGCTGCCCGGGTCCGGGCCCGACCTCGCGCGACTCACACCGGGCGAGCGTGATCATCTGTCGCTCACCGGGCTGGACGAGAGGCAACGTGCGGAACTCGACGCATCGGCCGAGAGCCGGCGCGCGCTCGCCAAGATCGCCGCCGCACAGCCACGTCGAGTGCGTGAACTCCTGCCGCTCACCGACGTGGTGCACGTGGACAGCCGTCCCTGGCGTCAGGCACGAGCTTCCGGTACGACTCCGGCTTCGCTGATCGGCCCGGTGCGGCGAGGTCGCCGACTAAGGATCGAGTACGACAGCCCACGTGCGCCATCCCCACGCGACCTGGTCGTGGATCCCTACGGGCTGTTCGCCAAGGCCGGCATCTGGTACCTCGTCGCCGACCGCGCCCGAGTGCCACGGATGTACCGGCTCGAACGGATCACGGCGTGGAAAGAAGTCGACCGGCCACGACGGATCCGCGAGAGCCAGACCCTGGCCACCGTCGCCGCAGCGCTCGTCGACCAGTGGGAGCACAACCACGCGATAGAGGTCAGCGCCACCATCGACCGGACCCAGATCGAGCGGGCGCAACGGATCTTCGGCCTACGACTCGTTCCGGACGACCGTGAAGAATCCGCCGCCGGCCACAAGGTGACGATCCGCTTCCTGCACCTGGAGGACGTGCGAGCGCTCCTGCCGTTCGGGAACACCATCACCGTGCACGGCCCCGCCGAAGCCAGGGCTCATCTCCGCGACCTCGCCACCGAACTCGCCCACCACTATGCGCCGGTCCCAACGGCCTGACCCGCAACGGCAATCGCGTCGAAGTCGCCAACGGTGGTTTCGGTCCGGGCAAGGCGTTGTCCCTGACCGACACCGGCCGCTGGTTCGGCGATCGTGCGGATCTCGCGATGGCCTACCGCGACTTCGCCGCTCCCGACCACCAACTCCCTCCAGGAATTGTCCCGTTCATGGACCGGGGCTGCGCCATGTGGGCACTGATCGACTTCCGCACCGCGAGTTGTCCAGCAGGGACTGCCCCGACTGGTGACATTGTGCAGATGCTCACGGATGGCGAAGCGCTGAGCCGAGGCAGGCAACACCTCTGACAGACCTGCCCCGAAGGGAATTCGTGCGCGGCCGGCGCTGGCAGGTCACCCCTTGGCCATCGGCTGAGCCCGGCCGTCGGTTGGGTCCCGGACGGGTTCTCCGGGCCGCCCCCGGACAGGTCGGGGATGCAACCATTCCTTACAGAGCTGGAACCCCCGGAAGCCGGCCGCGCGCTTGCGACCATAGTCGTAGGCACTGACAACCGGGATCTCCGGAAGATCGCCACGACGCACGGCCCCCGGGTCACCAGAGGAACCCGGGGGCCGTGCGTCGGTCAGTGGTCGTGCGCTACGGCAGCTTCACCAGTGTGAAGTCGTCGCAATAGCCCGCCGCCGAACCGGAGTTCTTGTAGCAGTACACCGATGCCGCCGTGTTGGAGACACCCGTCGTGAAGAAGATCGGTTCCTGGGCGTACGACGTCGTCGACGCCCGCAGGTACGTCTCCGTACCGCCGAAGCTCTTCACGCCGACCGCGACCTCCTCACCCGAAGTCGCCACCTTCGCCCACGCCGCCAGCAGGTAACTCCCGCCGGAGGTAAGGCCGGTGACCGTCTGGATGGCGCCGCTCGCACTCGCCGCCGTCTGGAGCGAGTACGTACCCGTGCGGGAGTTGGATGCCGCCACGCTCGACGCCGTGCCCGTGCTCTGCGTCCACGGAGTCAGCGCGCCCGTCTCGAAGCCCGGGTTCGTGACCGCGTTCGTGGCGGAGGACAACGGCTCGACCGCGAGGTCGTCGCAGTAACCCGCCCCCGTTCCACCGGCGTTCTTCCAGCAGTAGACCGTGGCCGTCGTGCTGGAGGAACCCGTGGTGAAGACGATCGCCGCCTGGGAGTACGACGTCGACGCGACGTTCGTGTACGTCTCGGTGCCGCCGAAGCTCTTCACCCCGATGGCAAGGGTCTCGCCGGCCGTCGCCACCTTGCCCCAGCCCGTCAGCAAGTACGTCGTCGACGGCGTCAGGCCCGTCAGGGACTGGTTGGCGCCGCTGCCGCTCGCCGTCGTCGTCAACGCGTCAGCCCCCGTACGGGAGTTGGCCGCCGTCACCGAGGACGCCGTACCGCTCGCCTGCGTCCACGGGGACAGACTGCCCGTCTCGAAGCCCGCGTTGGACAGCAGGTTGCCGCCGGTGCCGTTGTACGCGCCGATGTTGGGGGCCGCCGTGGCCGACACCGCGTTGCCGTACGCGTCGGAGCCGCCGTTGGACGCGATGACCGCGCCCGCCCTGATCACCGGGGACGACGGGTGGACCTGGTAGGCGTTCTTGCCCGTGTAGGAGGAGGACGTGTTGGCGTTGCCCGCGTTGCGGAACTCCGGGTCCGACGTCACCTTGGCCGCGTCCGCGGGTTCGCGGGACGGGTGGTTGCCGTAGAAGAGGTTGTTGGAGTAGGTCGAAGTGCCGGTGGTGGTGAAGTAGTTGCCGGAGCCGTAGTTGAAGACCGCGTTGTTCTGGAAGGAGAGGGCCCCGCTGATCGACGTGCCGGCGCGGGAGTACAGGATCGGCGTGCTCAGGCCGTCCCGCACCGAGAACGTGTTGTTGTAGAAGAGGGGGACGGCTGACGAACTGCCGCTCTGGTTCGGGACTCCGCCCACGAAGTGGAGTACTCCGCCGCCGTGGGTCTGCGTACCGGACGTGGGGCAGCCCGAGTTGCTGCCGTCGTTCTCGCTGATGTTGTAGCGGACCACCGTGCCGTCGCTGGGGACGGTCGACGTGGGCTCGTTGGCGATGGTGAAGGGCGGCATCACCAGCAGGAAGCCGCCGAGGTTCTGGTGGCTGTAGTTGTACTGGAACGTGGTGTTGTGGTTGCCCCAGTCCACGTCGAAGCCGGTGCCGTCGGCGCCGTTGATGTGGCAGTACACCTCGTTGTTCTGGACGACGGTGTTGCTGCTGCCGGACATCCAGATGCCGGCCGAGGCGCCGTTGCAGTACTGACCGGACGGCGGGCAGGTCGACTTGGCGCCGCCGTAGCCCGCCTTGTTGCCGTCGATCAGGGCGCCGTCGTTCTTGACGACGAGGATGTCGTCCGCGCCGTCGTACGTCATCGTGTTGTTGCGGATGACGGTGCCGGTCGTCAGGCCGGTGCCCTGGCCGTCCGCGTCCGGCGTCACCGCCACCGCTATGCGGTCCACGTGGTCGAAGGTGTTGTTCTCCACGACCACGTCGTTCCAGGTGGAGACGGGGGTCGTGTGGTCGGTCTGGACGCCTACGCCCGCGTTCGTCGCGTACCAACCGCCGCCGTAGCCCGCGATGTTGTGGATGTACATGTCGTGGACGCGGATGTGGTTGAGGACGCCGCCGGAGCTGTTCTCGGCCAGGACGCCCGAACGGTACGCGGGTGACGAGGCGTTGTCGATCAGCTCCAGGCCGCCGATGTCCCAGTACTGCTGGTTCAGGAGGTGGATGACCGCACCCGTCGCACCCGCCGCGTCGATGATCGGCTTCGCGCCACTGCCGTACGACGCCATCGAGATGTTGCTGCCGGAGGCGCCCGAACCGCCGGGGGCGAGTTGGCCGGTGCAGGTGGTGCCGGCCTTGAAGAGGATGCTGTCGCCCGCGGCAAAGGTCGTGCCGTTGACGGGTGTTACCGAGTTCCAGGGGCTGGCGCTGGTCCCGGTGCCGTTGGTGGAGGCCGAGCAGTCGACGTAGTAACTGGTGCCTGCCGCCGCCGCGTCGGTGGCGGTGACCGGGACGAGCAGGGCGCCCGCCAGCGCCGCGATCAGGGCCAGGGCCCGCGGCCTTCGACTTCGGCGGGTGGCGAAAAGTGGTCCGTCGGACGAACCGAATCTGCGACGCTTCATTGCGCGCTCCTTGGATGGGTGGATGTGTCCCTTGCCGCTGCGTGCGGCGAGATTCCCCTCTTCACCAGGCGCGATGACCGGTTGCCGCCGGTGCGCCTGGAGCGTGTGGCGCTGTCCCGACGCCGGATTCGACGGCGTCGGGGCAGCGTGGAGCCAACGACCCGCCATCGGCGGGCCGTTGAGGTCAGCGGCCGTTCAGGTCGCGCATCACCAACTCGCCAGTGAACCGTCCGCGTTGCGCCACACCGGATTGCGCCAGCGGTGGCCGCGTTCGGCCGCGGCGCGGACCTTGTCCTCGTCGACCGTGATGCCGAGGCCGGGGGCGGTCAGGCGGTGGATGTAGCCGTCCCGCACCTCGAACGGCGACGCGTCCGCGAGGTAGCCGAGCAGGCCGCTGCTGTCGCCGTAGCCGATGCCCAGGGACTGTTCCTGGATGAGGAAGTTCGGTACGGCGAAGTCGAGTTGGAGGCTCGCGGCGAGCGCGATCGGGCCGAGCGGGCAGTGCGGGGCCACGAGCACGTCGTAGGCCTCGGCCATCGCGGCGATACGGCGGGTCTCGGAGATGCCGCCGGCGTGGCTGATGTCGGGCTGGGCCACGGCGATGCCCGCGCCGAGCACCTCCCGGAAGTCCCAACGGGAGAAGAGGCGTTCGCCGGTCGCGATGGGGATGGAGGTGGCGCGGACGACGTCGCCGAGGTCGCGGGTGAACTCGGGGAGGACCGGTTCCTCGACGAACATCGGCAACAGCGGTTCCAGATAAGGCAGTACGCGCCTCGACATCGCTCCGCTGAAGCGGCCGTGGAAGTCCAGCGCAACGTCGCGGTCCGGGCCGATCGCTTCGCGTACGGCGCTCACCCTGGCCACGATCGCGTCGATCGCCGCGGGGGTGGCGAGCGGCTCAAGTTGCGCGCAGGGGTTCATCTTTACGGCGGTCAGGCCCTTGGCGACCTGGCCCGCGGCCGATTCGGCGAGCTCCTCGGGACTCTCGCCGTAGAGCCAGCCGTAGATGCGGACGCGGTCGCGGACGTGGCCGCCGAGGAGTTGGTGCACCGGTACGCCGTGGGTCTTGCCCGCGATGTCCCACAGGGCCTGGTCGATGCCGGCCAGCGCGCTGCTGAGGACCGGGCCGCCGCGGTAGAAGCCGCCCTTGGCGAGCATCTGCCAGTGCTCCTCGATACGGGCGGGGTCCTGGCCGAGCAGGTAGTCGAACATCTCCTCGACCGCCTTGGCCGTGGTGTGGGCCTTGCCCTCCACGATGGGCTCGCCCCAGCCGGATATGCCCTCGTCGGTGTCGACGCGCAGGAAGAGCCAGCGCGGCTCGACGAGGAACAGCTCGTATCCGGTGATTTTCATGCTGCGGACCTCCGGGTCCTACGGGTATTACGGGAGGGGAGGGGAGGGGTGCGAGGGCGCCGAGCGCCTGATCCGCTGGGGGTTCGGGGGCCTACTCCTGCGAACTGATGCTGCGCCCGCCGTCCACGACCAGGTTCTGGCCGGTGATGAACGACGCGTCGTCGGAGCCGAGGAAGGCGACGGCGGCGGCGATGTCCTCGGGTTCGCCGAGCCGCCCGACCGGGGTACGGGCCGCCGTCTGGGCCCGGTACTCGTCCGGTGCGTCGGTCCACAGACCCGTCTCCACCGCACCGGGCACCACCGCGTTGAATCTGATCCGGCCCGCGTACTCGACCGCCAACTGCCGTACCAGCGCGCTGACTCCGCCCTTCGCCGCCGCGTACGCCGGGAAGCCGCTGAAGCCGAGCACCGCGTGCACGGAGCCCGTGACGACGACCGCGCCGCCGGATGCCGTGAGCAGCGGGACGGCGGCCCGGACGCCGTAGAAGACGGAGTCGAGGGCGAGGCGGAGGTGGTCGTGCCAGGAGGTGTCGTCGAGTTCGTGGATCGCGCCGGGGAGGTTGCGGCCGGCGTTGAGGTGCAGCAGGTCGAGGCGGCCGGTCCACTCCTGGGCGGCCCGGATCGCCTCGGGCCATGCCTCGGGGTTCGTGACGTCGAGCCCCAGGTGACGGGCCCGGCCGCCCTTGGCGCGGACCTCTTCGGCCACCTTCTCGGCCCCGGCCGCGTCCACGTCCGTGACCAGCACGGATCCGCCCTCGTCGGCGAGGCGCCGCGCGGTCGCGGCACCGATGCCGGAGGCGGCGGCGGTGAGGAGGGCCGTACGGCCGGTGAAACGGGAGGCGTGACGGTCGGGGTGGTTCTCGGGGGTGGTGCGGCTCATGGCGTTCCTCTCGGCGTGACCGGCCCGTCCGGTCATCCGTCCATCGGTACTGTCCTTCGTTCCTCGGTACTGCTCCCGGCCCGGCCGGGCCGTCCTCGGCCCGGCAAGCCGCCTCTCACCCGGCGGGCCGCCCCTCGCTCTCCGGCTCGACCGGCGGCTCGGTCGTACCGGAGGAGAGGGGAACCCGTACGGGTCAGCCCGTAGTGCCCGGCCCCGCCGTGGACCCCCGCAACACCAGACTTGGCTCGGTCGGCACCACCACATCCCCCGGCGGCCTCCCCTGGATCTCCGCGACCAGCGCGTCCACCGCGGCCGTGCCCAGTTCGTGCAGCGGCATCGCGACCGTGGTGAGCGGTGGGGTGAGGTACGCGGCGACGGGAAGGTCGTCGTTGCCGACCAGGGAGATGTCCTCGGGGATGCGCAGGCCACGCTCGTGGATGGCCCGCATCGCCCCGATGGCCTGGGCCAGCGAGCTGGTGTACAGCGCGGTGACCTGGGGTTCTCCCTCGGCCGGGGTGAGGAGTTCGCGGGCGGCCGCCGCACCGCCCTCCTCGGTGAAGTCGCCGGAGGCGACCGGTGCCGCGACGAGTCCCAGTGCGGCGGCGTGCCGTAGGAACGCGTCCCTGCGGTCCTCACTGGGGGTGATCCCGGAGGGGCCGGCGATATGGCCGATCACCCGGTGACCGAGTGCGTGCAGGTGGTCGAGCGCGGTGACGCTGGAGCGGGCCACGTCCATGGTGACGTTGCGGCCCGAGTCCTTGACGGCGCGGTTGAGGAAGACATGCGGAACCGGGTTGCGGCTCAGGGTCTCCAGCAGGGGATGGTCGGGCCGGGCGGAGGCGATCAGCAGACCGTCCACGCGGCCTTCCTTGACCAGGTCGTTGAAGGTGTCGTCGGCCTCCTGGCCGTCGAAGTCCTCGGCGAGCAGGGAGAGATAGCCCAGTTCACGGGCGCGTTGGTAGGCGCCGCGCGAAATGGTCACGTACGTCGGGTTGTTGAGGGCCGGCACCAGCAGGGCCAGGGCGTGGGTGCTGGCCCCGGCCAGGGCGCGGGCCCCGGAGTGCGGGCGGTAGCCCAGGGCGGCGGCGACCTCGTGGACGCGCTGTCTGGTCTCGGGGCGGACGGACAGGTCCTGCCGTCCGTTGAGCACCTTGGACACCGTCGCCTTGGAGACTCCCGCCTCCCGTGCGACGTCCACCAGCCGTGCCCGTACGGGCTGTTCAGCCACGCGAGTCCTCCATGTCAACCACGTTGTCGACCACCCTGACCGTCATGCGAATCGTGCCCGACTGCCGGGTTCGCCCGGGGTGTGGCGTTCGGCGTGCGGTGTTGCGTTTGACCTCTTGACACCTTCTGGCGCCGCAACCTAGCGTTCGCCGAAGTCGTTGGTCAACCGGTTTCCCTGGATGGATTTCAGTGATATATCCATTCAGGCCCGGCAAAGCACGACGGTCCTCGCACAGCCGACGGGACTCGGCGAACAGCGCGGACCCCCAACTTTCTTCACAAACCCCTGCAAGCAAGACGAAATCGGCATGCGCCGATGATGGGTGAGGTGTGCAATGAAGCGCTCCGGGAGACTGCTCGCGGTCGCCACCACGGTCGCCGCCCTGGCGACGTCGCTCGCCGCCTGTGGCGGCGGCTCCGACTCGACCTCGGCGGACGGGACGGTCACGCTCCACGTGGAGGCGTGGAAGGGCGGCGGCGCGGAGCCGGCGAACATCGCGGAGATCAACAAGGCCTTCGAGAAGGCGCACCCGAAGATCAAGATCGACTTCAAGTACACCACCGCGGACCCGACGTACACGCAGAAGCTCCAGCCCGAGCTGCTGGGCGGCAAGGCCGGCGACGTCATCATGGTCGACGCGGACAAGATGAAGAAGTGGGGCGCCTCCGGCTACCTCGCGGACCTCTCGAACGAGTCGTGGGTCAGCTCCATATCCTCGGCCGCGAAGCCCTTCACGCAGAGCGACGGCAAGACGCTGGCGATGCCGATGGAGCTGATCGGCATCGGTCTGTACGCCAACATGGACCTGCTGAAGAAGGCCGGGATCACCGAGGTCCCCGCCGACTGGCCGACCTTCCTCGCCGACCTCGCGAAGATCAAGAAGGCCGGGATCACGCCCATCTCGCTGCCGGACAAGGCGGGTTGGACCGGAAGCTCGATCTTCCAGGCGAGCGGTTCGACGACCGTCTACCAGAAGAACAAGCAGTGGGACGCGGACTTCCTGGCCGGCAAGGCGTCCTTCGCCTCGGACTGGAAGGAGCCGCTCGACCAGCTCAAGACCCTCGGTGACAAGGGCTTCGTGAACTGGAAGAACGAACTCGGCGTCGACGAGTGGTCGCAGGGCCCGCAGGACTTCAGCGCGGGCAAGAGCGCCTTCTGGTACCAGGGTGCCTGGCAGGTCTCCAACATCAAGAAGGCCGGTTTCCCGGTCTCGTTCGCGCCCTGGCCGGGCGGCGCGGCCGGCACCAAGCCGAACGCGATGCTGTTCTCCGGTACGGCGTGGGGCGTCAACTCCCAGTCGCAGCACGCGGACGCGGCGAAGGAGTACGTCAAGTTCTGGTCGCAGAGCGCGAATCTGGCGAAGTACCTGGACGCCGAGCACGCCGAGTCCCCGTTCACCGGTGGCACCACGCCGGACTCGACGGAGACGACCATCTTCAACACCGCCTTCACCGAGGGCCGTTACCGGGTGCTGCCCTCCAACACCTGGTACGGCGCGCAGGCGGAGACCGACACCGGCTCCAAGGTCCAGTCGTTCCTGCTGGGCCAGTCGGACGCGGCGAAGACGCTGAAGGACATCCAGACGGCGGCGTCCGCCAAGTAGCCGTATCGGTGGGGGTATTGGGCCGTCCGGTCAGTCGAACGCCGGCCGGGTCGATCACCCGGCGGGTCTGATCACTCGGTCGATCTGGTCACCCGGCCGGCGTTCGACTGACCGGA
>NZ_JAENRY010000355.1 GCF_016612545.1 Streptomyces sp. MBT65 | reverse complement strand
CACATCTGGTCCGGCGCGCCGGACGACACACGTGCCGCGGCTACCGTGGGCATGGCGTGGCCGGCGCACGAGAGCACCGCACCCTTGGTGCTCGTCGCGGTTGCCGCGGTACTGGCGTTCGCCGTACGCAGCCCCGCATGGCGGCCGCAGGCCCTGGCCGCCGCACTGTCACTGGCGTGGCTGACGGCGATGCTCGTCCCGGCCGCACTCCAACTGCCGTACAGCATCGGCCTCTTGATGACCGGGCTCATCGTCGTGGCTCTGCTCTCGCTCACCCACCGCGTCGCCACGGCCCTCGCCCTGTTCTCCTCCCTCGACCTCGCCGCCCTCGCACTGCCCTCCGAACCTGCCACGCTCGCCGTACTCGCCTCGCTGGCCGCCCTGTTCGCGGCTGCGGCCTGGCGCGGGCGGCTCACGCCGGTCTCGGCCGGCTTCTCCCTGGGGTACGCCACGGCCCTCGCCTGCGCGGTGGGCGCGGCCCTCGACTGGCAGCCGCAGCACACCGCGTTGCTGGTGCTCGCCGTACCGCTGGCGGCCGCGCTGCTCGCCGCACGTGTCACAGATCCGGTCACGACGGTGGTGGTCGAGATCTCGGGTGCCGTCGCGGGCGTACTCGCGATCGGTCTCGCCGGATCCGAACTCCCCATCCTGGCACTCGTGTTGGCCCTGTGCGGAGTGATCGCGGCGGGCACGGCGGTACGCTCCGACCGCAGGCACGTCGGCTATGCGGCGGCCGTCCTGTTCGTCCTCGCCGCCTGGGTACGGCTGTCCGCGTGGGACGTCGGCAGCCCCGAGGCGTACACCCTGCCGGTGACCGTCCCGGCGCTGCTGGTCGGCGCGCTGCGCAGGCGCCGCGACCCGAGCGTCTCGTCCTGGCCGGCCTACGGCCCCGGGCTCGCCGCCACCCTCGCCCCGAGCCTCCTCGCCGCCTGGGCAGACCCGCACTGGACGCGCCCGCTGCTGCTGGGCCTGGCCGCGCTGGCCGTCACCCTGCTCGGCGCCCGGCACCGCCTCCAGGCACCGCTCGTCCTCGGCGGCGGCACCCTCGCCCTGGACACGCTGCACGAACTCGCCCCGTACCTCGTCCAGGTCGTCGGCGCTCTCCCCCGCTGGGCACCGCCCGCCCTCGCCGGACTCCTGCTGCTCGCACTCGGCGCGACGTACGAGCAGCGGATCCGGGACGCCCGGCGGGTGCGGGAGGTCCTGGGGAAGATGAACTAGCCCCGGGCTAGGGCATCTTGTCGCCGAGCAGCGCCAGGTTCTCGATGGCGGCGAGGCCGTACAGCGCGGTGTCGTTCGACGACACCCACGCGGCTTCGCTGCCCGGCACGAGCGTCACCGGGCCGGTCAGCGGCTCCGTCTTCCACGGGGACGACTCCATGTAGCCGTCCGAGCCGTAGAACTTCGTCCAGGCACGCTTGGCGAGCGTCGCGTCGTCGAGTTGTACGGCGGCGTAGGCGTCGAGGCGTGAATGGCCCTGGAAGAGCAGCAGGGTGCCGAAGTTGGAGCCGTAGCGTGCCGCCTGTTCGGTCTTGGAGGCATTGAAGTAGCGGCAGTAATCCATGTACACCTCCTTGAACTTGGGCATGTCGACGAGGTGGATCAGCTCCGCGCACAGCTCGTTGAGGCCGAAGACCGCCGAGAGGTGCGAGACGGAGACCACCGGGGCGGAGGCGACGGCGAACTTGCCGGTGTCGAGGTCGTACAGCCCGCTTCCCTGCACAAATCCGTTGGGCTGGGCGGCGATTGTCTCCATCGTGGACAGGACGCGTGCCTTCGCCTTCTCCCACTTGGGGCCCCTGCGCTCCCACTCGGTCAGCCACGCCGACACCAACCCGCTCCAGTCCGTGCCGAATCCGATCGACAGGGCGTGCCGGTCCGGCGTGTACGGCGCGGTGCGGATCTTGCGGATCGGGTCGAGGACGAGGAACGTCTCGTCGGAGTCGACGTTGGCGGCCATGAGGTCGCCGACGCGTTCGTCAGCTGTGAGGAAGTAGTAGTAGCGCCGGTAGGTGGTGTTGGCGATGCGCTGCTGCTTGGCGCTGTCGGCGTAGTGCTGGACGCCGTGCCGGGTCCCCAACCCGGCCCACTGGCCCAGGTGGTAGACGTCGACCTCACCGGTGTGCCGGGTGAGCGCCTCGGCGAAGCGGAAGATGTCCGCGCGGCCCGAGCGGAGGTACGCGAACCACAGCCAGATGTCCGGCGACAGCTCGGAGTTGTCCCAGGCGTAGCCGCCGATGTCGTACCGCCACTGGTGGCGCACGGTGTCGTAGGAATGCATGAAGTCGCCGTAGTCCCAGAAGCCGTACCAACGGCGTTGCGCCACCTGGTCCTTGTAGTAGGTGAAGAGGAAGTCGAGGTGGTCCTCGATCTTCGCCTTGGCGGTGGTGGAGCGGTCGGGCTCGGAGTAGAGGCCGGGGCCGAAGACCTTGGACTTGATCAACTGCTGCGGCGGGGCGGCGAGTTGCGGCAACACCCGTACCGCTTCGACCTGTTGGGCGAGGGTCTCCGGGGTCGGCGTCGACTCGTTGGCCCAGAAGAGGAGTTCGGAGGTGCGGGCGATGCCGTACGGGGTGCCGAATTCGGGCTCGTAGTCCTCGTAGGTGATTTCGAGGCCCTGGAGCTGTTCGGCGTAGGTGTCCTGACCCATGCCGTCGTGGTAGAAGCGCAGGTCCATCGGCTGGGCCTCGGGCGACCAGAGCCAGAGGGTGACCTCGGCCTCGTCGGTGTGCGCGTCGCGGATGTCGAGCTGCGCGGGGAACTTCTCCCAGAAGTCCCGCAGCCCGAAGGAGAATCCGCCGCTCGCCCCGCCGACGTACCCGAATCCGGAGGCGTGTCCGCCACCGCCGGCGGGGATCCAGCCGTAGCCCTTCGTGGTGCGCTTGCGGAGAGTGAAGCCGTCGGCGGAGAGCTGGGAGAGGGTGTAGTCGCCCCACTGGGGGATGTACTGGAGGCGGGTCGTGACCCGTTGGTCCCAGGTGGAGGGATCGGCGAGCTTCCGGCCCGCGTACTGGGCCGCCTGGACGGTCGCGCCCGGGTCGCGACGCAGGCCCGTGATCCCCTGAACTGCCTCCCGAAGTAGGCCTGTTCCTTCGCCGCCGATGCGGATGTGGCGGTCGTAGGCCGCGTCCCGCATCGGCACGGTGAAGCGGACGCCGAGGCCGCGGATGAAGTCACCGCTGGCCTTGCCCGGCTCGACCGTGCCGTCGAAGGTGATCGTGTGGACCATGCGGAAGGAGTCGGCGCCCGCGTAGAAGTAGAGGCGGATCGAGAACGGCAGCCAACTCCGGCCGCCCTTGCGGTGTTTGCCGTCGATGCGGACCACCGCCCTGACCGGACCGTCCTGTTCGACGGTGACCTCGCCGATCACCCCGTCGAAGCGCTCGGTCTTCACCGCGCCCTGGTCCTCGTCCTCGATCTCCGGCTGCCGGATGAGGACGAGCCGGCCGTTCTTGGCGATCTCCGTGCCGCCCCGGGTGACCGACTTGATGAGGGTGGAGCCGTTCTTACCGATCTTCGCCGTGATGACGCCGGTCGACACGTCGATGGTGCCGCCGCTCTTGTCGACCGTCACCTTGTTGTCGGGGACGGCCGTGTCCCCGGCGGTGAGGGTCAGCTTGCCGGATCCCGAACTCACCGCGTGGGCAGTCCACTTGAGCGAGCCGTCGGGCCAGTACGCGATCGGCCAGGACTGCACCGGTACGGCCGCGCCCCCGGCGTCCGTCAGCGCGAACGTCTGGTCCTCCTGGTAGGTGCCCATCGGCCACGGCACACCGACCGTCGAACCGGGCGCGGCGCCGAGACCGCCGTCCTCCAGCCAGTCGAGGGTCACCGGGTCGTCTGCGGCCGCCGCCGCTCTGGGCGCGGCCTGCGCGTCCTTCGCTCCGAGCACCCAGCTGAACTGCGCGGCGGCACCGGCGACGGCGGCCGCCTTGAGCAGGGACCTGCGGGGAATGGGAGACATGAGATTTCAGCCTTTCCTTCCGTGCGGGACGGCTGTGCGGGAGGTGTTCTTCGCGTTCGAGTGGTCAGGGGCATGACAGAGAGAGGTGCGGCGCCGGGAGAGCGCCGACCTGGTGCGTGCGCACCGCCCGTCAGCGGTGCCGGTACCGCTCCTCCACGGCGACGGCCGCCGCGGCGACGGCTCCCAGCACGGGGACCGCCAACGGTGCGATCAGCAGGGCGGAACAGCCGACGAGGACCAGCCCGCCGACGAGCAGGAAGGAACCGGCGGGATCGAGCACCGTACGGCGCCCTGCCTCGGCGAGCAGCGCCCGCCAGGTGTCCCCCGGCGCCCAGACCGCCGCCGCGCGCATCCCGGCGACGACGATCCCGAGCAGGGCGAAGACGCCGACGGCCCCGACGAGCGGGCCACCGGGCAGCCCCGCGCGCACGGCCTGGACGTCCACCCACACGGCGGCCGCTGCGAGCCACCCCGCGAGCCCGACGACCCATCCGCCACGCACCGCGACCCGGAAGTCCGCGACGAACTCCCGCCAGCCGCCGCCCACATGGCCCGTGCGGCGCCTCAAGTGCCGTGCCCCGGCGGCGAACGCGGCGGGATACGTGACAACTCCCGCCGAGGCGACGGCGATCCACACCCCGGTGAGCAGACATTCGGTGAAGACCCCGAACCGCTCGGCGAAGACGGACTCCCCGCGTACCTTCACGCGTGCTTCGGCCACCGTCTCAGCCCTTCAGTCCGGAGGTCGCCATACCGTCGATCAGGTACCGCTGGAAGGCGAGGAAGAACAGCAGCACCGGCAGCAGCGCGACCAGCGACATCGCGATCAATCCGCCGTAGTTGGCCGCCACACCGTCGGAGTCGCGGAACATCATCAGGCCCAGGGAGACGGTGTACTTGCCTGGTTCGTTGAGGTAGATCAGCGGGCCCATGAAGTCGTTCCAGGCGTTGATGAAGGTGAAGATCGCGCTGGTGATCAGCGCGGGCCGGCACAGCGGCAGCACGATCGACCAGTAGATCCGCAGGTGTCCGCAGCCGTCGAGGCGGGCCGCCTCGTCCAGTTCCTTCGGCAGGTTGCGCATGAACTGCACCATGAGGAAGACGAAGAACGCCTCGGTCGCCAGGTACTTGCCGATGAGCAACGGGACGTAGGTGTTGACCAGTTGGAGCTTCTGGAACATCACGTACTGCGGGATCAGCAACACGTGGTACGGCAGCAGGAGCGTGCCGATCATGAGGGAGAAGAGCAGGTTGCGGCCGGCGAACCGGATGCGGGCGAAGGCGTAGGCCGTCAGGGAGCAGGAGATGAGGATGCCGAGGACCGAACCGAGGGCGTAGAAGAGGGAGTTCTGGAAGAAGGTCCAGATCGAGATGTCGGCGATGCCCTTGGCCAGGCCCTTGAAGTTGGTGAGGATCGGGTGCCCGGGGAAGAGTTGCAGGCTGCCGATGACGTCCTTGCTCGGCTTGAACGAGGCGCCGATGACCCACAGGACCGGGTAGAGGACGACGGCGAGGACGGCCAGCGCTCCAATGTGCCAGACGAGGGAGCCGGTGCGCTTGCGCCCCAGACCTGGGGACTTGGGGACAGTGGTGGCACTCAACGAACGACTCATCGGACGTCCTCCTCGTAGTGCACCCACTTCTTCTGCGACCAGAAGAGGACGGCCGTCACCAGCGCCACGGCGAGCAGCAGCATCCAGGCCATCGCGGAGGCGAAGCCCATCTGGGCGTTCTTGAAGCCCTGTTGGTAGAGGTAGCAGGTGTAGACGAGCGTGGCGTCGGCCGGTCCGCACTGGGAGTTGGAGACGACGTACGCCGAGCCGAAGATCTGGAAGGAGTGGATGGTCTCCAGGAGGACGTTGAAGAAGAGGACCGGGGAGATCATCGGCAGCGTGATGTTCCAGAAGCGGCGGAAGGGGCCGGCTCCGTCCATCTCGGCCGCCTCGTACAGCTCTCTCGGAACCTGCTTGAGCCCGGCGAGGAAGATGACCATCGGTGCGCCGAACTGCCAGACGGTGAGCGCGACCAGGGAGTAGAGGATCCAGTCGGGGTCGCCCACCCAGCCGCCGACATGGGAGCCGAAGAGGGACTGCGTACGGTCCACGACGGCGCCGTCGGAGAACAGCGAGCGCCAGACGAAGCCGATCGAGACGCTCGCGCCGATGAGCGAGGGGGCGTAGAAGGCCGCCCGGTAGAGGGCCTGCCCGCGGCGGCTCTGGGCGAGCAGCATGGCGACGCCGAGGGCGAGGAGGAGCTTCAGCGGGGTGCCGATGACGACGTACTTCGCCGTCACCTCCACCGACTTCTGCCACCTCGGGTCGTCGAACATCCGGGTGAAGTTGTCGAAGCCGATCCACTTCGGGCTGTCGAAGAGGTTGTAGTCGGTGAACGCGAAGTAGAGCGAGGCGACCATGGGCCCGGCGGTCAGCAGCAGGAAGCCGGCGATCCAGGGGGACATGAAGAGATAACCGGCGAGGTTCTCGCGGCGCCCCCGCCGCTTCTTGGCGGCGGGGGCTGCGGAGCGGGTCCGCCGGGTGTCGGGCGGAGCGTCGTCGACGAGCGTCACGGCGGTTCCCATCAGGCGGAGAAGGCGGCCTGCGCCTCGGAGAAGAACTGCTTGACCGCATCGGCGACCTTGGTCTTGCCCAGTGCCATGTCGCCGCCGATGCGGAGGAAGGCGGACTCGGCGGTGTCGGCGCCGGACGGGTGCGGGGTGATCGTCCCCAGGACACCGGCCTTGGCGGTGTCGACCTCGTATTGGGCGATCTCCTTCTGGACCGTGTCGGTCGGCTTGAACGCGTCGTACTGCTCGGTGGTCGCGAGGATGCCCCGGTCGTAGCCCATGATCCTGCCGACGGCGGGATCATGGACCATGAAGTCGATGAGCTGGGCGACCTCCTTCGGGTGCTTGGTGTGTGCGGAGCCGCTGAGCATCAGGGAGCCGAGGTACTGGCCGGTGTGCTTGCCGTCGGTGGTGGGGATCGGGGCGAGGCCGTAGTCGCTGGTGCCCTCCGCCGTGTAGCGGACGGTGAAGTTGTCCCAGGTGAATTCCGAGGCGCCGTGGCCCGCCGAGAGGGAGGACTTGGGGGTGTCCTGGGCGACGACCTTCGGGGAGGTGACGATGCCGGCCTTCACGCGGCCGTACCCGTCCGTCCACCAGTCCGTCAGATCCGACTCCTCGAATCCGAGGCCGTCCTTGGTGAAGAAGGCCTTGCCGTTCTGCCGGAGGTAGAGGTCGTACAGGTACATGATGCTGAAGTAGCCGGTGTCCCCGGGGACTTCGGTCTTGTCGTGGATCGTCTTGAGTGCCTTGAAGTACTCGTCCCAGGTCCAGCCGGCCGTGGGGTCGATGCCGGCCCGTTCGTAGACCTTCTTGTCGATGACCAGCGCCATGGTGTTCGAGCCGACCGGAACGCCGAGTTGCCTGCCGTCGACCTCGCCCACTTTGGTGACGCCCGCACGGAAGTGATCCAGGCTCAGATTGCCGGCGTCGATCTGTGATCTCAGATCGAGTAGGACGCCTCTCTTGTCGTACTTCCGAAGAAATCCGACGGCGTTCTGGAATACGTCCGGTGGATTTCCGCCCGCGGCCTGTGTCTGGAACTTCTCCCAGAAAGAGGGATAGTCCTGAAAGTCCGTCTTCACCTTGATCTTCGGATACTTCTTCTCGAAGAGCGCGATGGACTGATTGATCTTTTTCGCCCGCTCCTCGGCACCCCACCACGAGTAACGGATCGTCACCGTCCCGTCCGCGGACGTCCCGTCGTTCCCGCCGCATCCCGTCGCGGCCAGCCCCAGCGTGACCGCCGAGACTCCCGCGGCCTTCAAGACCGTACGCCTCTCCACATTCGTGCCGGTTCCCATGACGGGCCCTCCCCGTAGCGTCGTTGCCACCTGCATGAATCGTTTCAAGTAAGCGCTTGCTGGCACAAGTTACGGAGGCCCTCGGGGTGCGTCAATGATTCGGACAGGAATTTCTTGTGGAGCGGCTGAGCACCACGACGGCGCCGCCGGGCGCTTTGCGGGCGCGACGGGACAGACACTGCAGGTGAGACGCGCACGATCGGCCGACCGAACAGAAAGCGGCCTGCTGCACTCGGCTGACGTCCGGCCGAAAAACGCCTGGACGACGGGGAGTTGACGGCACCGCCCCGGTGAGGGAACGACGACGGCCCGCCTGTGTTATCACAGGCGGGCCGTCGGTCCGGGTGGGCGATACTGGGTTCGAACCAGTGACCTCTTCGGTGTGAACGAAGCGCTCTCCCACTGAGCTAATCGCCCGGGCGCACGGAGAACATTACCCCATGTCAGCAGGTGCCCCGACCAGCGCGGGACGGCGCCCGGACGCCGTCACCGGGTCACTGGTCCTTGATCTTCCAGGGCATCACGACACCGAACTTCCAGACATAGAAGCCCACCAGGGCGACCACGATCACCAGACCGATCGAGGTCAGCACGATGTTGCGACGGCGTACGGCGGGGTCGAGCGCGCGCTGTGCCGCCTCGGTGACCTTGCGTTTCGTCCAGCGGAGCACCAGCTGGGCCCAGACGAACTCGGTCGCCCAGATCGCCATGCCGCCGAAGATCACGACCCAGCCGGGTCCCGGCAGCGGCAGCATGACGATGCCGGCGGCAACGACCGCGAGGCCGATGACGAAGACACCGACCTGCCAGCTCAGATGCAGCGCACGGCGTGCCTTGATGAATTCCGGCGCCTTGGAACCGAGCCCTTGCCCGCTCCGCGCCTCGTCCACTCGCGTCTCGTCCGGTGTCTCCCCGGCCGCCCCGTCCGATGCCACGGCGACCTCACCCGGTTCGTCACTCCCCGTATTCATACGGACAAACCCTACCCGAGGGAAACCAGTCACCGGAATGGCCCCGCGGAGCGATCGAGCCCTCGGCCGGAAGAGTTACGTAAAGGCACGCAAAACACTCAGAGGGGTTTACAACGGCACCGTAGGTGGCATGTCGATTTCGCCGACGTGCGAATCCCCGAGCGCACACTGAGCGAAAGGCCCTGGCGCTTATGAACACCACGGTCAGCTGCGAGCTGCACCTGCGCCTCGTTGTGTCGAGCGAGTCATCCCTGCCTGTCCCCGCAGGCCTGCGGTACGACACGGCCGACCCCTACGCCGTGCACGCCACCTTCCACACCGGAGCCGAGGAGACGGTCGAATGGGTGTTCGCCCGCGATCTTCTCGCGGAGGGCCTCCACCGGCCCACCGGCACCGGCGACGTCCGTGTCTGGCCATCCCGTAGTCACGGTCAGGGCGTCGTCTGCATCGCACTGAGTTCTCCCGAGGGCGAAGCCCTGCTGGAGGCTCCCGCACGGGCCCTGGAGTCCTTCCTGAAGCGGACGGACGCCGCCGTGCCACCTGGCACGGAGCACCGGCACTTCGACCTGGATCAGGAGCTGTCGCACATCCTGGCGGAGAGCTAGCGCGAGGTCCCACCAAGCCGCCCGGCGCCGTCCGAACTCGGGGAGACGGCTCGGGCACAGACAACCGCATAGGGCACACACCGGCGCCGTCGCCGCGATTCGTCGCGGGGGCGGCGCCGGTGCGTGTGGAGCCCCCGATCCCGGCGACTCTCCGTGGGTGCCCGGCGTGCGGCTCTCCGTGGTGCCCGGCGTGCAGCTCTCCGTCGCCCGGGGAACCGCCGGGGGCCCGATGCCGTTCATAGGTGCATGGGGCCGTCCTCCGGGAAGCCACTACCATCGGCCAGCATCGGCGGGCGCCCGCCCGACCCCCAGGCCAGGGAGCGAAACGTGCTGATCACCCACGACACCCGGTGTGCCCTCGACACCGTGGTCGATCTGGTGAACACCGCACCGGAGGACGCCACGGCGCCGGACGGACTGCAGGATGTCGCGCAGCTCGCGGATTTCGTACGAAACCACGAGATCAGCGATGTCGGGGTGCTCTCGGAGTTCGACCTCTCCGCCGTGCGCAAGATCCGCGGCCGGTTCACCTCGGTCTTCTCGGCCCCGAACCCCCGGGCCGCCGCCGGAGTGATCAACGATCTGGTCGCCGCCGCGGGCACCACACCCCGGCTCACGGACCACGACGGCTACGACTGGCATGTGCACTACTTCGCGCCGGGTGCCTCGGTCGCCGACCATCTCGCCGCCGACTGCGGGATGGCGCTCGCGTTCTTCGTGGTGGCCGGCGAGCAGGAGCGGCTGCGCCGCTGCGAGGCCCCCGACTGCCGACGCGCCTTCGTCGACCTCTCCCGCAATCGCTCCCGCCGCTACTGCGACAGCCGGACCTGCGGGAACAGGCTGCACGTGGCCGCGTACCGGGCGCGGCGCAAGGAAGCGGCGGGCTGAGGGCCGACCAGGACCAGAGCGGCGGGGCGACGCCCCGCGCGAGGGATCTCGAAGAGTGCGAGGGATCTCGATGAGGTCGTGGCCCCCGGCGGGTGACGTCGGGGACCACGAGTACGGCTCACAGCATCAGCAGGTCGTGCAGCGAGGCCATGAGCAGCAGACACCCGATCACCGCAAGGAAGATCATCAGCGGTGGCTGGGAAAGGGCGAAAAGGCACCCGCGCGGCTCGTCCTTCGGCGGCGCGGCGTCGCTCTGTGTCGTGTCCAGCATCTCGCCGCGATGATGACGCAGCGGAGACCCCCGGCGCGATCAACACGCCCGTTATGAGAGGGAGTTCGCCGAATTCCGTGATGTCCGTTTCGAGTCGCGACGACTCCTGAACGCTTACCGGCGGACCCGGCTCACTCTGTGTCGTTTCATTCGCGGTCCGGTCCGGCCGTCATGTGCGGTGCATCCTCAGGTGCCGGGCGCACTCATGTACCGGGCTCGCACACGCACCGCCGCTTCATATCCCGTGCTTCTTCAGGATGGCCTCGATGTCGCTGAAGTCGTCCCCGCTCTGTGCGCGGGGCGCGGCCGCGGGCCGGGTCGCCGGGCGGGTGGACGGGCCCAGGGAGGGGGCGGAGGCCGCGGGGGCCACCGCCTCGGTCTGGGCGGAGCCACGCGCCGCCCTGCGCTCCTTTCGGGTGCCACCACGGCGGCGCTCCACCGCGCGGGTGCCCGTGAAGAGCAGCCAGGCGCCGCCCAGCACCACGAATCCGGCCCAGGCCGTGGGACTGAACGCGGTGTCGGCCGCCCAGCCGACGACCCCGGTCATCACCAGGCCCACCGGCACCAGCGAATAGGCGGCGATCCGCGCGGCGGAGAGAAAACGCTTGCGGTACGCGGTGACCGCCGCGATGCCCAGGCCGGCCGCAGAGACGGCGGAACAGACGGTCTCGGCAATCATCCGGTCCTCCAGCATCGTTCGGTTCGGGTAGCAGCGGTTCGGGCGGCGTGCGGTTGATCGGGCAACGCGCACTTCGTCCCTTCCATCCTGCACCGTCTGGTCCCCGGGAGGCCATGCCTGAGTCGGACCTCAGGGACATCTCCGGGTCGACTCCTCCCCAGGTGCCGGTCGGCGTCGTAGAAACGCGTCCTGGTGTCGTAGGAACGCGTTCTGTGGTCCCGGTTGGGGCGGCTCGGCCGGGGCTGGGAGACTGGGGCCATGAGTGACCTCCCCTCCGTGCGCACCCCCGTCCTCGACGTCTGGTGCGAGCTCCAGTGCCCGGACTGTGCCACCGCCCTGGACGATGTACGCGCCCTGCGGGCCCGCTACGGCGACCGGCTGGAGGTGCGGCTGCGGCACTTCCCGGTGGAGAAGCACAAGCACGCGTTCGCCGCCGCGCAGGCCGCCGAGGAGGCCGTCGAACAGGGAAAGGGCTGGGACTACATCGAGGCCGTGCTCGGCCGGGTCGCGGAGCTGGACCGTAAGGGAGAACCCTTCCTGGTCGAGGTGGCCGCCGAACTCGGTCTCGACGCCGAGGAGTTCGACACCGCGCTGATCGACGGCCGGCACATCCTGATCGTCGACGCCGACCAGGCCGAGGGCAAGGCCATCGGCGTCACCGGCACCCCGACGTATGTCATCGGCGGCGAGCGCCTCGACGGCGGCAAGAGCCAGGAAGGGCTCCGCGCCCGTATCGAGGAGATCGCCGACCGGTTGCTCGCCGGGGCCGAGTGAGCCTCGCGGCAGGCGTCAGAGCAGGCTCTTGTACAGGTGGTGGGTGACCGTCTCGTAGCCGAGCGACTCGTAGAGCCGCTCGGCCGGGGTGTTGCCCGCGAAGACGTTCAGTTTGATGGCCGGCAGTCCGGTGGCGACGGCCTGCGCCTCGGCCAGGAGCATCAGGGAGCGGCCGTGGCCCCTGCCCCGATGACGCGCGTCGGACTCGACCTTGTAGACGAAGGCCCTGCCCTCGCGGAGGCCCGTCCAGAGCGTGCCCACCACCTCCCCGTCGTGTTCCAGGACGCTGAAGGTCATGTTCGCGGTGGCGAGTCCGTCGGGCAGCAGATCGGCGTTGCTCTGCAGCGCCCTGGCCAGGGCCTCGGCCTCGGGCACCCCGCGATCGGTCCAGCTCTTCGCGAAGTCCCGCGTCCCGAGGTCCTTCCAGGGGCCGTACTCCTCCTGGGTCATGGGCCGACCCCGGCTCCCCGCGGGCAGTTCGGGCGCGGTGTCGCCGAGCGGCTTCTCCATGTGGCGGTTGCGGACGACGTATCCGAGGGCAGTCGCCACCCTCAGCGCCGCCTCCGCCTCCGCGGGTACGGACACCTCGATGCGGTCGCAGCCCCAGCCCCGCACCACCTCCTCGGCGGCGAGCGCGGCCACCGTGCCCCGGCCGCGCCGACGGTCCGGTTCGTCGATGCCCAGGTCCAGGATCAGGGCCGCCGAGTCACCGTAGGACGGATGCGTGCCGAGGGTGATCGAGCCGACGGGACGGCTGTTCACGCACACCTGGTAACGGCGTGAACGCGACCCGTCGGCCTCCTGCTGAAGCGGCTCGGTCGGCCGCAGGGTTGTGGTCATCAACTGTGTTCTACCCGACCCGGAGCACCAGGTCAGCCCAATAAATGAGGCCTTTATGGATCAAGGTCGTCGGCCGACCGCTCGTCGAAGACGCGCATCGCCTTGGCGGTCACCGGCCCTGCCGCGCCCGGGAGTTGGCGGGCGTCGACCAGGTGCACGGCCTGGACGTCCCGCAGGGACGACGTGAGGAAGACCTCGTCGGCGCGCTCGAGGACGTCCAGCGGCAGGTCGGTCTCCTTGGCGCCGGTCCATTCGACGGTCAGGGCGCGGGTGATGCCGGCGAGACAGCCGGAGGCGACCGGCGGGGTGTGGATCTCGCCGTCCAGGACGACGAAGACGTTCGACCCCGTGCCTTCGCAGAGTTGGCCGACCGTGTTGGCGAACAGGGCCTCGGAGGCGCCGTGTTGGTGGGCACGGGCGAGCGCGACGACGTTCTCGGCGTACGAGGTGGTCTTGAGGCCTGCGAGGGCGCCGCGCTCGTTGCGGGTCCACGGGACGGTGACCACGGCCGTGGAGTCGGGGCGGCGCTTCGCCTCGCCGAGGGCGACCACGAGGGTCGGGCCGTGCTCGCCGCGGTCGGAGCCGAGCGGGCCGTGGCCGCCGGTGTACGTGATGCGGAGCCGGCCGAACGGCAGCGGGTTGGCGGCGAGGACGGCCGCACAGCCGCGACGGACCTCGTCGAGGTCGGGGTCGGGGAGGCCGAGGCCGCGCGCGGAGCGGGTCAGCCGGTCGAGATGGCGGGTCAGCGCGAACGTCTTCCCGTCCGTCGCCTTCACCGTCTCGAAAATGCCGTCGCCCACGGTCAGTCCGTGGTCGAAGACGGAGACACGGGCGGACTCGGTGTCCTGGAGCCCGCCGTCGAGCCAGATCTTCATGAAAGAGCCCCTCCGCTCACCTCGTACGCGCCCGACGCTATCGCGAGCAGCCGGGCCGCCTTCAGCTCGGTCTCCCGCCACTCCCCCTCGGGGTCCGAACCCCAGGTGATGCCCGCACCGGTGCCGAAACGGAGCGCGCCGTCGGCACGGTCGATCCAGAACGTGCGGATGCCGACGGCCAGTTCACCGGTCCCGCGGTCCGCGTCGACCCAGCCGATGCCCCCGCAGTAGGGGCCGCGCGGCGCGTTCTCCAGGGCGCCGATGATGCGCAGGGCACTGGACTTGGGGGCACCGGTGACGCTGCCGGGCGGGAAGGCGGCGGCGAGCAGCTCGGGCCAGCCGGCCGCCGCGGGCAGCTCACCCCGGACCGTCGACACGAGATGGACGAGACCGGGGTGCTTCTCGACGACACACAGGTCCGGCACGGTCACGGTCCCCGTGGCACACACCCGGCCCAGGTCGTTGCGGACCAGGTCCACGATCATCACGTTCTCGGCGTAGTCCTTCTGCAACAGGTCCGCCTCGGTCCGCCCGGTCCCCTTGATCGGCCCCGACTCGACGACCCGCCCGGTGCGGCGCAGGAAGAGTTCGGGCGAGGCGGTGGCTATCTCCACCCCGTGCCCGGGCAGCCGGATCGTTCCTGCGTACGGCGCCGGGTTGCCGCGTGCGAGCAGGGCGGCGAGGGCGTCCACGTCGGCGTCGGGGGCGACCGGTGCGGACAGGACGCGGCACAGGTTGGCCTGGTAGACCTCGCCGGCCGCGATGTGCTCCCGGATGCGGCGGACGCCGGCGGTGTAGGCGGCGCGGTCGAGCGAGGTCGTCCAGGCGTCGGTCGCGGGGGCGTGCCAGGCGCCGGGGGCGGGTGCCGGGACCGGTTCGTGTCGTACGTCGCGGAAGCGCGCGCAGGTCAGACGGCCCTCGAAGTCGGCCGCGACCGCCCAGAAGCCGGTGGAGTCCAGGGCCGCGGGATCGCTGGTGACATCGAGGAGACCGGTGGCGACACGGCCGCCGAAACGGGCGAGGGGGACGAGACGGGACACGCCGTCGAGTCTATGGCGGGTGTCTCACAGGTTGCCCGGCCGTGTCCCCACGGGTGCCCTGACCATGTGTTGCCGTAGCCGCAGGCCAGCACGCTGCACAAACGCGTTTTTGTGCTGGCCCCGGAATCCGCTAGAGTTCAACTCGTCGCCGCGACGCGCAAGCCGAGCGGAAACGACAAGCGGACGTAGCTCAGTTGGTAGAGCGCAACCTTGCCAAGGTTGAGGTCGCCAGTTCGAACCTGGTCGTCCGCTCGCAGGAAGTGGGGGATCTTCCCGACCCCCCGCACTCCTGGTGGAGTGGCCGAGAGGCGAGGCAACGGCCTGCAAAGCCGTCTACACGGGTTCAAATCCCGTCTCCACCTCCAAGGACGATTAGCTCAGCGGGAGAGCGCTTCCCTGACACGGAAGAGGTCACTGGTTCAATCCCAGTATCGTCCACTGGTCCGCAAGGACTTGGTCCGCGAGGATCCCCGCGCGATTAGCTCAGCGGGAGAGCGCTTCCCTGACACGGAAGAGGTCACTGGTTCAATCCCAGTATCGCGCACGCACCGCCCATGATCCCCGGATCGTGGTCCCGAGGACGATTAGCTCAGCGGGAGAGCGCTTCCCTGACACGGAAGAGGTCACTGGTTCAATCCCAGTATCGTCCACACACCGAAGCCCCCGGCGCTCACCGCGACCGGGGGCTTCTTCGTGTGCCGGTCAGCTGGAGAACAGCATGTGACCGAAGCTCTTGTGACGTTGGTGGCCGCCATGACCGCCGTAGTGGCCACCAACGTCACAAGAGCTTC